>JAJZNB010000085.1 GCA_021848085.1 Actinomycetes bacterium
GGCCGCCCCGGCCCCCCCCCGGGCCGGGCTCCTGGCCGGCATGCAGGTGCCGGCCAGCGCCGGCTTCGCCGGGGCGGTGGGCCCCCTCAAGTGGTTCGGGCCCGGCGACAAGAACGTCACCACCCCCGGCGTGCTGGTCAAGTGGGAGAACGGCGCCGAGACGGTCGCCGCCCTCGGCTGACGTGGTCGGTGCGGCAGCCGGCGGTCGTTCGGTTGCCGCACCCTCGTCCCGGCCCGGCGGCGCACGCCGCCCCATGACGTCTCACACCACCGACGGCGAGGGAGGCGGACCGTGAACGCCCAGAGCGTCAACCAGATCATCAACGCCCTCACCCTCGGGTCGGTCTACGCCCTGTTCGCCCTGGGGCTGTCGCTGGTGTGGGGGGTGCTCGACGTGCTCAACCTGGCCCAGGGGGCGCTGTTCCTGCTGGGGCCGTTCGTCGCCTACGAGGTGGCCCGGGCCCTGCCGCTGCCGCTGGTGGCCGTGCTGCCCATCGCCATGGTGGTCACCGGCCTGGTGTCGGTGGTGCTCGAGGTGGCCATCTTCCGCTACGTCCGGCGCAGCGTCGACGACCGCAAGCGCCGCGAGCTGACCATGCTCATCACCAGCATCGGTGCCGCCGCCATCATCACCCAGGTGGTGGCCAACAAGACGGCCGACACCATCTTCTACATCCCCCACGCCGTGTTCCGCCCCGTCACCTACACCATCGGTCGCCACGTGCACATCACCAACCTCGACATCGTGCTGCTGGTGGCGGCCCTGGGCCTGGGGGTGGTGCTGGCCCAGTGGGTGCGCCGCTCGCGCCACGGGCGGGCGCTTCGGGCGGTGGCCTTCGACGCCCGGCGCGCCGGGCTGTTCGGCGTGTCGGCCGACCGGCTGGCCGCCCTCACCTTGTTCGTGAGCGGCGCCCTGGCCGCCGCCGCCGGCGTGCTGTTCTCGGTGAGCGTCGGCGGCATCGACTCGAGCGTGGGCGACAGCTACCTGCTCACCGCCTTCGCCGTGGTCATCCTGGGCGGAGTGGGCAGCGTGGCCGGCACCGTGGTGGGCGCCTTCGTGGTGGCCGGGGCCGAGACGGCGGTGACGGCCGCCGGCGTCGGCCAGTGGCAGAACGCCGTGGTCTTCGGCGTGATCCTGGTGGTGCTGGCCGTGCGTCCCGAAGGGCTGTTCCGCGCCCAGCGGACCCAGCGTGTGTAGCGCCGCCTTCACCACCGCCGTGGGCGGCGTCGGCAGCACCGTCTCGGGTGCCGCCGCGGCGTGGGCCCCGGCGGCCGGGAGGTGCTGGCCGTGACCCATCTTGCGGTGCTGGTGGGCGGTATCAGCGCGGTGGCCGGCATCAACGCCTCCACCTTGCAGACCATGCTGGTCGATGCCCTGCTGGCCTTCAGCGTGCAGATCTGCCTGCGGGCCGGGGTCTTCTCGCTGGCCAGCGTGGCCTTCTGGTCGCTGGGGGGCTACACCGCCGGCATCATGGCCAAGCACGGGCAGCCCACCGTGGTCGCCTTCGCCGTCGTGGTGCTGGGCGCGGCGGTGCTGGGCGCCGTCATGTCGCTGGCCCTGGGCCGGCTGCGGGGCCTGTACCTGGCCATGGCCACCGTCGCCCTGGACCTGGTGGTGGTGGTGCTCATCACCAACGCCACCTCGCTCACCGGGGGCGCCGAGGGGCTCTTCGCCATCCCGATCCGCCTGGGCACCCGCTCCACCCTGGCCATCGTGGTGGTCGCCGTCGTCGGGCTGGCCTGGAGCGAACGGGGCCGGGCCGGTCAGGTCATCCGGGTGCTGCGCAACGACAGCGACGTCGCCGCCGCTCTGGGGGTCGAGGTCCGGCGGGCCGAGCGGGCCGTGTTCGTGGCCAGCGCCGTGCTCGGCGCCTTGTCAGGGGCGTCGTACGCCTTGCTGTTCAGCACCATCCAGCCCAGCCAGGGCGGCTTCTCGGCCATCGTCACCGCCCTCACCATCGTGGTCCTCGGCGGCATGGACACCTGGGTGGGAGCCCTGGTGGGGGCGCTGGTGGTGGTCGGCCTGCCCTTGTGGGTGACACCGATCAGCAATTGGACCGGGGTGATCTACGGCGCCGCCATCGTGGTGGTGGCCCTGGCGGCGCCGCGGGGACTGGTCGGGCTGGTGGGCCAGACGATCCGCCGACTGTCGGCGCTGGGCCACGGCCAGCACCGCCTGCGGCTGATGGCGGCTGGTGAGCCGGGCGGTGTCCCCGGGACGCCGGCGCCGGTCGACGACGCCGCCCAGGGGGTGTCGTGAGCGCCCCCGACCAGGCGCCGGTGGTGCCGGCGCTGGTGGCGGCGGACGACCTGCAGGTCCGCTTCGGCGGCGTCACCGCGGTGGCCGGGGTGTCGTTCACCTTGGACGCCGGCCAGTGCTGCGGGCTGATCGGCGCCAACGGCTCGGGCAAGAGCACCTTGCTGGCCGCCTTGTCGCGGCTGTGCCACGGCCAGGAGCACGGCGACATCCGCCTGGCCGGCACCAGCGCCATGGGCTGGACGCCGGCCCGGGTGGCCCGTTGGGGCGTGGCCCGCACCTTCCAGACGGTGCGGCTGGTGGCCGACCTCGACGTGGCCGAGAACGTGCTGGTGGGGGCGACACCCGCCTCGCTGGCCTCGTCGGCGGACGAGCCCGACTCGTCGGCCCCAGCATCGAGAGCCGGCACCGCACCATCGAGAGCCGGCGCCGGCGCCGGCGGTGGCCCGGGCGGCTTCTGGCCGCGCCGCCGCCGGCGGGCCGCCGAGGCGGCGGCCCGGGTAGAGGAGGCCCTCGACATCGTCGGCGTGGGCGAGCACCGCCGCCGGCGGCCCGACGAGCTGCCCTACGGGCTGCAGCGGCGGGTGGAGATCGCCCGGGCCATCGTGGCGCGGCCACGGGTGCTGCTGCTCGACGAGCCCACCGCCGGCATGACCGGCGCCGAGCGGGCCGAGCTCGGCGAGCTGTTCCGCCGCCTGGCCGAGGGGGGGATGGCGGTGCTGGTGGTGGAGCACGACGTGCGCTTCGTCACCACCACCTGCGACGTCGCCTTCGCCCTCGACGCCGGCGCCGTCATCGCCCGGGGCACCCCCGAGCAGGTGATCGCCAGCCCCGAGGTGCGCCAGGCCTACCTGGGCACCGCCGCCGCCGGGCCTGCAGCGCCGGGCCCCGCCGCCACCGGAGGATCGGCGCCATGAGCCTGCTCGAGGCCAGGGACGTGACGGTTCGCTACGGCGGCATCGTGGCCGTGCGCGGCGTGTCGCTGCAGGTGGAGGCGGGCGAGGTGGTGGCCCTGCTCGGCGCCAACGGGGCCGGCAAGAGCTCGCTGCTCAACGGTCTCGTCGGCCTGGTGCGCGGCACCAGCGGGTCGGTGCTGCTCGAGGGCCGCGAGGTCGGGCGCCAGCCGACGTTCCGCCGGGCCCGGGCCGGGCTGGTGCAGGTCCCCGAAGGCCGTGGCGTCGTCGCCACCCTCACCGTGGAGGAGAACCTGCTGCTCGGCGCCTACACCCGCCGGGGTCGTGGCGCCGCTGCCGAGGCGCTGGCCTCGGTCTACCAGCTGTTCCCCGTGCTCGAGGAGCGGCGCCGGGTGGGCGGGGCCATGCTGAGCGGCGGCGAGCAGCAGATGCTGGCCGTCGGGCGGGCCATGGCCGGAGCACCGCGCTGCGTCGTGCTCGACGAGCCGTCGGTGGGCCTGTCGCCTCTGATGGTCGACACCGTCTTCGCCAAGATCCGGGCCATGGCCGACACCGGCATGGGGGTGCTGCTGGCTGAGCAGAACGTGCCGGCCAGCCTGGCCATCGCCGACCGGGTCTACGTGCTCCAACGCGGCGAGGTGGTGGCCAGCGGCACGGCGGCCGCCATCGGCGCCGACGACGCCATCATGGCCGCCTTCCTCGGCCTGGCCGACGGGGCGCGACGGTGAGCGACCCGGCGCCGCGCCTGCAGGTTGGCAGGCCGCGGCCGGGGGTGGCGCTGGTGACCATGGACCGCCCCGACAAGCGCAACGCCATGGACCCCCGGTTCTTCCACGAGCTCATCGCCGTCATGGGCCAGCTCGGTGCCGACCCGGCCGTCCGCGCCTGCGTGATCACCGGCGCCGGCCCGGCCTTCTCGGCCGGCGGCGACCTCGCCTCGTTCGCCGAGCTGCACGACACCGCCGACCACCGGCGCCAGCTGTCGCTGGTGTTCGACGCCTTCGGATCGGTCGAGCGGGCCGGGGCGGTGGTGGTGGCGGCAGTCAACGGCGTGGCCTACGCCGGCGGCCTCGAGCTGGTGCTGGCCTGCGACCTGGCCGTGGCCGCGGCTGGCGCCCGCTTCGCCTTCAAGGAGGTGGCCGTCGGCCTGATGCCCGCCTTCGGCATGCTGCGCGCCCGCCAGCGCATCGGCGAGGGCTGGGCCCGTCACCTGGTGCTCAGCGCCGACGACATCGACGCCCACCAGGCCGAGCGCCTCGGCCTGGTGCAGCAGGTCGTCCCCGACGACGAGGTGGTGGAGGTCGCACTGGGCCTGGCCGAGCGCATCGCCGCCCACCCGCCGCTCGGGCCGGCGGTGGCCAAGCAGGTGCTGTCCATGGGCCTCGACGCCGGCGACGTGGCCGCCCGTGAGGCCACCGCGATGCTCTTCGCCACCGAGGAGCACCGAGCCGCCGTCGAACGGTTCCTGGCTCGCTGAGGCACGACCAGCCCATGCCACGACCAGGCACGACCAGCAGGGAGCGACCCGAGATGCCCCGATGACCACCGTGGAGCCAAGTTCGCAGCCGCCTCGCACCATGGGCGAGTGGGTCCGTCAGCGCGCCGCCCGCTACGGCGACAAGCACGCCCTCGACGTGGCCGACGTGCGACGCACCTACCGCCAGGTCGACACCGAGAGCGACCGGATGGCCGCCGGGCTGGCCAGCCTGGGCCTGGGGGTGGGCTCCCACGTCTGCACCATGCTCAAGAACAGCGTGGAGAGCATCGACGTCTGGTTCGCCCTGGGCAAGCTCGGCGCCGTCGAGATCCCGGTGAACACCGCCACCCGCGGCGCCTCGCTGCAGTACCTGGTGGACCAGTCCGACGCCGAGGCGCTGGTGGTCGACGAGGAGTACCTCGAGCGGCTGGCCGCGGTGGCCGACGATCTGCCCAAGCTCGGCCACGTGGTGGTCCGAGGCGAGGGGCGGGCGGTGGAGGTGGCGCTGCCGGAGAAGCTGGCCTTGCACGACCTCAGCGAGCTGTACCGCGACGACGACCCGCCGCGTCCGGCCATCGACGGCGACGACCCCAACGTCATCATCTACACCTCGGGCACCACCGGCCCGGCCAAGGGCGTGGTGCTCAGCCACGAGGCCAACCTCGAGCTGGCCCGCCACACCGTGGCCCTCATGGGCTACACCGAGCACGACGTCCTGTACACCGCCTTCCCGCTGTTCCACATCAACGCCCGCTACACCAGCGTGGTGGCCGCCCTGGAGTGCGGTGGCAGCCTGGTGATGGACCAGCGCTTCTCGGTGAGCCGCTTCTGGGACATCTGCCGGGCCAAGGGTGTCACCGCCTTCAACTTCCAAGGGGCGTTGCTGCTCATGCTGATCAAGCAGCCCGAGCGACCCGACGACGCCGACAACCCGGTGCGGGTGGCCTTCGGGGCGCCGGTGCCACCGGAGATCTACCACGAGCTCATCGGGCGCTTCGGGGTGCGCGTCGCCGAGGTCTACGGCATGACCGAGGTGGCCAACACCGTCGAGAACCGGCTCGACTCGTTCAAGGTCGGGGCAGCCGGCCGCGAGGCGAGCCGCTTCGAGGTGCGCGTCGTCGACGGCGAGGACCGGTTCGTGCCGCCCGGCGTGGCCGGGGAGATCGTGGTCCGGCCCAAGAAGCCGGGCATCATGATGCTGGAGTACTACAAGATGCCCGAGGCCACGGTGCGGGCCTTCCGCAACCTGTGGTTCCACACCGGCGACCGGGGCCGGCTCGACGAGGACGGCTACCTCACCTTCCTCGACCGCATGAAGGACGCCATCCGCCGCCGGGGCGAGAACATCTCCTCGTGGGAGGTGGAGAAGACGGTCAGCGCCTTCCCCAGCGTGCTCGAGGCTGCCGCCTACGGGGTGGCCTCCGAGCTGAGCGAGGAGGAGGTCATGATCGCCGTGGTGCCCCGCCCCGGCCACCGCGTCGACATCCCCGCCCTGCTGGAGCACTGCGTCGACAACCTGCCGCACTTCGCCGTCCCCCGCTACGTGCGGTTCCTCGACGAGCTGCCCAAGACGCCGTCGCAACGGGTCGAGAAGTACCGGCTGCGGACCGAAGGGGTCACCGCCGACGCCTGGGACCGCGAGGAGCACGGCTTCGTCGTGCGCCGCTGAGGCCTGGGTGGGCCGGCTGACCTCGGCCCGGGTCAGAGCCGCGGGTGGTGGACGGCTTCGGCGGCGGCTGCCTCGCCAGCCAGGAAGCCGAAGGTGACGGCGGGACCGATGGTGCCGCCGGGGCCGTAGTAGGCCTGGCCCGTCGGCGCCGCCGCGCAGTTGCCGGCGGCGAACAGCCGGGGGATGGGCGAGCCGTGGACGTCGACGACCCGACCGGTGGGATCGATGACCGGACCGCCTTTGGTGTCGAGGGCGCCGGGCCCGAGGATGATGCAGTGGCAGGGCCCGTCGGTGTCCAAGGGGCGCATGGTGGGGTTGGGCAGCCCCGGACGAGGCGGTCCGGCCCAGGCCCGCTCGAGCAGGGAGCCGCCGCGGCCGAAGTCCCGGTCGGTCCCCTCCACCGCCATGGTGTTGAAGCGGGCCACGGTGCCGGCCAGGGTGGGGGTGAAGGTCGGCCCGAGCCGGACGCTGCCGATGGCGGCGCCCATCTGGGCGAGCCGGGCGTCGATGACGGCGGCCAGCCCGGCCAGGTCCGGTGCCGACAGCATGTTCTGGTGGCCCTCGTCGGGCCCGGGCACCGGCCAGCGAGGGCGGGTGGTGGGCCGGTCGTCGTGCAGCACGGCGTCGTCGAAGATCATGAACAGCAAGAAGTTGGGGTACTCCAGGCGGCTGGGGTCCCAGACGTGGTGGATCTGACCGCGGTCGTTGTAGGCCATCTTCTCGTTCATGACCCGCTCACCGAACCGGTTGACCATCACCATGGAGTCGCCGAACGGGTAGACGCAGTCGTGGGGTGTCCGCCGGTCCCGCAGCGCCAGCTCCACCACCACCTGGCTCCACCAGGCGTGGGCCATGGCGCCGAGGGCGGCGCCAGCCCGGATGCCGATGCGGACGAAGTCGCCGCGGGCGCTCGCCGCGGCCGCTCCGCCCAGCACCGGACCCCGCAGAAAGGCCGAGACCAGCTGCTCGTCGTGGAGGAAGCCGCCGGTGGCGAAGACCACGGCCCGCCGGGCGCCGGTGAGGACGGTGGCCGTGCCCCGGTGGGCCTCGACCCCGACGATGACCCCGTCGCCGTCGCGCACGAGGTCGACGACACGGGTCTCGCTGCGGACGCGCACCGACAGGGCCGCGGCGGCACCCAGCATGGCGTCGACCAGCACCTGGCCTCCGGTCGGGCCCTCGCCGGGGCGGGAGCCGTCGGGCATGCGGATCTTGACGGCCCGCCCCACCGGCATCTCGTCCTCGGGGAACGGTGCGTAGTAGTCGGGATAGTCCGGGTCCACGGCGTCGTCGTAGGGGATGGCGCCCAGAGCGGCCAGCTCGGTGAAGGCGCGGGGCCCGTGGTCGACGAAGGCCTCGAGGAGGGCCAGATCGTCGGGGCGCAGGCCCCACCCCGGTGCGTCGGGGGCGAAGCGGGTGGGATGGGCGCCACGGGCCAGGAAGCGAAGCGCCCGCTGGCGGTCGTCCACCAGGCCGGCGGCCGCCATCACCGGGTTGCCCGGGATCCACATGACCCCGCTCGACTTCGCCGTGGTCCCACCGGGGTGGTTGGCGGCATCGAGGACGGTGACCGACGCCCCGCCTCGGGCGGCGGCCAGGGCGGCGGACAGGCCGGCGGCGCCCGTCCCCACCACGACGACGTCGGCCACGTCGTCCCACTCGCGACCCCAGGGATCAGGCGGTGTGTCGGGTTCGTCGGACACGGTGCTCCTTCGTAGGTTGGGCGGCGGTCGAGGCCGCGTCGTTCGAGGTCTGGTGGTCGAGCTGGCGGTGGCGGAAGGCGGGTCTCGGCGGCGGGCGGGCGACGACGCCGGGGCGGGCCACAGGGGCGCCGGATGGCCGTCAGGCGGGCAGCAGCACCCGGGCCTGGCCGGCCATGACCGTGTCGTCACCGCGCCGCAGCCACACGTCGCAGGTGGCCAGCGTCCCGCCCCGGTCGGGCTCGACGGCGGTGACCGTCCCGCCGGCCACCAGCCGGTCCCCGGCGAACACGTTGGCCAAGAAGCGCACCCGCAGCCTCCGCAGGTGCTGGTGCCCGCCGGCCCAGGCGGCCAGCATGTTGGCCACGTAGGCCATGTTGTTCGGCCCCTGGTTGACGGGCCGGTCGCCCATGCCCAGCCTCCGCACGGCGGCCACCTCCCAGTGGATGGGGTTGGGATCGGCCAGCAGGGCGGCCATGGTCTTCATCTTCTCGGCATCGACCGCCTCCACCACCCACTCGGGCAGGGCGTCACCCACCGACGCCGGGCCGCTCACAACCCTCTCCGGGGGAACACGAACGAGTTGGTCGACACCGCCGCCACCTCGCCGTGGGCGTCGACCAGCTCGAGCTCGAAGGCCACGATGTCGAACACGCCGGTGCGCTGGCCCTGCTTGCGCTCGGCGCTGGTGATGCCGCCGCGCACCTCGAAGGGCTCACCGACCCGAAGCGGTCGGCGCAGGTCGATCTCGGCCTCGCCGAACATCACCCCGTCCTCGGCGGTGGCGCCGGCCAGGGCGAACAGCTCGTCGAGGGAGATGCCCATGCCGGCCAAGGCCCCGTAGTAGCAGAACATGGGGTGGGCGACCTCGTCCCCGGGGGGCGGGGAGAGCACCGCGTCGCAGGTGAGCCAGTTGCGGTATGGCTCCACCCGGTAGGTCCCCCCGGGGAAGCGGTGCCCGACGATGGCCTGCAGATCGGCCAGCGACGTCATGGTTGTCACGCCTGTGGTCACCTCCCGCTCGCCGGGCACCGCCGGCGACACGGTGACCAACCTACCGATTGGTTGAAGTTCTTCGCAAGAGGTCCGGCAGCATTGAACATCAACCCAGTGGTTGGTAGGTTTTGGGTGCCGGGTCGGGCCGCACCTCGCCCTGCCGGCGCGACGGAGCCGCCGGCCGGTCCGGCAGGGGAGGGGACGCCATGGCGACGACGATGGAGATCGAGGAAGCCGACGTTCAAGAGGTGTTCTTCGCCGAGGGGCTCACCGACGGCCTACCCGTGGTCCCTCCCACCCCCGAGCGGGTGGAGGCCATGCTGGTCGCCGGCGGGGTGGGCGCCGACGAGATGCTCGGCACCATCACAGCTCGCAACCGCTCCGTCACCGCCGAGCAGGCCGCTGTCAACGCGGTCATGGCCGGCTGCGCCCCCGCCTCCTTCCCGGTGGTGCTGGCCGCCCTGTCGGCCATGCTCGACCCGGCCTTCAACGCCAATGCCGTGCTCACCAGCACCGGCGGCGCCGCCTTGTGCCTGGTGGTGAGCGGCCCGCTGGCATCGGCCATCGGGCTCAACGCCGGTCACGGCGCCCTCGGCTCGGGGCATCGGGCCAACGCCACCATCGGCCGCGCCTTGCGGCTGGTGGCCATCAACGTCCTCGACGCCCGCCCCGGCGGCATGGACGGGTCGTCGCTGGGCAACCCCGGCAAGTACTCGCTGTGCTTCGCCGAGTCGTCGCCCCCGGCCCCGTGGGAGCCGTGGCGGGTGGCCCTCGGCTACGACGCGGCCGACACCACCGTCACCATCATGGGCACCGAGGGGCCGCGCCAGGTCGCCAACCTGCTCAACGGCGACGGCCACGGCGTGCTGCGCACCTACGCGGCGGCCATGCGCAACCCCTCCACCTTCTGCGTCGGCAAGGGCGGCCAGGGGATCGTGGTGGTCGGCCCCGAGCACGCCGCCGCCCTGGTCGAGGCCGGCATCAGCCGGGCCGAGGTGCAGGCCTACCTCGCCGAGGCCAGCCGGGTGCGCCCCGAGGAGCTCGAGGAGGCCGGGGTCCTGCTGGAGCAGGGCTCCCAGCACGACATGGCGCCGGGACCAGACGGCAAGCTCCCCACCGTGGGCGAGCCCGACGACGTCGTCGTCGTCACCGCTGGCGGTGGCGGCGCCGGCTGGTCGGCCTACCTGCCCGCCTTCGCCCCCACCATCCACACCCGCAGCGTCACCCGCCGGGTCCGCCTCCCCGGCGAGGCGCTTCCCGATTGCGGACCCGACAGCTGCACCGTCGACCTCAGCCGCTGAGCCCGCCCGAGGCCCGCCCGCCCCGAGCACCTCGCCCCGAGCACCTCGCCCCGAGCACCACCCGCCCGCCGGCGACACCCCGGCACCGCCGCCGGGCACCGAACCAGCCCCCGGACACCCAACCAGCACCCGACACCGAGCTGACGCCCGGACATCGAGGAGGAGCCATGGCTTCCATCACCGTCTTGCGACCCGACGTCCACCAGGAGGCCGCCGACGCCTTCCCACCGGCGCCGCCGCCCACCCCCGACCGGCCGCTGGTGCTCACCCTGATCGACAACGGCAAGCCCAAGGCCCGCGAGCTGCTCACGGCCATCGCCGGCGAGCTGGGCGCGCTGGTTCCGCTGGCGTCGGTGGAGGTGGTGCGCAAGGAGGCGGCCGCCAGGCTGCTGTCGGAAGACGACGCCCGCGCCATCGCCGCCCGCTCCGACATCGTCATCGCCGGGCTGGGCGACTGCGGCGCCTGCTCGGCCTGCTCGGTGGACGACGCCGTGGAGATGCAGCGCCGTGGGGTGCCGGCGGTGGTGGTCATCTCCGACGTGTTCCAGGGGCTGGCCGCCTCCTTCGCCGCCTCGCGTGGTCTGGCCGCCTGTCCCACCGCCGTGGTGCCCCACCCGGTGTCGTCCAAGAGCGACGCCCACATCGCCGAGCTGGCCCGTCGGGTCGTCGGCACCGTCCACCAGCAGCTGCTCGGCCGGCCCGCGCCGGTCGCCGTCCCGGTCGGCGCGGCGGCCCGCTGAGGCCTGCGCCACCGACGAGAGGAACGCCCCAGTGGACTTCGCGCTCAGCGACGAACAGGTCGCCCTGGCCGACACCTTGCGGCTCTGGGTGGACAAGCACTGCCCCAAGGACGTGGCCCGCCACCTCGAACGCCAGGAGCTGGCCTTCCCGTACGAGCTGTGGGACCAGATGGCCGACGCCGGGCTGCACGGCATCGGCATCGACGAGCGCTACGGCGGCCAGGGCGGCGACGTCACCACCCAGACGGTGGTGGCGCGCGCCCTGGCCCGCTCGCTGGCCGGGTTGACCTGGATCTGGGGCATCTCGTCGTTCGCCGGGGGGAAGTCGGTCGGCCTGTACGGCACCGAGGAGCAGAAGCAGCGCTTCCTGCCCGAGCTGGCCGCCGGCCGGCTGCGCTTCGCCATCGCCGTCACCGAACCCGCCGGCGGCACCGACGTGCTCGGGGCCATGACCACCCGGGCGCGCCAGGTTCCCGGCGGCTGGCGGATCACGGGAGCCAAGACCTGGTCGACGTGCGCCAACGTGTCGGACTACTTGCTGCTGCTGGCCCGCAGCCAGCCCGACCCGGCCCGCAAGACCGACGGGCTCACCTTGTTCCTGGTGCCCCAGCCCAGCGAGGGCTTGGAGACCCGACCCATCCACAAGCTCGGCATGCGCTGCATCCCGAGCTGCGAGGTCTTCCTCGACGACGTGTTCGTCCCTGACGATCTGGTGCTGGGCCCACCCGGGCAGGCGTGGCGGATGCTGACCGGCACCTTGAACAACGAGCGCATCGTGCTGGCCTCTTTGTGCTGCGGCATCCTCGACGGGGTGCTCGAGTCGGCCGTGGAGCACGTGGCCCAGCGCCGGGCCTTCGGCCGGCCCGTCGGCGAATTCCAGGCCGTGCAGCACTTCCTGGCCGACATCGCCATGTGGCAGGCGCAGGCCGAGCTGGTCACCATGCGGGCCGCCTGGCTCCAGAGCCAGGGACGCCCGTGTGCCACCGAGGCCAACATGGCCAAGCTGCTGGCGTCGGAGTACGCCGTGGCCGCCGCCGACCTCGGCATCCAGATGCTTGGCGGCATGGGCTACTCGGCCGACACCGACATGCAGCGCTACTGGCGCGACGCCCGCATCTACCGCATCGCCCCCATCTCCAACGAGATGGTGCGCAACGTCGTGGCCGAGTCGCTCGGCCTGGGCCGCTCGTTCTGACTGGCCGCCACGTCCCCCGCCGCCACCGGCCCCACCAGGAGCACCACCACGCCATGGACCTAGATCCCCGCCTGCAGACCCTGCGCGACGAGCGCGACGTGGCCGCCGTGCTGCTGCGCTACTTCCGCGGCATCGACGCCGGCCGGCCCGAGGTGGCGGTGGAGGAGCTCGCCGACGACGCCACCGCCGACATCATGACCGGAAAGGTGTACCAGGGGCGCGACCGCATCGGCCGGGCCCTGGGGCGCATCCTGGTCCGCTACGAGCGTACCAGCCACCACGTCACCAACGTGCTGGTGGACCTCGACGGCGACCGGGCCCTGTGCTCGGCCTACGTCTACGCCTTCCACCGCATGCGCGACAGTGGCCAGCCGTGGCACCTGTGGGCCCGGATCCGCCAGGAGCTGCGGCGCCAGGACCGGGGCTGGGTGGTGGAGTCGCACCGGCTCTACGGCGTCGACGCCGTACCGCCGCGCCCCGACATCGCCGCCGACTGGTATGTGCACCCTGCCGACGTCCCCGGTGAGCTCGCCGTCGGGCGCGTCGGCGCCGATGGCCGACCCTGAGGAGAGACCATGACCAGCCGAAGCGAATGGCACGCCGGCGCCGCCCCGGCCGCCGCCGGCCACGACCGGGCCATCGTGGAGCGCCTGGGCGAGCTGTCGTCGGCCGGCCCGCTGGCGCCGGGGACGGTGGCGCTGTGCGTGGCCGCCGTCGCCGCCTGGAAGGACGAACCGGCCTGGCTGCGGGCCGCCCTGCAGCTGGCCCGGCACCACGGGGTCACCGCGGCGGCCCTGCGCCAGGGGGGGGCGGTGGTGGCGCTGGCCCGCGGCACCTGTGCCGAGCGCCGCTACCTGGCCGGCGTGGCCCAGCAGTTCCCCAACGTCGTCACCTTGGCGGTGGCCGAGGAGCGCGCCGGCGACGCCGGGTTCGACGCCTGGTCGTACTTCGAAGGGCACTTCGGCACCGTCCCCGAGCGGGTCGCCCTGCTGCGCCAGCTGCTCCCCGACGAGCTCGCCACCTACGGCCGGTGCCACGCTGCCGCCCTGCACAGCCCGGTGCTCGACACCACGGTGGCCGAGCTGATGCTGTGCGCCTTGAACGCCTCGGACTTCCAGCAGGAGCTCCTCCAGATCCACGTGGTCGGGGCCCGCCGGGCGGGAGCCAGCGAGGAGGAGATCGCCCAGGCCGGCTTCGCCGCCACCCCCTTCTGCGGCATCGCCGCCTGGCCGGCGCTGGCCGCCGCCATCGTCGCCACCCGACCCCCGGCGTGACCGTCGTCGCCGACCGCAGCCGCTGGACGGTCACCCGGCTGCTGGCCGAGCGCAGCCGCGACCTCGGCCAGCGGACGCTGGTCTCCTTCGCCGTGGGCGACAGCGCCCTGTCGTACCGGCAGGCCGAGGAGCTGTCGGGGCGTGTGGCGGCCAACCTGGCCGCCGGGGGGATCGGCCCGGGCGACGCGGTGCTGCTGATGCTGCGCAACCGGGCCGAGCTCGTGCTCAGCTGGCTGGGGCTGGCCCGCATCGGCGCCGTGCAGGTGCCGGTCAACGTCGACTACGCGGGCATGTTCCTGGAGCAGGTGGTGAACCAGTCGGGGGCCCGGCTGCTCGTCGTCGAGGCCGACCTGCTCGGCGCCGTGGTCCGCTCGGCGCCCCGGCTGCCGCACCTGCAGCGGGTGCTGGTGGTCGGCCCGGTGCCCCCGACGGCCGGCGGCTTCGCTGTCGACAGCTTCGACCGGCTGCTGCGCCGAGCCGACCCGCCGTCGTTCGAGACCCGTCCCCGCGACATCGCCGGCATCTACTTCACCTCGGGCACCTCCGGCCGCTCCAAGGGGGCGATGGTCACCAACGCCCAGGCCCACCTGCTGGCCGAGCGCCACCAGGAGCTGATGCGCATGGGCGAAGGCGACGTGTTCATCACCCACCTGCCGCTGTTCCACATCAACGCCCAGGTGCTGGCCATCGTCAACGCCATGCTGGTCGGCGCCGGAGCCCGTCTGGAGGCCCACTTCTCGGCCAGCAACTGGCTCCGCCAGGTGCGCGCCGCCGGTGCCACCCACACCGGGCTGCTCGGGGTGATGCTCAGCTTCCTGCTGAAGCAGCCGGTCGGCCCGGCCGACGCCCGCAGCGGCCTGGCCTGTGTGTGGACGGTGCCGTGCCCGGCCCCGCAGGCCCGCCAGTTCAAGGACCGCTTCGGCGTCGGCCGGCTGGTGTCGTCCTATGGCTGCACCGAGGTGGGCATGGTGGCCAGCCAGGACGACGACGGCGAGGTGCTGGGCAGCGCCGGGCGGGTCGGCGCCACCTGGTACGAGACGGCCATCGTCGACCCCGACAGCGACGAGCCGCTGCCGCCGGGGGTTCCGGGCGAGCTGGTGGTGCGCGGCCGGGTGCCGTGGATCGTCACCCCCGGCTACGTGGGCAGCCCCGAGGAGACGCTGCGGGTGCAGCGCAACCAGTGGTTCCACACCGGCGACCTCGTCCGTCAGGACGACCGCGGGCGGATCTGGTTCGTGGATCGGGTCCGCGACTGCATCCGCCGCCGGGGGGAGAACATCGCCTCGGTGGACGTGGAAGCGGTGCTGGGGGAGCACCCCGCCGTCGCCGACGCCGCGGTGGTGGGCGTCGCCTCGAGCGAGCCCGGCGGGGAGGACGAGATCCTCGCCTGGGTGGTGCCGGCGGCCGGCGCCGGCCTGGCGCCCGAGGCGGTGTGGTCGTGGTGCGACGAGCGGCTGCCGCGCTTCGCCGTGCCGCGCTACGTCGCGGTGGTGGGCGAGCTGCCCCGCACGCCGACCGGCAAGGTCACCAAGTACGCCCTGCGCGACCGCGGCCTGCCCGAGGAGGCCGCCGACCGCGGCCCGGCGGTGGGCGGCACCAAGCGCACCGTGCCGACCGTGCCGCAGGGCGCGCCGGACGGCACCGTGCCGGCTCGGGCGCGAGGAGGATGACATGCGGATCGCTGTGATGGGAGCGGGGGCCATGGGCTCGGCCTTCGGGGGCTATCTGGCCCTGGCCGGCCACGACGTCACGTTGGTCGACGTCCGCCGCGAGTGTGTCGACGCCGTCAACGACCGGGGCCTGCTGCTGCGGCTGCCGGGCGGGGAGGAGCGGCAGGTGGCCCTGTCGGCCGCCACCGACCCGTCAGGGCTGGCCCACCTCGACCTGGTGATCGTCTTGACCAAGGCCTTCGCCACCGCTGACGCAGCTCGGTCGTTGAAGGGCGTGGTCGGGGCGGCCACCTGGGTGGTGACGCTGCAGAACGGCATCGGCAACGACCGGGCCCTGGCTGCCGTGCTGGGGGCGGAGCGGGTGGTGGGCGGCACCACCACGGTGGGAGCCGAGCAGACCGAGCCCGGCACCACCACCGTGGCGCCCAGCACGGCCAGCGGCGACACCGTCACCTACCTGGGGACGCCACCGGGCGCGGCGGGCGGCGAGGTGACCAGGGTGGCCGAGGTGCTGACGGCGGCGGGTCTGCCCGCCGTGGTGCTGCCCTCGGCGGAGGAGGCGGTGTGGACCAAGGTGGCCCTGGCCGCGCCCATGGCGTCGATCAGTGCCGTGCTGGGCTGGACGGTGGCCGACGTCTACCGGAACCCCCACACCCGCCAGCTGCTGCGGACGCTGTTCGACGAGATCATGGCCGTGGCGGCGGCCCGGCGCGTCCTGGTGGACCCCGACACGGTGTGGGGCTACTGCGAGCACACCTGGCAGACGGTGGGGCCGCACATGACCTCCATGGCCGTCGACGTCCGCCGCGGCCGCCGCACCGAGATCGACGCCCTCAACCTGGAGGTGGCCCGCCTGGGCGAGGCGGCGGGCGTGCCGGCGCCGGCCAACCGCAGCCTGGGCCTGCTGGTCCAGGCCCTCGAGGCGCCGGAGGCATCCCCGCTGGTACGGTCCCGCTGACCGGGCGGCTCCCCGGCTCGCTGGCGCGCCCGCCGCGCCGCCGCCTGCTCCGATGCGGGTTGCCAGCACCACCAGGCCGTGACTACTCTACCAAACGACTGGTAGAAGTTTCTGGTCCGGTGGCCGCCCGGCTGGGCCGAGACCACCGTGGCACCCGGCACACCCGGACGAGGAGGGGATGGAGCCCGTGAGCTCATACGACGTGGTGGTCATCGGCGCCGGAGCGGCAGGCCTCACCGCCGGGGCGCTGCTGGCCAAGGAGGGCAAGCGGGTCCTCATCGTCGAGCGCGACAGCTACCTGGGCGGCCGGGCCGCCGAGCTGCCCGACGAGGACTTCAAGATCAACCTGGGCGGCCACCTGGTCGAGGACGGCGGATCGGGGCTCACCAAGGTCTTCGAGCACGTCGGCAAGACCCTGGTGCACGGCGAGGTGTCGGCCGAGATGCCGGTGTGGGACCACCAGGCCGGCCGGTGGGGGTCGATCCGCGACCGCTACGCCGGGTCGAAGTCCGAGCTCAAGAAGGTCATCGCCGCCATCAAGGAGACGCCGTACGAGGCCTTCGACGCCTGGGACGACCGCACCCTGCGCCAGTGGCTGGCCCAGTACACCACCGACCAGGGCGTCTACGACCTGTTCGAGCTCACCTCGGTGCTCGAGTGCGTGGTCGACAACTGGTGGGACCACTCGGCCAGCGACAACCTCTACGTCCGCAAGATGCACTACGAAGAGCAGCACATGGCCGCCTACTCGTTCTGGCCTGGCCAGGGTTGGGATGGCATGTGGCAGGACCTGGCCGACGCCTTCACCGAGCACGGCGGCACCTTCCGGCTCGGCACCTCGGTGGAGCGGGTCGTCATCGAGGACGGCGAGGTGAAGGGCGTCGCCGTCGCCCGCCAACCCAAGATCATCCCCACCGAGGTCTTCGAGGAGGAGATCGTCGAGGCGCCGGCGGTCATCTCCACCCTGCCGGTGTGGAGCGTGCTGCGGGTGGTGCCCGAGCACCAGCTGCCCGACTGGTACGCCCAGACCATCCGGTTCCTCGCCCAGGACCGCTTCCGGGTGTCGTGGCTGGGGCTGTACCTGGCCACCGAGGAGCCGGTGGCGGTCAACAACCGCAAGGAGCTGGCCACCTGGCTCAGCACCCCCACCACCGAGGGGGCGGGCTTCATGTTCGAGCAGTCGGCCATGGATCCCTCCTCGGCGCCGCCCGGGGTCCACCTCTACGTGATGGGCGCCTCGTTCCCCGGCAGCCGCGGCCGCGACCAGCAGTACCTGCGCGCCATGTTCGAGCGCTTCGAGGACGGCGTGCGGATCATGTGGCCCGGCTTCAAGAACACGGTGTGGCGCCGGCGCCACATGGCCTTCGACCCCGCCTTCGGCGTGGTGCAGAAGCCCTACCTGGTCGGCTCCTACCGGCCCCACTGGACGGTGCCGACCATCGAGGGCCTGTGGTTCGCCAGCGAGACCTTCAAGAGCCGCGGGGTGGGCACCGACCGGGCCGCCCGCGCCGCCCTCACCGTGGTGGAGGAGTACCTCGGCCGGCGCCTGGCCACCTTCGGCGACGGCTGGCGGTACTGAGCGGCGCCGGAGCGAAGGAGACCACCATGCACCAGCTGCCCGGCGTCATCGAGGCCTATCTGGAGTGCCTCAACACCGAGGACTGGGAGCGCTTCGCCGGCCTGTGGCACCCCGAGGCCACCCTGCGGGCGGTGGGCACCCGCCCCCGCACCAGCCTCGAGGACATCCTGGCCTACTTCCGCGCCGCGCTGGCCCACTGGGAGGAGCACCGCGACTCGGCCACCCGGGTGTTGCCCTGCGGGGACGCCGTCACCGTGGAGCTGCACTTCCGGGGCAAGCTGGTCAGCGGCACGGTCGTGGAATTCGATGCCGTCGACGTCTTCGACCTGGCCGGCGGCACCATCCGCGCCCTCAGCACCTGGTACGACATCGCCGACGTGCGCTCGCGGCTGGTGCGGGCCTGAGCCGAGCCGGCCCACCGTCGAGGGGCGCTGTCGGCCGTGGCCTGTCGGGCGTGACGCCGGCGATCAGCACAGCGGCGGCCGGCCCAGCGGTGGCCGGCCCAGCGGCGCCGTTGACGGCACCGGGGCCACCGGCCATAATCAAAGCAAACGGTGGTTTGAAAACGGGGCCGGGGCCGAAGGGCGCGGCGCCTGGGTCCTGGGCTGGCCAGGGCCGGCCACCAGCAACCCCCCGGGCGCCGCGGGTGCGCGGGGGAGAGCCGGGGGAGGAGCACGATGAGGACACGGCCATGACGACGCCCGCTCGTGGCGGGCACCACGTCGCCGTGCGGGTCGCCGACCTGGAACGCTCGGTCGCCTTCTACGTGGCGGCCTTCGGTGGCCGCCAGCGCACCCGCCCCGTCACCTTGACCGGTGCCTTCCCCGAGAAGATCTACGGCGGTGGGCCTGGCTGCACCGTCCGGCTCTGCCATGTCGGCTTCGCCCACGGCGCCGTGGAGCTCTTCGAGCTCTCCCCGCCCCGCCCACCGTTCACCGCCCCCCAGGCCGACGCCGGCATCATGCACGCCGCCTTCCAGGTCGACAGCGTCCACCAGACCGCTGACGCCGTGGTCGACGCCGGCGGCGCCGTGGTGGGCGAGGTCATCGACTGGGGCGGCAAGCCCTTCGCCTACTGCACCGATCCCGACGGCAACGTGCTGGAGCTGGCCGAGGTGTCGTGCGAGGAGACCTACGGCCTGGTGGAGAAGGTCTTCCCCGGGTCGCTGATCGCCACCGACAACGACCAGGGTGCGACGGGAGCTGCCGCCGTGCCCGCCAACGAGGAGGACAGCTGATGGGCAGGTTCGACGGGCGCGTGGTGATCGTCACCGGCGCCGGCAACGGCATCGGCCGGGCGTGCGCCGTGGCCTTCGCCAACGAGGGTGGCACCGTCGTGGCCGCCGACCTCGAGAAGGACTCCGCCGCCTCGGTGGTGGAGGAGATCGAGCGCAACGGTGGCCGGGCCCGGGCCCACCAGCTCGACGTGGCCGACGAGGCCAGCATCGTGGAGCTGATCGAGGCCACCGAGCGCGACCTGGGCCGTCTCGACGTGCTGCACAACAACGCCGGCATCCACGAGACCCAGCTCACCGCCGAGGCCCGCAGCGACCAGCTGCCCACCGAGGTGTGGGACCGGGTGGTGGGTGTCAACCTGCGCGGCCTGTGGCTGGCCTCCAAGTTCGCCGCCCCGGCGCTGGCCCGAGCCGGTGGCGGCGCCATCGTCAACGCCGCCTCCATCGGCGGGCTGGTCGGCTACCCGATGGGCGGCGCCTACGGGCCGTCGAAGGCCGGCATCGTGCAGCTCACCCGGGTGATGGCCCTGGAGCTGGCCGCCAACGGCACCCGGGTCAACTGCTACGCCCCGGGCAACACCGAGACCCGCATGGTCACCCAGTACTTCGAGGGCGACGACGGGCAGGTGGACGAGATGGTGAAGCAGCAGCTGGTCGGCACCCACCTGCTGGGCCGCCTCATCCGGCCCGAGGAGGTGGCCTCCGCCGTGCTGTTCCTGGCCAGCGACGACGCCTCCGCCATCACCGGCACCTGCCTGGTGGTCGACGCCGGCACCTTGGCCTGGCGGGGGATCAACGCATGACGGCCGGTGCCGAGCGCCGGCACCTCAGCGAGGAGGAGATCGTGGAGCTGAGCGTTCTGGCCGCCGCCGTCGGGGGGTTCGCGTCGATCAACGTGGCCCGCAACATCGAGGAGCGGCAATGGTTCGACCTGGCCGAGCCGGTGGCCTAGGCCGATGAGCGACGTCATGATCGCCCCCAGCGGCCCTGCTCTCGACGCCCCGGTCGGCCTGCTGCGCGGCACCGGCTTCGACCTGGGCCCCTACGCCCGGCGCCTGCCGCTCGAGGAGCGCTCGCTGGTGCGGCTGCTGGCCGAGCAGGCGGCGGAGCGACCCGACCACACCTGGTTGGTGTTCGACAGCGGCCCGTCGCTGACCTACGGCGAGGCCGAGGCCCGTACCAACCAGGTGGCCCACGCCGTCCTCGACACCGTCGGAGCCGGGGCGCACGTGGCCCTGTTCCTGCGCAACCAGGTCGAGTTCCTGCCGACCTTCCTCGGCGCCATGGCCGCCGGCGGCGTGGCGGTGCCGCTCAACGCCGAGGGGCGAGGGCCGCTGCTGGCCTACGTCATGGAACGCTCCGACGCCCGGGTGCTGGTGGCCCGCAGCGACCTGCTCGACCGGCTCGAGGACCTCGACGCGCTCGGCCCGGTGCGCATCGTGGTGGCCGTCGGCGACGGGCGGGTGCCGCCCAGCATCCACGGCGTGCCGGTGGTGGCCTGGGAGGACTGGGTCGGAGCCCGGCCCACCACCCCGGCGCGACCGTTCCCCCGCTTCGACGAGCCGGCCCTCATCCAATTCACCTCGGGGACCACCGGCCGGTCCAAGGGGGCGGTGTACCCCCACCACTTCCTCTACCTGTACCCGGCCATGGTGGCCGACTCGCTCAGCCGCCGCCCCGACGACGTCCTCACCACCCCGCTGCCGCTGTTCCACGTCGCCGCCTTGCACCTGGTGGCCAACACGGCGCTGCACGCCGGGTGCACCGCCCACCTGAAGAGCCGCTTCTCGGCGTCGCAGTACTGGGAGCAGGTGGCGGCCGACGGTGCCACCTACTCGGTGATGCTCGGCCCCATGGCGGCGGTCATCATGAAGACCGTCGACGAGGCACCGCCGCACCGGATGCAGACCATGTTCTGCCTGCCGGCCCCGCCCGAGCGCGAGGAGTTCGAGCGGCGCTTCAAGGTGAAGATGCTGTGGCACGGCTACGGCATGACCGAGATCTACCCCCTGCCCATGCGGCCCGACGTGCTCGACGGCGCAGCGCCGGGCACCCTCGGCTATCCGGTGCGGTGGATGGACTACGGCGTGGTCGACCAGCACGACCAGCTGCTGCCGGCAGGCGAGGTGGGCGAGCTGGTGTTCCGTCCGCTGCTGCCCCACGCCATGGCCCGCGGCTACTACAAGGATCCCGAGGCCACCTTGGCCGCCTTCCGCAACTTCATGTTCCACACCGGCGACCTGGCCAGCTACGATGCCGACGGCTGCCTGCACTACCACGGGCGCATGCAGGAGCGGCTGCGGCGCCGGGGCGAGAACGTCAGCGCCTACGAGCTGGAGCTGGTGGTCCTGCGCCATCCCCAGGTGCTCGAGGCGGCCGCCTTCGGCGTGGCCGCCGACCTCGGCGAGCACGACATCAAGCTCGACGTGCGCAGCCGCGACCAGCTCGACCTGGCCGACCTGCACGCCTGGCTGCAGCGCAACCTGCCGCGCTACATGGTGCCGCGCTACCTGGAGCAGCGCGACGAGCTCCCCAAGACCCCCAGCGAGCGGATCGAGAAGTACAAGCTGGTGGAGCAGGGCGTCGACCGGCCGTCGGTCTACGACAGCGAGCGCCGGTGATCCTCGGCGACACCGAAGGGCCCGGGGCCGCCCGGGCGGACGCCGCCGGTGCGGCGCGCCGCGGTGGCAGGGCCATGCCAGGCGGTACGACCCGCGGTGGCGGTGGCGGTGGCGCGCCGGGCGGTACGCGACGCGGTGGCGGCACCTTCGAGGGCGCCGCGCCAGCGTCGGGTTCGGGGTGCTCCCCATGCCGGGGGGCATCCGAGGCCATCCACTACCATCGATGGCGACGGCAACCGCCGAAGTCCGCACCGCTGGCGGCGGAGACCGGAGCGGGTCGTGGTCGGAGATGCCGTCCTGTCCGCCAAGACGAGGGTGACCATGGCACGCAACGACCAGTCGAAGGGCGATCCGAAAGGCACCACGGCGGGCAACAGCCGGCACCGCCAGGTCCGCCGGCGCCAGCAGGAGATCCTCGACGCGGCGGCGGAGATCTTCCGGGACAAGGGCTACGAGGCCACCTCGACCCAGGACATCGCCGAGGCGGTGGGGCTGCTCAAGGGGAGCCTCTACTACTACATCGACTCCAAGGAAGACCTGCTGTTCGCCATCATCGACGAGGCCTACAAGGGGGCCCTCGAGACGGTGCAGGTCTCCACGGCCGCCGGCGGCAACGCCTTGGAGAAGATCCGGGCCCTGATCGACGCCCATGTGGCCTACTTCACCTCCAACCAGGTCAAGATGGCCGTGCTGTTCCGCGACTTCCGGTCGCTGAGCGAGGAGCGCCAGCGGATCATCGCCGGCGAGGGCGACTTCTACCTCGAGGAGGTCCGGTCGCTCATCCGCCAGGGCCAGCGCGAGGGCGTGGTGGCAGACGACATCGACCCGCGCCTCACCAGCATCGCCATCACCGGCATGGTCAACTCCCTGTCGCAGTGGTACGACCCGGCCGGCCCGAGCTCGTCCGAGGAGATCTCGGACGCCTTCGCCCGGCTGGTGGTCGGCGGCCTGGCGACGGGCACGGCGGCGGCCCAGGCGGCCATGAGCACCACACCCCGCCGCGCCCCGGGCAGCTCCGGCCCGGCGTCGCCGGGCAGGAGACCGTCGACGGGCAAGGCCGGTGCCGGCCGCCGGCTGCCCAAGGCGGCCAGCAACGGCGCGTCGGGCACCGCTACGACGTCGGGCACCGGCAAGATGTCGGGCAACGGCGCGGCGGGGGCCGGCGGCCCGTCTGGCACCGGCAAGCCAGCGGGCACCGGCAAGAGGTCGGGAGCCGCCCCCGCATCGACCGCGGACGGCGCCGCCACGGCGTCGGCGCCTTCGGACGGGGCGCGCCGGCGCCCGACCCGACGTACGACCGAACCGGTCACGCGCCGCTCGGGTCGCTGAGCACGGCGCCAGCCGCGGCCGGCGGAGCGCCGGCCGCGGGAGGCACCCGATGACGCTCGACATCGGCGTCGGCCTGTGGACCATGCAGTCCACCGCCTCGGCGCCGGCCGCGCCCGCCGCGCTGTACCGGCGCTTCGTCGACGACGCCCGGCGCGTCGAGGAGCTCGGCTTCCACTCGCTGTGGATGGCCGAGCACCGCTTCTGGTACGACGGCTGGTGCCCCAACCCGTTCACGGCGGCGGCGGCCGCTGCCGCTGTCACCGAGCGACTGCGCTTCGGCACCGGCATGCTGCTGCTGCCCCAGCAGGACCCGCGGCGGTTGGCCCAGACCGTCGTCACCGTGGACCGCCTGTCGGGCGGGCGTCTCGACGTCGGCGTCGGCCTGGGCCATCGCGACGCCGAGTTCGACGGGCTCGGGATCCGCCGGGCCAGCCGCGGCGCCCGCATGGACGAAGCTCTCGACGTGCTGCGGGCCGCCTTCAGCGGCGAGCCGTGGCACCACGACGGCCGCCACCTCCACTACGGCCCCCAGCCGGCGCTGCCCCCGCCGGTGCAGCGCCCCCACCCGCCGCTGTGGCTGGGCGGCATGGCCGACGCCGCCGTCCAGCGCGGCATCGACCGCGGCCTGTCGTTCCTGCTGCCCCAGACCCTCTATCCCCACGAGGTGGCCGACATGGCCCAGCGCATCCGGGCCGGCTGGGAGAAGGCCGGGGTGGCCCCGGGACGCATCGGCATCCTGAAGGACTGCTGGGTGGCCGACGACGCCGAGGCGGCCCGCCGCTGGTTCCTGGCCCGCACCGCCGTGCACTACCGCGAAGAGGCCGGCTCGTGGTGGGTGCTCAAGGGCCGGGCCACCGGCTTCGAGGAGCCCGAGCTGCTCGACCGGCAGCTGACCCGCATCGTGGAGACCCCGCTGGTCGGCACCCCCGACCAGGTCGGCGGCGAGCTGCAGCAGCTGGCCGACGCCGGCGCCGACCTGGTGGTGCTGCGCTTCAACTTCGACGTCACCGCCCCCTGGTCGATGCAGGCCATGACCCTGTTCAGCCACACGGTGCTGCCGGCGTTCACCGAGGAGGCGTCGTGAGGTTCGGGCTGGTGGTGCGTGTCGTCGACGCCGAACGCCCGCTGCCGGGCCTGGTGGCTCAGGCCCAGGCGGCCGAGGCGGCCGGCTTCGACCTGGCGTGGGTGGACGAGCAGCCCGACGGCGCCCTGCCCGACGCGCTGGCCGTGGCCTGCGCCCTGGCCCCCCACACCATCACCATCCGGGTCGGTGTCGGCTGCCAGGCTGGCGCCACCCACCCCGTCCACCTGGCCGAGCAGGCGGCCGTCGCCGACCTCACCCTGGGCGGCCGGCTGGTGCTCGGCCTGCGCCCGGTGCCGGGCACCGAAGAGCGCCTCGGCGAGGTGGTCGACCTGCTGGCTGCGGCCGGTGCCAGCGCGCCGTTCGCCCACCACGGCGAGCACTGGCAGGTGCCGGCCCAGCTGCCCGACAACCACTTCGGGGTGACCGACCAGGTGACGGTCACCCCGGCGCCGCTGCAGCTCGAGCTGCCGCTGTGGCTGAGCGGCCCGGACACCGCCGTCACCGAGGTGGCGGCCAGCCGGGGGCTGGGGCTCGTCGGCGGCGACGACGAGGACGCCGACGCCCTGACCCGGCGCTGGGCCGCCATCGAGCAGCAGGCCGGCCCGGCAGCGCGGCGGCTGCGGCGCGTCGGGCGGCGGCGGGCGCCGACCGTCGGCGGTGCTCTCGACGGCGACGCCCTGCTGGCCCGGCTGGGCGAGGACCAGCGACGCTGGCACCTCGACACCGCCGTGCTCGAACCGCCGGCCGGCGCCGGCACCGACCAGATCGCCGACCTGGTGGACGCCGTCGCCCACCACATCCGACCTCGCCTGGCCCTGGCCGCGCTGCCGCCGGGGCTGGTGGAGCACTGGCAGCGCATCCTCGAACCGACCCCCGGGAGGAACACCCATGTCTGAGGCCTACATCGTCGACGCCATCCGCACCCCGGGCGGCCGCCGCGGCGGCGGGCTCAGCCACCTGCACCCCGTCGACCTCGGCGCCCGGGTGCTGCAGGGGCTGGTGGAGCGCGCCGGCATCGACCCCGGCACCGTCGACGACGTCATCTTCGGCTGCGTCGCCCAGGTCGGCAGCCAGGCCTGGAACATCGCCCGCAACGCCTGGCTGTCGGCCGGCTACCCCGAGCACGTCCCCGGGGTCACCATCGACCGCCAGTGCGGCTCGTCCCAGCAGGCCGTCCACTTCGCCGCTCAGGGCGTCCAGGCCGGCGGCTACGACCTGGTCGTCGCCGGCGGGGTCGAGGTGATGAGCCTGGTCACCTTGAACAGCTCCGGCGAGGTCGGCCCCCAGCTGGGCTTCCGCTACCCCTTCGACGGGGAAGGCTGGCACGCCCGCTTCGGCGACCAGGAGATCCACCAGTTCCGCGGCGGGGAGCTCATCGCGCAACGGTGGGACATCTCGCGCTCGGACATGGAGGAGCTGGCCCTCACCAGCCACCAGCGCGCGGCGCGAGCCTGGGACGAGGGCCGCTTCGACACCCAGATCCTGCCTGTCGACGGCTGCACCCGCGACGAGGGCATCCGCCCCGACACCACCTTGGAGAAGATGGCCACCCTGCCGCCGCTGCTCGGCGAGGGCGGTCGGCTGACCGCCGCCCTGGCCAGCCAGATCGCCGACGGCGCGTCGGCGCTGCTCATCGCCTCCGAGGAGGCCGTCGCCCGCTACGGGCTCACCCCTCGGGCCCGGCTCCACACCATGGTGGTGACCGGCAGCGATCCGGTGCTGATCCTGACCGGCCCCATCCCGGCCACGGCCAAGGCTCTCGAGAAGGCCAAGCTGAGCGTCGACGACATCGACCTGTTCGAGTGCAACGAGGCCTTCGCCTCGGTCGTGCTGGCCTGGTCGCGCGAGACCGGGGTGCCGCTGGAGCGCACCAACGTCAACGGCGGGGCCATGGCCCTGGGCCATCCGCTGGGGGCCAGCGGCGCCAAGCTGATGACCACGTTGCTGTGCGAGCTCGAGCGCACCGGAGGCCGCTACGGCTTGCAGACCATGTGTGAGGGTGGCGGGCTGTCCAACGCCACCATCCTCGAGCGGGTGTGAGTGCCGCCGGGCTACAATAAGTTCAAACGACCGGTCGATTGAAGAACGATCATGGCCGGGGGCAAGGGAGGCGTCGATGACCACCATCCACATCGATCACATCTCGCTGCTGGTCAAGGACCTGGAGCGAGCCGAGGCCGACTGGCACCAGATCCTCGGCGCCCTGTCCCCCGGCCACACCTTCCACGTCACCCGGGGCGAGGGGGCCGACGAGCTCGACGGCATCCCCATGCGGTGGGTGACCTTCCAGAACCCCGATCCCCGCGGGGTCTCCATCCAGCTGTGGGCGGCGGCCGAGGCGGGCACCTGGGTGGACAAGGTGCTGGCCAAGCGGGGCGAGCACGTCCACCACGTGGCCTTCTGCGCCGACGACTTCGACCAGATGATCGACCGGGTGAAGGACCAGGGCGTGCCTCTGCTGCTGGAGCAGCCGTCCAACCCCGACACCCAGCCCTGGCTCAAGTGGAACTTCATCCCCGGCGAGTTCTCCCACGGCCCGCTCATCGAGCTGGCCACCCGCTACCTGGCGGTGGGCGACAGCTGGCTGCCACACCCGGGCAACCCCGAGAACGCCGAGCTGGCCAGCGAGCTGACCGCCCGCTTCGTCAAGTGACCGCCGCCTCGGAGGCGGGGCGCGTCGGGTTCACCCTGCCGGTCGAGGACGGCTTGTCGGCCCCCCAGCTGCTCCAGGTGGCGAAGGGGGTGGAGCAGGCCGGCTTCGACACCTTGTTCGTCGGCGAGGTGGCCGGCCCCGAGGTGTTCTCGCTGCTGGGCATGGTGGCGGCCACCACCACCCGGATCCGCTTCGGCTCGGGCATCGTGGCCGTCTACACCCGCTCCCCGGCCCTCACGGCCATGGGCTTCGCCACCTTGTCGTCGATGGCGCCAGGCCGGGTGGTGGCTGGGCTCGGCGCCAGCAGCCCCATCGTGGTGGGCGATTGGCACGGCATCCCCTTCGAGGCGCCGCTGGCCACCACCCGCGACTTCGTGGCCGCCCTGCGCGACGTGCTGGGCGGCGGCCGGGTCGAGCGCGGCGGGGACCGCTTCCCCATCAGCGGCTTCCGGCTGCAGATGACGCCGGGAGCGCCGGTGCCGGTGGTGCTCGGCGCCATCAACGACAAGATGCTGGCGCTGGCCGGCGAGGTGGCCGACGGCGTGTTCCTCACCTGGTGCACCCCGGCCGAGGTTCCCGGCAAGCTGGCCGTGGTCCACCAGGCGGCCCGGCGGGCCGGGCGCGACCCGGCCGCCTTGGAGGTGATCTGCTCGTTCTGGGCCTACGCCGGCCCCGAGCCCGAGCGGGCTCTGGACCGGATGCGGCGCTTCGTGCTGGCCTACGCCATGGTGCCCACCCACCGCTCGGCCTTCGTGGCCGCCTTCCCCGGCCTGCAGGAAGCCTCCGAGGCCTGGGCCGCCGGAGGGCGGGCCGACGCCCTGGCCCTGGTCGGCGACGACGTGGTGCAGGCCCTGTGCGCGGTGGGCGACGGCGACACCGTGGCCCGGCGGGTGCGCGAGCTGCACGCGGCGGGGGTCGACGTGCCGGTGCTGCTGGCCGCCGGGGCCGATCCCGCCGATCCCGCGGCGCCGCTGCGCACCGCCCGCCTGACGGCCGAGGCCCTGGGCCTCACGGCTGCGGCCCCGGGCGCGACGGCCGGGGCGCTGGGTCGGGCGGGGCGGGCACCGGCCGGCCGAGGCGCCGGCGGCTGACCGACGGTCAGCGGCCCACGGCCCCCGCCAGCAGGCCGCGGTGACGCCGCCCGAGGCAGAACCAACCGACCGGTTGATTGACAATGGTAGCGTGGCAGGGGGCGACGTCCGGCTGCCACCGACAGCGCCGGGCCACGCCGGCGACGACACGGAGGATGAGCGGCATGGATTTCGGGTTCACCGACGAGCAAGAGCAGTTCCGGGACATGGTGCACACCTGGGTCGAGCGCGAGGTGCCCAAGGAGAAGGCCCGGGACTTCGAAGCCCAGGAGTTCGAGTACCCCTTCGAGCTGTGGGACAAGATGTCGGCGGCCGGCTTCCACGCCATCGGTCTGCCCGAGGAGCACGGCGGGCAGGGCGGTGACGTCGTCACCCAGATGATCCTGGCCCGCGAGCTGGCCCGGTCGCTGGCCGGCCTGACGTGGATCTGGGGCATCTCCTCGTTCTGCGCCAAGTCGGCCGCTCTGTTCGCCCCCGAGGAGCTCAAGAAGGAGCTCATCCCCAAGCTGGCCGCCGGCGACATCCGCATCGCCATCTCCCTCACCGAGCCGTCGGGCGGCACCGACGTGCTGGGACAGATGAAGACCAGTGCCACCAAGGTCGACGGCGGCTGGCGCATCAGCGGCCAGAAGATCTGGTCGACCGCGGCCCACGTGTCGCAGTACCTGATGCTGGTGGCCCGCACCGACCCCAACGCCGCCAAGGCGGCGCGGGGCGTCACCATCTTCCTGGTGCCCAACCCCTCCGAGGGGATCGAGATCCGCCAGATCCCCAAGGTCGGCATGCGCTCGGTCGGGTCGTGCGAGGTGTTCCTCGACGACGTCTTCGTCCCCGACACCCATGTGGTGGGCGAGGTCAACCAGGGCTGGTACCAGATGCTGCAGACCCTCAACAACGAGCGGATCATGGTGGCCGCCTTGTGCACCGGCATCCTCGACGGGGTCATCGAGGACGCGGTGGACTACCTCGGCCAGCGCAGCGCCTTCGGCAAGCCCATCGGCCAGTTCCAGGTGCTGCAGCACTACCTGGCCGACATGGTCATGTGGCGCAAGCAGGCCGAGCTGGTCACCTACGAGGCAGCCTGGCGCCAGCAGAAGGGCCTGCCCTGCGGGGTGGAGTCCACCATGGCCAAGGTGATCGCCTCCGAGCACGCCGGCAAGGCCGCCGACCTCGGCATCCAGATGCTCGGCGGCATGGGCTACGCCCTCGAGACCAACATGCAGCGCTACTGGCGCGACGTCCGGCTCTACCGCATCGGCCCCATCACCTCCGAGATGGCCCGCAACGTGGTGGCCGAGTCCTACGGCATGCCCCGGTCGTTCTGATGCACGGCATCGAAGGTCGCGTGGCGCTGGTCACCGGCGCCGGGCGCGGCATCGGCGCCGCCATCGCCCGCCGGCTGGTGGCCGAGGGCGCCTCGGTGGTGGTCAACGACGTCGACACCGAGGTGGTCGTCGCCGTCGCCGAGGAGCTGGGACCCTCGGTGCTGGGGGTGGGCGGCAGCGTGGCCGACGCCGAGGCGGCGGCCGCCATGGTGGCCGCGGCCGAAGGCCACTTCGGCGGTCTCGACATCCTGGTCAACAACGCCGGGCTGACCCGCGACGCCATGGTGCACCGGATGAGCGACGAGGCCTGGGACGCGGTGATCGACGTGGTGCTGCGTGGGGCGTTCCACCTGTGCCGGGCGGCGGCCCCGCTGCTGCGACGAGACGCCCCGCACCACCGCAAGGTGGTGAACATCACGTCCATCAACGGCATCTACGGCACGGTGGCCAACGCCAACTACTCGTCGGCCAAGGCCGGGCTGATCGGCCTGACCAAGACCTTGGCCCGCGAGTGGGGGCCCAAGCACATCAACGTCAACGCCGTGGCCCCCGGCTTCATCGCCGGGACCCGCCTGACGGCGGTGCGCGACGAGGACACCGGGCTCGGCATCGCGGCTGAGGTGGTCGACGCCATCGTGCAGCAGATCCCCATCGGCCGGGGCGGCACCCCTGACGACGTGGCCGCGGTGACGGCCTTCCTGGCCTCCTCCGACGCCGACTTCCTGACCGGCCAGGTGATCGAGCTGCACGGCGGCCTCGAGCTCATCCAGGTGGTCGGGTGAGCAGCGCCCGGTCCAGGCGGCAGGCGCCGGCCCGAGGCGCCAGGCCCCGCACCGCCCGCCCCCACGGCGGCGGCCCCGGCCGCGCCACCCGCACCATGATCCACCCAACCGGCGGCCACCAAGCTGGCGGCCTGCGAACCGGCGGCCTGCGAACCGGCGGCCTCCACGACACCTGCCCGCAGGAGCGACGATGAGCAAGGACAAGCGGGCTTCGCTGGCCGAAGCGGCCAGCCTGGTCCACGACGGCGACGTGGTCGCCATCCAGAACATGGCGACTCAGCTCGCCCCCATGGCCCTGGTGCGCGAGCTGATCCGCCAGCAGCGGAGCAACCTGGGCGTGGTCTGCCTGGTGGGCGGCATCCTGGTCGACTGGCTGGCGGCGGCCGGGGTCATGGACCGCTTCATCGGCGGGGCGGTGTCCATGGAGCAGTTCGGCCTGTGCCAGCGCTACCGCAAGGGGGTGGAGGCGGGGGCCATCCGGGTCGAGGAGCTGTCGGAGACGGCTGTCAACGCCCGCCTCGGCGCCGGCGCCCGCAACCTGCCGTTCCTGCCGACCCGGGGCATGATCGGCACCGACGTCATCGCCCAGAACCCCGACAACCTGCGCCTCATCGAGGACCCCTTCGGCGGCCAGCAGCTGGTGGCCTGCCGGGCCCTGGTGCCCGACGTGGCCCTGGTCCACGCCCATCGCGCCGACCGGGCCGGCAACGTGCAGCTCGACCCCACCGCCTTGTGGCCCGACCTCGGCATCATGCCCAAGGCGGCCAAGACGGTGGTGGTGACGGTGGAGGAGATCGTCGGCACCGACATGCTGCGGCGCCACCCCGACCGCACCGTGCTGCCCGGGTTCGTGGTCGACGCCGTGGTGGAGGTCCCCTTCGGCGCCCATCCCACCTCGTGCTTCCCCCACTACGGCTACGACGCCGCCCTGCACCGGGCCTGGGTGGCCGCGGCCCGCGACGACGCCGAGACCGGGCGCTTCCTCGACCGCTACATCTTGACCCCTGACAGCCAAGCCGACTACCTGGCTGCCGTCGGCGGTGCCGGCACCCTGCTGGCCCTCGAGCACTGGGAGCACACATGAGCAGCCCCGTCCACCGGGCCCCCGGACCGCCGGCCGTCGTCGGATCGGCCAACGGCTCGGATCCCGACGCTCCCGCCCGCGACTGGGAGCTCGACGAGCTGATGATCACCACCCTGGCCGCCTGCTTCGACAACGACGACCAGGCGTGCAACGGGATGGCCTCGTTCATCCCCGTCAGCGCCTTCATGCTGGCCCGCCTCACCCACGCCCCCGACCTGGTGTGGCTGGCCGGCGCGGTCGGCCTGGACCCCCGCCCCGAGCGGGTCCCGGCGTCGACCCTGGAAGCGCCGCTGTGGCGCGACTCGGTGATGTACCTCGAGCAGTACGGCGACTTCTGGAACTACGCCTTGAACGGCCGGTGGATCCAGAAGTTCTGCGTCGGCGCGGCCCAGCTCGACCGCTACGGCAACGCCAACAACTCGGTCATCGGCGGCGACTACCACGCCCCCAAGGTCCGCCTGCCCGGCACCGTCGGCATGGGCGACATGGGGTCCATCGGCAAGCTGCTGTACTACTGGAACCCCCACCACAGCCCCCGCTCGCTGGTGGAGAAGGTCGACTTCGTGTCGTGCGCCGGCTACCTGGGCGGGGGTGACGAACGCCAGCGGCTGGGCCTCGAAGGCGGGCCGCAGCTGGTGGTCACCAACCTGTGCGTGCTGGACTTCGAGCCCACCTCCAAGCACCTGCGCCTGAAGTCGGTGCACCCCGGCGTCACCGTGGAGCAGGTGCAGGCCGCCACCGGCTTCGAGCTGCCGCTGCCCGACGGGGAGGTACCGGTCACCGCCGTGCCCACCGCCGGCCAGGTTCGCCTCATCCGCACCGTCATCGACCCCGACGGCATGTGCAAGCGCGAGCTCGGCATCACCAAGCGCTGACCACCCCGCCACCCCGCCACCCCGCAACCCTGTCACCCCGCCACCCCCGCCAAAGGAGCCACCCGCGTGGACATCGAGCTCGGCGTCCCGGGGCAGATCATGCCTCCTGCCGCCAAGGCCATCGAGCTGGCCAAGCGATCCGAAGCCGACGGGTTCGACTCGGTCTGGTGGCCGTGTCACCTGATGGGCTGGCATGCGGACTCGGTGTGGACCGAGGACCTCACCCCGCTGGCCGCCTACCAGGACAGCCCCCACGTCTACTTCGACCCGCTGCTCATGATGGGGGCGGTCGGCTCCCACACCCAGCGCATCAAGGTGGGGGTGGTGGTCACCGACCTCATCCGCCGCAACCCGGCCATGGCCGCCCAGGCCATGCTGACCGTCGACCACCTGGCCGGCGGCCGGGCCATCTTCGGCCTCGGGTCGGGCGAGCGCATGAACATCACCCCCTACGGCATGCCCTTCGACCGGCCCGTGGCCCGGCTGTCGGAGGGGATCGACGTCATCCGGCGGCTGTGGGAGGCCGACGGCCCCGTCGACCTCGACGGGCAGTTCCACCACCTGCACGACGCCGTCTTGGGCCTGCGGCCCTACGGGGAGCGGCCGCCACCCATCTGGACCGCCGCCCACGGGCCGAAGATGCTGGCCTTGACCGGCGAGAAGGCCGACGGCTGGCTGCCGACCAAGATGTCGCCGGCCGAGTACACCGCGGCCCTCACCACCATCCGCCAGACGGCTGAGGACGCCGGGCGCGACCCGGGCGCCATCACGCCCGGGCTGCTGGCCTACACCCTGCTGGCCCCCGACGAGGAGACCCTGGAGCGGCTCACCGCCACGCCGCTGGTGCGCTTCTTGTGCGTGGCCATGCCCCCCGACATCTACAAGAGCATGGGGGTGGAGCCGCCGCTGGCCGCCACCGGGGGAGGGTTCCACGACTTCGTCCCGGCTGCCGTGGACCGGGCCGAGGGGCTGCGCATCATCGACGCCATCCCGCCCCAGGTGGTGCGCCAGTACGCCTTCTGCGGCACCCCCGATCAGCTCGCCGAGCAGATCGTCGAGTACCACGACGCCGGGTTGCGCCACTTGATCATGTGGAACATCACCGCCTTCGGCGACCCGTCGCTGGCCGGCTGGTCGTTCAAGGCCATGGCCGAGCTGCGCGACCTGCTGCGGGCCCGCTGACCTGGCCGGGCGGGGAGCTGGGCTCACCGTGCTCGCCGCCGGCGGCGGCGGCGCCGGTGAGGGGTGTGAGCTGTGATTGCCCGACGGCAGGCGCGGCGGGCAAGCTGACCGGCATGGCCGCCTCGTTCCGACCCGCCGCTGACGACCCCGAGGACTGGACGGCGCCGGGTGCCTACCCGGTGGCGCCCGGGGTGTTGCGCATCCCGCTGCCGCTGCCCAACGACGGGCTGCGGGCCGTCAACGTCTACGCCATCGACGACGGCGAGCGCCTGGTGCTGGTCGACTCGGGCTGGGCCATCCCCGGCGGGCGCGAGGCGCTCGAGAAGGCGCTGGCCGCCGCCGACCGCTCGCTGGGCGACATCGCCCGCTTCCTGGTCACCCACCTGCACCGCGACCACTACTCGCTGGCCATCGCCATCCGGCGCGAGCTGGGGACCCCGGTGTCGCTGGGCGCCGGGGAGGAGCCGTCGCTGCGCATCGTGCAGCAGCCCGACCACCCCCCGCTCGAGCCGCAGCTGCAGCAGCTGGTGCACTACGGCGCCACCGACCTGGTGGCCCACATCCGCGCCGCGCGCGCCGCCGCCCCGCCGCACCACCTCGACTGGGCCAGCCCCGACCAGTGGCTGACCCCGGGCACCGTGGCGCTCGAGCGCGGCCGCAACCTCGAGGTGATCGAGACGCCGGGGCACACCCGCGGCCACGTGGTGTTCTTCGACCATGGCGGCGGGCTGCTGTTCGCCGGCGACCACGTGCTGCCGACCATCACCCCTTCGATCGGGTTCGAACCGGCGGTGGTCCCCGACCCGCTGGGGGCCTTCCTCGGCTCGCTGGCCAAGGTCCGCCAGCTGCCCGACGCCACCCTGCTGCCGGCCCACGGGCCGGTGGCCCCCAGCGTGCACCGGCGCATCGACGAGCTGGTGGAGCACCACGGCCGCCGCCTGGACCAGACCGAGGCGGCGGTGACCGCCGGGGCCGACACCGTCGTCGCCGTCGCCGCCCGGCTGCGCTGGACGCGACGCGAACGCCACCTCGACGAGCTCGACCCGTTCAACCAGATGCTGGCCGTCACCGAGACCGGTGCCCACCTGACCCTGTTGTGCGCCCAGGGCCGGGTGGTGCGGGTCGACGACGAGGACGGCCTGCAGCACTACACCCCAGGCTGACGGGGCCACCCGGCGGTCCCGCCGGGACGTGACGTCGATCAGCGGCCAGCGGGGCTGGCCGCGGCTACCGGTAGGAGTAGAAGCCCTGGCCGGTCTTGCGGCCCAGCAGCCCGGCGTCGACCATCCGGCTGAGCAGCGGCGGCGGGGCGTACAGCGGCTCTTTGAACTCCTGGTAGAGCGACTCGGCCACCGCCTGGGTGGTGTCGAGGCCGATCAGGTCGGCCAGGTGCAGCGGCCCCATGGGGTGGGCGCAGCCCTCCACCATGCCGGTGTCGATGTCGTCGGCGGTGGCGAAGCCCGACTCGAGCATCCGCACCGCGGACAGGATGTAGGGGATCAGCAGGGCGTTGACCACGAACCCAGCCCGGTCCTGGGAGGAGATGGCATGCTTGCCCATCTGCTCCTCGGCGAACAGCCGGGCCCGCTCGGCGGTGTCGGGGCTGGTGAGCAGCGAGGTGATCAGCTCTACCAGGCGCAGCACCGGCACCGGGTTGAAGAAGTGCAGGCCGACGACCTGCTCGGGCCGGCCGGTCACCATGGCCAGCTTCATGATCGGGATCGACGACGTGTTGGAGGCCAGGATGGCGTCGTCGGCGGTGACGATCTTGTCGAGGCGGCGGAAGATGTCGGTCTTGGCCGTCTCCTCTTCCACCACGGCTTCCAGGACGATCTGCCGGTCGGCCATGGCGTCGAGATCGGAGGTGAAGGTGATGCGCGCCAGCGCCTGCTCTCGGCGGGTTCCCTCGAGCTTGCCGGCCTTCACGGCCCGGGCCAGCGACTCCTCGACCCGGCGCCGGCCCACCGACACCGCCGGCTCGTCGATGTCGTAGGCGATCACGTCCAGGCCGACGCGCGCCGCCACCTCGCTGATGCCCGATCCCATCAGACCACAGCCCACCACGCCGACCCGCTGGAGCTTCCCGCGGTTGCCTGTCTGCTGCGTCATGCTTGCTCCTCTGCTCGTGCTGTTGGCTCCCGACGTCGGCGTGGCGCCCCGGCCCCGGCCCCGGACCGGCCCGGATCCGGCCGGTCCGGGGCCGGGCCGACTCACTGTGTCGGGGAGTCGTGCGTCGCCTCGCTGCCGGTGCTCCGGTTGCGGATGGTGGAGGGTCAGGGGGGAACCTGCGCCCTCCAGTCGGGGCCGCTTGGGGGTGCAGCAGGTGGCGGACCCGCCGCCGTGCTCTTGTAACGGCCGTGCTCTTGTAGATGGCGGTGCTCTTGTAGATGGCGG
>JAJZNB010000062.1 GCA_021848085.1 Actinomycetes bacterium
CGCTTCGACGCTCGCACCCGAGGCAGGAGCCCAGTGCGGTAGTGCCGCACGCTGGGATCTGTGCGGGGGGCTGGCCGTACTCGGACTCGTCCGACCAAGGCCAGTCCCTACCGCAACCCCCCTCGGGGTGGACCTGGTGCTGGCCGCCGGCGGCATCGCCCGCGGCCGGCAGATGGCCGCGGCTCTGGCTCTGGGAGCCGAAGGGGTGTGGTGCGGCTCGGTGTGGCTCACCACCGAGGAGGCCGAGACGCCGCCGGTGGTGAAGGACAAGTGGGGCAGGTGGTGGGCTCCCTCGACCGGGTCCGTCCCGCCGCCGTGCTGCTCGACATCGTCGACGAGCTCATCGACACCATCGGGCGGCTGCACCAGCTCGGTCTCGACCCGGTCGGCTCGTGAGCCCGGCGGCACCGTCGACGCCCCGCTGCAGCCGGCGGCGGCCCACCCGGCACCGCGGCGGCGGGCGGCGGGCGGTGGGCGAGGCCGAGAAGGCCAAGCGCCGCGCCGCCATCCTGTGGGCGGCCAAGAAGGTGTTCGCCCGCCAGCGCCGCGGTGACGCTGCCGTTCCGCGACTCCTGCGCCTTGGGCGGGCGCTTCGACAAGCACCTCTTCGGCCTCTACGAACGCTTCGTCGACGACCTCGAGGGGCTGGTGGCCGACGGCTCGCAGCGCAACGTCATCATCGGCGTGCCGCCGAAGTTGGCGGCGTTCAGCGTGGCCGCCCTGGTGGCGCAGCTGGCCCGGCGCCGGCTGAGCACCGACGACGGCCTGTCGGCCCGGGCGGCGGCTGACTTCGTGGTCGACCTCGTCTTCGAAGGGCTGCGGCCGCGGTGAGCGTGCCGGGCCTGCGGCCGCGGTGAGCGTGCCGGGGCTCGTCGCCGGCGCGCTGCAGCACCCCGTCGCCCGCCTACGCTCGCGTCAGGACCGGCGACCACAGGAGGCTGTGATGGAGCACCGACCACTGCCCAACGCTCCCGCCATCAGGTGGCGCGGCGTCAACCACCTGGCCCTGGTGACCGACGACATGGACGCCACCGTCCGCTTCTACGTGGGGGTGCTCGACGCCCGGCTGGTGGCCACCATCGGCAACGCGTCGTTCCGCCACTACTTCTTCGAGATCGGCCCGGCCAACACCGTCGCCTTCTTCGAGTACCGCCCTCCGGCCGCCGAGCCGTTCGCCAAGCCGGCCGGCGTCCCCGGCCGGCGGGCCCCGCAGTTCGACCACCTGTCGCTCGACGTGGCCGACGAAGAGGCGCTGCTGGCCGTCCGCGAGCGGCTCAAGGCGGCGGGCAGCGAGGTGACCGACGTCGTCGATCACGGGTTCATCCGCTCCGTCTACTTCACCGACCCCAACGGCATCGCCCTCGAGGCGTCGTGCTGGGTGGTGGACGCCACCGCCCGCGACGCCGACTACCACGACCACCGGCTGTTCTCCGACCCGGATCCGGTACCGGCCGTCGACGAGCTGCGCCGTACCGGCACCGTGGCCGACGCCCCCGCCACCACCCTCGCCTAGCATCCCCGCGACGCTCGGGGTCCGGGCGGATCCGAGTGCCGGCCCGGGCGGCCCCGCCGGGTTCCGGGTCGAGGTGCGCCGGCCCGGGCGGCACCGCCGCCGGCGGCGCTCGGTAGGATCGCGCCCACGGCGGGGGGAAGGGCGGCCGGTGACGCCGAGCGGCGGTCCGACAGCTTCAGCTCTTGCGCGAGCAGCGCGCTGCAGCTGCCGTCACGCTCCCGGGGAGCCCGGAGGCCTGAGGAGCCAGGAGGCACGGTCGCCATGAGTGCAGCGAGCCAGCAGGCCGGGGAGGCCCGGCCGGCCGCCCAGGTCGAGGAGGCCGTTCCCCGTGCCTTCCCCCGCCGGCTCCCGGTGCCCGAGCGGCGCCACCTGGTGCGGCGGGGGAAGACCATCGCCCGGGTCGCCTCCCGCCACCTCACCCCGCTGGTCCTGCGCCAGCTGCGCCAGGCCCGCCACGGGGCGCTGCCGGCCAGCTCCCTCGGGCCGCCGCTGCGGCGCACCTTCGAGGACCTCGGCGGCACCTTCATGAAGTTCGGGCAGCTGATCGCCTCCTCGCCGGGCATCTTCGGCAGCGACCTGTCCGACGAGTTCCGCTCCTGCCTCGACACCGGTCCGGCCGTTCCCTTCGACCAGGTGCGGCGCGCCGTGGAGGCCGATCTCGGCATGGCCCTCACCGACGCCTACGCCGAGCTCGACCCCATCCCCATCGGCCGGGCGTCGATCGCCGTGGTGCACCGGGCCCGGCTCCACGACGGGCGCGAGGTGGCCGTGAAGGTGCTGCGCCCGGGCATCGAGCGGGTGGTGGCGACCGATCTGGACCTGCTGCAGCCCCTGCTCGACCTGGTCGCCCGCCAGACCGGCGATCAGACCGCCGGTTCACTGCTGCAGATGTTCGACGGCTTCCGGGAGCAGATAGGCGAGGAGCTCGACCTGCGCAACGAGGCCCGGGCCATGACCCACTTCCGCCGGCTGCTGGGCGAGGTGGGCCTGACCTCGGTGGTGGTGCCCGAGGTGGTGCACGACCTGTCGGGACCGAACGTCATGACGATGGAGCTCCTGCACGGTGTCCCCATCGACGACCTGGTGCGGGCCGCCGACTACGGCGTCGACCCCGCCCCCCTGGTGGCCGAGATGGTCGAGGCCTTCTTCCTGATGACGGTGCGCTGGGGGGCGTTCCACGGCGACGTCCACGCCGGCAACCTGCTGCTGCTGCCCGACGGGCGGCTGGGGGTGCTCGACTGGGGCATCGTCGGCCGTCTCGACCCCTCCACCCATCGGTTCTTCATCCGGCTGCTGCAGGCGGCGCTCGGCGACGAGCGGGCCTGGGACGACGTGACCGCCCACCTGGTCGCGACCTATGGGCCGGCCTTGCAGCACGGCCTCGGGCTCGACGACGCCCAGCTCACCGCCTTCGTCCGCCAGCTCATCGAGCCGATCCTGCTGCGCCCCTTCGGGCAGGTGAGCCTCGGGGAGCTGCTCACCGCCCCGCAGGCCCGCATCGCCGAGGCTCGCGGGCTCGAGGCCAAGAGCCGCTCCATCACCTCGGTGGCGGCCCGGATCCGCGCCCAGCGCAAGATCCGCCGCATGGCCGAGGCCCACGGCGGGGTGGCCTCGGACTTCGACCGGGGCACGTTCCTGCTCGGCAAGCAGCTCATGTACTTCGAGCGCTACGGCAAGCTCTTCCTGGCCGACACGCCGCTGCTGCACGACCGCGCCTTCTTCGAGAAGCTGCTGGCCGGTGTCGACCAGCTCCCGGCCGCCTGACGACGCGTCCTGAGCGGAGAGCAGCCGTGGATGCCGCCGCCGGCGCCGCCCCGGGACCGGAGCCGCTGACGGGACCGGCGACGGTGCCGGAGCCCGTGACGGTGGACACCACCGGCGTCTCCATCCCCATCGGGCCCGACACCTCCGGGGGGGTCGGCTGGGCCTTCGCCGGCGAGGACCTCAACGCCAACGTGGTCGTCCTCGGAGTCGGTGCCGCCATCGCCGAGCATCGCAACACCGAGGTCGACGTGCTGGTCGTCGTCTTGGCCGGCTCGGGCACCCTCACCGTCGACGGCGTCGCCCACCAGTTGCGCCGCGGGGTGGTCGCCCACCTCCCCAAGGGCACCAACCGGCGCGTGCACGCCGCCGGTGACGGCCTCCGCTACCTGACCGTCCACCGGCGGCGGCCGGGCCTCACCATCGCCGGCGGCGCGCCGGGCCGTCCTGGCCGACCTGGGTAGGTTGGCGCCGGTGGACACCACGGTGCTCGACGTCGACATGCACCGCCGCCGGATCGGCGACCTCACCGACGACGTGGCCCGCTTCTGCGCCGGGCGGGGCGACGGCCTGTGCTCGGTCTTCGCCCCCCACGCCACCGCCGGTCTGGGGCTGATGGAGCTCGGCTCGGGATCCGAGGGCGACCTGGCCGACGCCCTCCAACGGCTGCTGCCACGCGACCGGCGCTACCGTCACGCCCACGGCTCGCCCGGCCACGGCGCCGACCACCTGCTGCCGGTGCTGGTGTCGCCGTCGCTGGTGCTGCCCGTGCTGGCCGGCCGCGTGGCTCTGGGCACCTGGCAGCGGATCGTGCTGGTCGACACCAACCTGGACAACCGCCGCCGCCACGTCCGCCTGAGCTTCGTGGCCGGCTGACCGCCCGGGCCGGCCGGGAACGGGGTTGCACCCGGCCGGCGACGACCGCAAAGGTTGGCGACGTGACCGACACCAGCACCCAGCCGTGGAGAGACCTGGCCGACGCCCTGGCCCGGGCGCTGCACCTCGCCGTGCCGCCCATCGCCATCAGCTTCAGCGACGCCCCACCGTCCGACGTGCCCGCCTTCGCCGCGCCGATGTCGGAGCCGACGCCCGATGGCCGGTCCGGACGTGTCCCCGCCGGCTGCGTGTTCTGGGTCAAGGCACCCCACGGGGCGTTCACCACCCGCCCCGAGGACCACGGCAACTGCTCGGTCGGCCGCTACACCCACGGTCTGGCCAGCCTCGAGGAGGTGGCCGGCCACAGCGACGTGGCCACCCTCCTCGACTCGGGCTGGGTCACCCCCGACGCCGTGCAGCGCATCCCCCAGGTGTCGCAGCGCCCGGGGGCCGTCACCTACGGCCCGGTCGGCGAGGCGCCCGGCGCGCCCGACGTGGTGCTGGTGCGGGTCAACGGCCGGCAGCTGATGGTGCTGGCCGACGCCGTCCCCGGCCTACGCATCGAAGGCAAGCCGCAGTGCCACATCGTGGCGGTGGCCAAGGAGCACGGCGAGGTGGCGGCCAGCGTCGGCTGCGCCTTGAGCCGGGCCCGCACCGGCATGCGCCCCGACGAGATGACCTGCGCCATCCCCGGCACCCGCCTGGCCGAGGTGGTGGAGGCGGTCGAGCGCACCGCCGCCGTCGACACCGCGGTGGCCAGGTACGCGGCCGACGACGCCCGGCGCTTCGCGTGACCGTCGTCGCCCCCACCACGGCCGGGCCCATCGCCGGACGCCACGGCGACGTGCTGCTGTTCGCCGGCATCCCCTACGCCGCCCCCCCGGTCGGACCGCGGCGCTTCCGGGCACCGCAGCCACACCCCGGATGGAGCGGCACCCGTGACTGCACCCGCTTCGGCAAGGTGTCGGTGCAGGTGGGCGACACCCTGGGGGCCATCGGTCCCGCCGGCCGTCCCGACGACAGCGAGGACTGCCTGTTCCTCAACGTCCAGACCTCCGCCCTCGACGACGCCGGCCGGCCGGTGCTGGTGTGGATCCACGGCGGGTCGTTCGTCAACGGCACCGGCGCCATCCCCTGGTACGACGGCGCCAACCTCGTCCGCCACGGCGACGTGGTGGTCGTCACCATCAACTACCGGCTCGGGGCCCTGGGCTGGACCTCCCTGCAGCACCTGGCTCCGGAGCTGGCCGGCTCGGGCAACAACGGCCTGCTCGACCAGATCGCCGCCTTGCGGTGGGTGCACGACAACATCGCCGGCTTCGGCGGCGACCCGGCCAACGTCACCGTCTTCGGCGAGTCGGCGGGGGCCATGAGCATCGGCACCCTGCTGGGCACCCCGGCCGCCGACGGCCTGTTCGCCAAGGCGATCCTGCAGAGCGGCGCGGCCCACACCGTGTCGAACGCCGAGGACGCCGCCGCCGTGGCCGACGCCCTCATCGACGAGCTCGGCGGCGGCGGGGTGGAGCGGCTGCTCGCCGTGGAGCCGGCCCGTCTGCTGCAGGCCCAGCAGGTCGTGTCCCAGGGCGCCGAGCGGGGCCAGGTCGCCGGCCGCTCCCGGACCTCGTCGGGGCTGCCCTTCGGCCCGGTCGTCGACGGCCGCGTGGTGCCCGGCCCGCCCTTCGAGGCCGTCGTCGGCGGCTCGGCGAGGTCGGTGCCGGTGCTGGTCGGCACCAATCGCGACGAGTGGAACCTCTTCTCGCTGATGGCCACCCGTGTCGAGGACGCCGCCACCTTGGTGCGGCGCCTGGGCCGGATCGTGGAGCGTCCCGAAGAGCTCGCCGCCGTCTACGGCAAGGTCGCGCCCGACGCCACCCACCACGACATCCACAACATGGTCATGACCGACCGGGTCTTCCGGATCCCCGCCATCCGCCTGGCCGAGGCCCAGTCCCGCCACCAGCCGCAGCACACCTTCATGTACCTGTTCGAACAGGCCTCCACCGCCTTCGACGGCCGGCTCGGGGCGTGCCACGCCCTCGAGATCCCCTTCGTCTTCGACAACCTCCACAAAGCCGGCGTGGAGCTGCTCACCGGGCCGGAGCCGCCGCAGTCGGTGGCCGACGCCATGCACCGGGCCTGGCTGGCCTTCGCCCGCACCGGATCGCCGGACCACCCCGGCATCCCCACCTGGCCGCCCTACGACGAGCGGAGCCGGGCCACCATGCACTTCGGTGTGCCGTGCCACGTGGAGGACGACCCGCTTCCCCAGACCCGCCGGGCCTGGGCCGGCATCCTGTGACCTGGCGCCCCCGGCGGTGTGGGGGGTGTGGAGCCGTTGTCACACCCCTGATCAATGCTGTTCGGCAATGAGCTTGGCTGGGTGGGCTGAGACCCGACGCATCCATCCCGAGACTGCCTTTCGCTGGTTGCGGGCGGGCACGTTGGCGGTGCCGGCCGTGCGGGTTGGAGGGCTGATCATGGTCGGGGATCTGTCCGATGCCGAGCGAACATCCGATGCCAAGGCGGCGGTCTACGTACGGGTCTTGTCTGCCGACGAGAAGACCGACCTCGACTGGCAGGTGGCGCGAGTCGCCGCCTGGGCTAGGTCCAACGGGTGCTTGATCGATTTGGTGGTGGCCGAGGTCGGGTCTGCATTCGACGGC
>JAJZNB010000205.1 GCA_021848085.1 Actinomycetes bacterium
CATGCCGGCCCTGGCTGCGTGGGCGGCGACCGAGTTGGCGAGGTTGCCGGTCGACGCGCAGGCGGCGACCTTGAAGCCAAGCTGACGGGCCTTGGTCAACGCCACCGACACCACCCGGTCCTTGAACGAACCGGTGGGGTTGGCCGTGTCGTTCTTGATCCACAGCTCGCCCAGGCCCAGCTCGGCGGCCAGCCGGTCAGCGCGCACCAGCGGGGTGCAGCCGGTGCCGAGGTCGATGGGGTTGCTGTCGGCCACCGGCAGCAGCGGAGCGTAGCGCCAGATGGTCTGGGGACCGTCGGCGATCGACCGGTGGCTGACGACGCCGGCGATGGCGTCGTAGTCGTAGGTGACCTCGAGCGGCCCGAAGCAGAAGTCGCAGACGTGCAGCGCCTCAGCAGGATAGGTGCGCCCGCATTCCCGGCAGCGCAGACCGGCGACGAACTCCACGGATCCTCCTCATCGGTCGGGCATTGGCACCTGGCGCCCGGATCGGTTCCGGGGTGGCTGGTTGCCGCGGCGTCACGGGGCCCGTCCCTCGGCCGCTCTGGATGATCCCTCCATGGTGGACGACGGCGGGCCACGGTGCAAACCGCCCCGGCACCTGAGCCGAGCTGAGCTGGGGTGACGTCGACGGGCGGGCGGCGGCGCCTTCGGCGATGATCGGGGCGATGGCACCCATCGGCGATGATCGGAAGGTGACCACGGCCATCCGCAGCTTCCACCACGGCGACTTCGACGCGGCCGGGCTGGCCGCCGCCCGCCGGGGCCGGCGCGTAACGGTCTGCTTGCCGGCCCGGGACGAAGCGGCCACCGTCGGACCCATCGTGACCTGCATCAGCACCGGGCTGACGGCCGCCGGAGGCGGCGTCGACCTGGTCGACGAGGTGGTGGTGGTCGACGACGGCTCGCGCGACGACACCGCGGCGGTGGCGGCCGGGGCCGGAGCCCGGGTCGTCCCCTCGGGTGCCGCAGGGGGCGGCAAGGGGCAGGCCATGGCGGTGGGGCTGGCCGAGACGTCTGGCGACCTGGTGGTGTTCCTCGACGCCGACGTGGAGAACTTCTCGGCACGCTTCGTGGTGGGGCTGCTCGGCCCGCTGCTGACGGGGGAGGACGTGGCTCTGGTGAAGGGCTGCTACGAGCGGCCCCTGCACGGCCGGCCCGGGGAGGGTGGCCGCGTGACCGAGCTGGTGGCCCGGCCGCTGCTCGACCTGCTGTTCCCCGAGCTTGGCGGCATCCGTCAGCCGCTGGCCGGCGAGACGGCCGCGCCCCGGGCGGTGCTTGAGAAGATCGAGCTGGCCCCCGGCTACGGGGTGGAGCTCGGCCTGCTGGTCGACATCGCCGAGGAGCTCGGCGCCGAGCGGGTGGCGCAGGTCGATCTGGGAACCCGGATCCACCGCAACCGCAGCCTGGCCGAGCTGCGGGACCAGGCCCGCGACGTGCTGCAGGCCGCGCTGAGGCGGGCGCCGGGCTTCACCGTGCCCCGCTGACCGGCGGACGCCGGTGATGCTGGGCGCCGGCGTCGCCGAGCCGTTCGGCCACCACGGTCCGGATGCAGGCCGCCGGGTCGTCGTGCGATCGCCGCGCCCCGAAGGTGTCGCTCAGCGACACCAGCTGCAGCGACGGCGGCAGCACCCGCCGGGCTGGCACCGCCGCCTCAGCGGCCACCTGGCCGGCGACGACCAGCACCGGCCGGCGGGCAGCGGCGGCGCGGCGCACCACGGCGTCGACCACCTTGCCCTGCCAGGTGGTGGCGTCGACCCGGCCCTCCCCGCTGACGACCAGGTCGGCCCGGCTGACGCGCCGGTCGAGGTCGACCAGGTCGGCCACCACGTCGGCGCCGCTGCGCAGCTCGGCACCGAGCACGGCCAGCCCGCCGGCCAGCCCGCCGGCCGCCCCGGCACCGGGCAAGGCCGTCACGTCGACGCCCTGGCGGCGGTAGTCGTCGGCCAGACGCTGCAACCGCCGCTCCAGGTCGGCTACCTGATGGGGATCGGCCCCCTTCTGGGGGGCGAAGACCCGGGCAGCGGCGGTGAAGCCGACGTCGACGTCGCAGGCCACCTGCACCGCCACAGGGCCGAGACCGCCGGCGGCCCGCACCGCGGCGAGCGCGCCGGCACCGCCGTCGGTGGAGGCCGAGCCTCCGACCCCCACCACGATGCGCCGAGCGCCGGCCCGTGCCGCTGCCACCAGCAGCTGGCCGGTGCCGCGGGACGTGGCCGCCACCGGGTCGTTGGCGCCGGCACCGCCGAGGCGGGCCAGCCCCCCGGCCTCCGCCGACTCGACCACGGCAACCTCCCCGGCCAGCCACCAACGGGCGGGCACCGGCCGGCCCAGCGCGTCGTCGACCATGGCGGTCCGGGGGGTTCCGCCGAGCCCGGCGGGACCGCCCACCACCGCTCCGAAGCCCTCCCCGCCGTCCGACAGCGGGCAGCGGTCGCACTGCCAGCCACGGGCCAGAGCCGCCTCGGCCACAGCGTCGGCCACCGCCGCCGCCGACAGCGACCCCTTGAAGGCGTCGGGTGCGGCCAGCACCAACCCCGGGTGGTCGTCGCGCATCGGGCCATCTTGGCGCCACCGTCCGGCTGGCGCCGTCGATCCTGTCCGGGCGCCTTGGGTAGGGTCGACGCCGTGTCACCGGCTGCAGCAGACGCGAGCTCCCTGGTGGTGGTGTCGAACCGTGGACCGCTGTCGTTCGCCTTGGACGACGACGGCCGCCCGGTGCGGGCCGGTTCGGGTGGCGGCCTGGCGCCGACTCTCGGCCCGCTGCTGGCCGGCACCGGAGCCACCTGGGTGGCCTGCGCCATGTCGGAGGCCGATCGTGCCGCCGCGGCGCAGGGGCTGATGCGGGCCGAGCAGATCGACATCGTGACCGTCGAACCCGATGCCGACACCTACCGGCTGGCCTACGACGTGGTGTCCAACGCCACCTTGTGGTTCGTGCACCACCTGATGTTCGACCCGACCCGCCGGCCGCGCCTCGACCGCCGCTGGGCCGAGGCCTGGGAGGGCTACCGGCGGTTCAACGAAGCGTTCGCCGACCAGGTGGTGACGGCGGCCGCGCCGGAGGCCACGGTGCTGGTGCAGGACTACCATCTGACGCTGCTGCCGAAGATGGTGGCCGATCGGCGCTCGGATCTGCGCCTCGTGCACTTCTCGCACACGCCGTTCGCCGACCCGGGAGGGCTGCGGATCCTGCCCGACCACGCCCGGCTCGACATGTTGCAGGGCATGGCCGCCGCCGCCTGCGGCTTCCACACCGCCCGCTGGCGCGACGCCTTCGCCGCCTGCTGCGCCGCCGACGCGGTCCAGGTGCCGCCGACCTTCGTGTCGCCGTTGGCGTCGGACCCCGACCACGTGCGGCGCCAGGCGGCCGAGGCCGCCGCCGGTCCGGCCGCGGAGCGGGTCCGGGCGCTGGTCGGGGATCGGCGCATGGTGCTGCGGGTCGACCGCATGGAGCCGTCGAAGAACCTGCTGCGCGGCTTCTGGGCCTTCGACGAGCTGCTCGACCTGCACCCCGAGCTGCGTGGTGAGGTGGTCTTCGTGGCCCTGGCCTACGGGTCACGCCAGACGCTGCCGCAGTACCTGGCCTACGGTGCCGAGGCCCAGCAGGCGGCGCAGGTGGTCAACGACCGCTGGGGCACCGACAGCTGGACCCCGGTGGTGCTCGACGTGGCCGACGATCTGGATCGGTCCCTGGCCGCCCTGCGGGTCTACGACGTGCTGCTGGTGAACCCGATCCGCGACGGGCTGAACCTGGTGGCCAAGGAGGGCCCGCTGGTCAACCACACCGACGGGGTGCTGGTGCTGTCGCGCGAGGCGGGGAGCTTCGCCGAGCTGCACCAGGCGGCGCTGGCCGTCAACCCCTTCGACGTGAGCGAGACGGCGCAGGCCATGGCCGAGGCGCTCGCCATGGACAGCGCCGAGCGGTCGCGGCGGGCCGCCGCCCTGCGGGCACTGGTGGCGGCTCGCACCCCGGCCGACTGGCTGGCCGAGCAGCGCGCCGCCGCCGGCAGCTGAGCCGAGGGGGGAGGGGCCACCTGCCCTGACCGGGACCTGGCGGAGGGCCGGGTTCGGGCGCCTCCTCCTGACCGGTGCTCGCTGCCTGGTGGGCCGGCCCGGTGACGCTGGGCAGTCAGCTGTCGGCCAGCCAGGCCAGCGCGGCCAGCGCCTGAGCGGGGTCGGCGAGCACCACGTCGGCAGCGGCGGCGAGCTCGGGAGGCGACTCCTCGGTGGCCACGGCCACCTTCACCGCCCGGCAGCCGGCGGCGGCCAGCCGGTCGAGGGCGGCGAAGGCGGGAAGGTCGCCGGCGTCGTCACCAAGGAAGCAGGCGGCGGCGGCACCGGCCCCCAGGCGCTCCACCACTGCACCCTTGTCGGCGGGCAGCGGGGGGCGCAGCTCCAGGCTCATGCGCCCGGGCTGCAGGTGCAGGCCGCGCTCGGCGGCCCACCGGCGCCCGAAGTCGGCGGCCCACCCGGCGGCGTCGGGCCGGGTCCGCCAGTGCAGCGTCAGGCTGACGCCCTTGCGCTCCACCCCCACCCCGGGCGGGGCGGCGGCGTCGGCAGCGTCGGCGGCCGCGGCCACCGCGGGCAGCCAGGGATCCACCGCCGGGTCCTGACGGACCGCGCCGCCCTCCACCCACTGCAGGCCGTAGAGGCCGACGAGTCGCAGGTTGGCGGGTGCGTGACGAGCGGCGACTCCCACCCGGTCGAGCAGGAAGGCGGCGGGACGACCCGACACGACGGCGACGGTGCGGAACCGGTGGGCCAGGCGGACCAGCACCATGTCGGCACCTGGGAGCGGCTGGGCGTGGGCTGGGTCGGCCACGATGGGCGCCAGGGTTCCGTCGAAGTCGGTCAGCACGGCCGAGGCGGCCGGCTGGTCGCGCAGCACCGCCAGCGCGCCGAAGTCCCGTTCGTCGGATGCCTCCCCCACGGCGGGTGTCACCCGGTGCTGGAGCCGGTAGAGGTGGCGGTGGTGTGGCGCCTGGCGAGCTGGGGGCCGACGATCACCACCACGGTGGCGCCGGCCACGGTGGCGACCGGCGGCGCGCCGGTGGTGACGACGTCGGTCGCCGGCAGACCGAGCACCGAGGCGACCTGCTGACCCTCGACCGGGTCGGCTCCGTTGACCACGTAGACCTCCGAGGAGCTGATCTGGGAGCTGGTGGCGTCGGCGGCCGGCAGGGTGCCGAAGCCCTTGGAGCTCAGGTAGGAGGCGACCGCCCCGGCGCCGTGCGGCACCGTGGTGCCGTTGGCCACCAGCACGTGGACGGCGCCGGGCGGCACGGTGGTGGTGGTGGTGGTCGACGCCGCCGAGGACGCCGCGGCCTTGGTGGTGGGGGCGGTGGTGGTCGACGCCGCCGAGGTCGACACCACCGGCTTCGGCGGTCGGGTGGCCGACGGGAGCAGCACCACGCCGAGGACGACGGCGGCCACCAGCACCAGCAGGCCGAGGGCGGGCCGGCGGTGTCCGGCGGCACCGGGCCGCGGAGCCGTGGTCATCGCCGCGGCTGGTGCGGAAGAGCGGCCCCCTCGAAGCGCTCACGGCGGCGCTGGGTCCGGCGGCTGCGCAGCCGCATCACCACCAGCGGGGCGTGGGTGAAGGCCTCGGGTCGGTCGGCGAGGAGGCGCAGGCGCCGGTAGTAGGTCGAGGCCGACATGTGCAGCTCGCGGCGGATGCCAACCGTCTTGGGGCCTGGCCGCGTCCACCAGCCCGCCTCGAAGTCGAGGATCCGACGGTCCTCGTCACGCAGGGGCCGGTCGTCGGGGCGGCTGGGCATGGTGCTGCCCAGCCTGCCAACGGGCCAAGGCCGAAGCAAGGACCCTCGGCTTCGCCCGGCCGGCCACCAAGGCGAAGGTCCGCCGGTCCGCCGCCTGGCCGTGGCGTGGGCTGATCAGCCCCCAGTAGCGTGAGGACGCCGGCCGGTGTGGCGCAGCTGGAAGCGCAGGCGACTTGTAATCGTCAGGTCGTGGGTTCGAGTCCCACCACCGGCTCCGCGGTATCCCTGGTCAGGCTTGGTTTTTGCTCCTCGGCGCATCGCGCCGGTCGGCGCCGTCCCAACAGGTGCGGACAACTTGCAGCACCATCCTGTCGTCAACTCCCGCGTCAACGCCGGATCCTTGGCAGCCGACGTGTGGCGCCGCCTCAGGGCTCACGGTGAATCGGCGTTCCCCGCGCCCACGCGGACTCCTACGCCGGGTGATGGCTCGCGCATCGCGGGCGGCTGACCATGCGGCAGCGGCCGACGCAATGTACCGCTGAGAGGTGCTGCGATGCGGGCCTGGCGGCGGGCGAGCGTCGGAGGTTGCGACATGTTGATCGTCCCAGTTGCGATCTGTTGATCAAATAGGTTGCGACATGTTGATCAAACAGGTTGTGACATGTTGATCAAACAGGTTGTGACATGTTGATCGAAAAGGTTGCGACTTGTAGAATGCCGTGGTGGCCCGCGACGTGCCGCCCGTTCGGAACCCGACGTACCTGCCGCGCGTGGCCGACGGCTCGGTGGTGTCCGCGCTCCAAGCGCTCGGCGCGGTGGTGATCGAAGGTCCCAAGGCGTGCGGCAAGACCGAGACCGCCCGCCAACACGCCCGGAGCGAGGTCCTTCTCGATCTGGACCCCGAGGCCCAGCGCGCCGCAGCGGTCGATCCCCGTCTCCTGCTCACCGGCGAGGCCCCACGGCTCATCGACGAGTGGCAACGAGAGCCGCGCGTCTGGGACGCCGTTCGCCGGGAGGTCGACGTACGGAGATCGCCCGGCCAGTTCATCCTGACCGGCTCCGCC
>JAJZNB010000135.1:0-24509 GCA_021848085.1 Actinomycetes bacterium
GGGTCGTCGGGCAGGTCGGGGCTGGCGGGGCGGCCCGGCGGGCCGGCGGGCCGGAGCGCGGGGTCGGTGGCGGGTGGTGCCGGGCGAGCGTGCAGCACCGGTTCGTCGCTTCCGGATGGGGGAACGACCTGCAGCTGCACCTGCAGCGCCCGGCCTGCCGCGTCGGAGACGGCGGCGGCGATGAGCCCGAGGAACCGGTTCTCCACTCGGTCGCGCACCAAGGTGCTCGGCACGGCCAGGACCAGGACGTCGTCGTGGAGGTGCAGCGGGCTGAGCCCGCCGAGCCAGGTGCGCCAGGTGGCCTCCGCGACCTGCTCGCGAAGCGCGGTTCCCGAGCGCTTCCACAGGTCGTCCACATCGTCCACCTGGACCTCCGCCCTCCACTCACCGCGACTGTCCACAAGGAGATCCACAGGTGTGGATTGCAGACACCGCAGCCCGACGCTTGCCGGCTGGGTCTCGTCCACCTGTCTGTTCCACCACCGGCGGGCCGCTCGCGGCGGACCGGTCGGCTCACGAACGCTACACCCCGAGGGTGGTCGCTGCGAGCGGTCCGCCCCGCCCCGGCGGCCGGCGAGGCGCTGCCTGGTGAGCGGGCTCACGACCGCCTAGCATGGTGGGTCTGGCACCCGGACGTGTTGCGTCTGTGCGTGCGCCGCCCCGGCCGGTGCTGTCGTGCGCCGGACCCCCCATGGAGAGGGACGAGAAGGAGTGAAGCGAACCTATCAGCCCAATACGCGCAAGCGGGCGAAGAACCACGGGTTCCGGCACCGCATGTCGACGCGTGCCGGCCGCGCCATCGTGCGGGCCCGGCGACTTCGGGGTCGTCAGCGCCTGTCGGCCTGATCGGCCGAGCGCCGGTGTGGCGCATCCGGGACCGGGCCACGTTCGATGAGCTGCGCCGTTCGCGGCTGCGGGTCCGAAACGGGCCGATCGCGGTGACGTTCGTGCCCGGCACCGGCCCGCCCCGGGTCGCCTACGCGGTGGGACGGCGGGTCGGGACAGCGGTGGTGCGCAACCGGGTGCGCCGCCGCCTGCGGGCGGTGGTGGCCGAGGAAGCCGCCGCGCTGGCGCCCGGGGCCTACCTGGTGGCGGTTCGCCCCGAGGCCGCCGCTCTGCCCTTTGAGGAGTTGAAGACCACTGTGACGTCAGCGATGACGAGAGTCCAGCAGCTGGGTCCGCGGTGACGCAGCCCGTCACCGACCACCAGCACGAGGTAGAGACACGCCCGCTGCCCGGCGGGCGGCGTGGCGTGGCCGTGCAGCTGATCCGGCTCTACCAGACCCTGCGCGCCGGCCGGATGTCGCCGTGCCGGTTCGTGCCGAGCTGCTCGGAGTATGCCGCCGAGGCGATCGAGCAGCACGGGCTGAGCCGCGGCTCGTGGCTGGCGGCGCGCCGCATCGGTCGGTGCCGACCTGGCGGCGGCTACGGCTACGACCCCGTCCCTGAGCGAGAGAGGCTGTCGTGACGCTCGTCCCGGTGCTCGGGAGCACGCTGGGCAAGATCTTCGCCCCGCTGTTCGAGGCGGTGGCATGGATCCTGGCGTTCTTCTATGCCCTGGTGCCGAACTACGTGTTCGCCATCGGCATGCTGACGCTGACGATCATGGTGCTGACCGCGCCGTTGACGGTGAAGAGCACCCGCTCCATGGCCGCCATGCAGAAGCTGCAGCCGCAGATGAAGAAGCTGCAGCAGAAGTACAAGGGCGACAAGGTCACGCTCAACGAAGAGATGATGAAGCTCTACCGGGAGAACCATGTGAATCCCGCCGGTGGATGCCTCCCGATGCTCTTGCAGTTCCCGATCTTCATCGTTCTCTACGACGTCATCCAAGGCCTGACCAACGCCGTCCACCACGCTGGCCGCCTCGTGGCCGAGCCCCGCTACATCAGCCACAACACCCGCATCTACCGCGACCTCGTGGCCCACCCCGGGCAGATGAAGGCGTTCGGCCTCAACCTGGCGTCCGACCTGTTCTCCCACCACACGCCGATCGGGTACATCCCGTATGCGTTGATGGTGGCGGTGGCCATCGCTCTGCAATACCTACAGATGCGGCAGATGACCAACCGGAATCCTGCCGCGGCGCAGGCCAACCCGCAGATGCAGGCTGTCCAGAAGTACATGCCGTTGATCTTCGCGATCATCTATCTCCGTATCGCCGCTGGCGTCAACGTCTATTTCATCGTTTCGTCGGCGTCCCGCATCGGCATCCAGGAGTGGGTGTTCCGCTCCGGCATGTTGGACCGGCCGCCACGCAAGGCGCTGGCCGGTGCCGGCGGATCCGGTCGTCGCAGCTTGATGGACCGCATCGCCGAGGCCCAGCAGCGGGCCCTCGAACAGCAGCGCATGTCCCAGCAGGCCCGAGGCGAGCTCGGCGCGGGTGGCGCCGGCCGTGGCGGGCCGCCGTCGGCACGTCCCACCGGGGCCCGCCCGCCGGCGAAGCCGTCGGCGGCTGGCGGGGTGCCGGGCAAGGCTTCGGCTGCGGCCAAGCCCGCCGGTGGCAGCCGGACCAACGGCGACGGTTCCGCTGGCCCGGCGGGCCGTGGCGGTGGTGTCCAGCGGACGCGCCCGGCACCAGCTGCCAAACCCGACGATGCGGCCAAGGAGCCGCATCCCCGGTCGAAGGCGAAGAAGTCCAGAAAGGCTCGCTGACGCATGGAATGGGTGGAGACGACCGGCAAGAGCGTCGAAGAGGCCAAGGACGCTGCCCTGGATCAGCTGGGGGTGGACGAGTCCGACGCCGAGTTCGTCATCGTGAGCGAACCGAAGGCCGGTCTGTTCGGCCGCATGCGCGGCGAGGCCCGTGTCCGAGCTCGGGTGCAGCCCACCCAGCCTCGGCCGAAGCGGTCACGCAGCCGGCGTGGAGGGGGACGTTCCGAGCGGGCCCGCCGGGGCGAAGATGCTGGGGAACGGACTGGCGGTGGCGGTGCGGTGGCGACGGCGGAGCAGGAGGTGTTCCCAGCCGAGGCCAGGGAGGAAGCCGGGGCCCGCGGGGCTGGTGAGGAGCCGGGCGCCGCTGGCAACGGCCAGGTGGCCGGGGCGTCGGGCGGTGCGGCCGTCGGCGAAGACGGGGCTGAGCCAGCCGGGGCCGGAAGCCCGTCAGGGGCCGGACAGAGCCGCCGCCGCCGACGGCGCTCCGGATCGGGCGGGGGTGTGGGAGCTGCGCCCGCCGCGGGGACAGAGGGTCCGAGTGGAGACCGCCGAGCGGCGGGCAGCAAGGAGGAAGCTGTGGGAGAGGTCCTGTCGTTGCAGGAGCAGAGCGACGCCGCCCGCGAGTTCGTCGAGGGCCTGGTCGCAGAGCTGGGCCTCATCGCCAGCGTCACCGCTGAGCTGGTCGACGACGAGACGGCTCGGATCGCCGTGGACGGTGAGGGCCTCGGCCCCCTGGTCGGTCCGGGTGGGGCGACGTTGGCGGCGCTGCAGGAGGTCACCCGCACCTACGTGCAGCGGCAGACCGGCGGGCAGAGCGACCGGATCCTGGTCGACGTAGCCGGCTACCGGGCGAAGCGGATCGTTGCGCTGCAGCGCTTCACCCGGCAGGTGGCCGAAGAGGTCTTGAGCACGGGCACCGAACGCGCCCTAGAGCCGATGTCGCCGCCGGATCGGAAGGTGGTGCACGACACCGTCAACGACATCGCCGGCGTCACGACCCGCTCCGAGGGCGAGGATCCGCGTCGTCACATCATCATCACCCCGACCGGCGACGAGGCCTGAGCTGTACCCAGCGGTGCTGCTGCAGGCGCTGCAGCGAGCACAGCAGCTGGGGTTCATCGGAGAAGGGCCGCTCCAGGACCACGTGGCCCACGCCGCCGGCTTCGCCGAGGCGGCGGCATCCGGTCATGGCGTCCCGGCCCGGGTCCTCGACCTCGGGTCAGGCGGAGGCCTGCCGGGATTGGTGTTGGCCCACCTGTGGCCGACGGCAGGCATCGTGCTCCTCGATTCGATGCAGCGGCGGGCAGAGCTGCTCGCTGAGGCCGTGACCGCGTGCGGCATGCACCCGCGGGTTGCGGTGATCCGGGAGCGGGCGGAAGTCGCCGGGCGCGACGAGCGGCTGCGAGCTGCCTTCGACCTGGTCGTTGCCCGATCCTTCGGGCCCCCGGCGGTGGCGGCCGAATGTGGTGCGCCGTTCCTGCAGGTGGGAGGCCTGCTGGTTGTGTCAGAGCCCCCTTCGCCATCGGTCGGTGCCGGGCAGCCCGCTCCACCGCAGCAGCCCGAGCGATGGCCGGCGACGGCGCTGGAGCAGCTGGGCCTCCGGCCGCTGGGGCGGGCTGGGGGGCGGTTCGGGTACCAGCTCCTGATGCAGGAGCGGCCCTGCCCCCCACGGTTCCCACGTCGCACCGGGGTCCCAGCCAAGCGCCCGCTCTACTGACGGCGACGACCGGCCGGAGGGCGTCGAGGACGCCGAGCGCGATGGCCCTCTCCACGGCTTGGCGGCAGGTGCTCCGCGGCGGCTGCCGGTACGACGCAGCGGGCGGTTTGCCGCCGGGTTCCTGCGTCATCGGAGGATGGATGTGGAATGGGCGTGTTTCACGTGAAACACCGGCGCCGGCCCAGGGTTTCCGGGTGCCTCGGCGGGGAGGACCAGGCGCCTCGCCGCCGACAACCGGTGCCGCGGCTGGCGGGGCAGTTCGCCGGGCCTGCGTGTGGTGTCCGGCGTACCGCAGAAGGGTTGCCCGGCGGCCAGGTGGGGCGACGCCTGAACGAGCTTCAACGCGGCCGGAGTGGCCGAGAGACGGCGACGGATGTCGCTGGCCCGAAGCGGCGCGGGTCTACCTCCAAGGGATCGGGCAGGCGAAGGTCGCGGCGGATCGGCCGGTCGAAGGCGACGTCAAGACGATCTCGCTCGCGCGCGAGGGCCGCAGGAGGTTCATGGGTGCTTGTGGGATGACAGGCCGGTGAAGCCGTCGGAGCCGGCGGGGACGGCGGTGGGCATCGACGGCGGAGTCAACGGTGGCCGCCCGGCATGGCGAGATCGCCAGTCGGCCGAATGGGGGCTGAACAGAAGCAGCCATGATGCGGGACTGCTTGTTCTTCGGAACCGTGGCAGTTCACCCATGCTGGCCGCCCGGGCGGAACCGCCACCTCCTCGAGGCCCCACAGCCAGCGGGTGCCCGGCTGGTCGAGCACCAGCACGGGTGCACAGGGGCGATCCCGCACGGGCGATCCCGCACCGGCGATCCCCAAGGTCGATGCTGGCCAGCCGGCGTTGGGTCAACTCGTCTCCTGCTTGGTTCGCTTCACGTCCATCGGCTCGCCTCCGAGAACGACGTCCACGTCGGCCACGGACCCGACAGTGGTAGGCCCGACCCCGGCTCCCACGCAGAGGCTGCTCCCATCCCAGTGCGGCGCACGGGCCGGCCGCGTTGCACCGGTCCACGTCCCTCCTTCGAGGCATCGTTGGCGGGGCCGGGTGTGGCAATCCGACGCGCGGGGCCAGGTTCTTTCCGACCTCCCTCACGGCGAGGAGGCGAGACCTCTCGGAACCAAGAACGCGGACCTGCGATTGGCCACGCACGGCTGGCGGCCTCGATGTCACCCTGGGACCATCCGTGATGACCATGCAGCCCTGGGATCACCTGGTGGATCCACGGCTCCGGCGTCCCACACAGGAGATGTGCGGAAGAAGGCGGATGCTCACCGGGAGGGCGGGAACGTCCACTTGGTGGACCAGGCTGCCTTCGCCGCAGGAGGAACGCACCTCGCTCACCCGCCATCTGCACCGAGCCCAGCACGTAGAGATCACCGATGCCAAGCCGCGGGGTCGGATCGCCCTCCACCTGCAGGTGTGTCGAGGGTGCCGGGCAACACACGGCTCGCCACAGCCGAGAGTGGGGACTGTTGCAGCTATCCACGTCGTCTACCCAGTGAAGGCACTCGGAGAGGGAAGAGGACCCGACGACTCCATCGACGCTCGGTTCCTGTTGCCCGACCGCGCCGCCTGGCCGGCTTGGCCTCGAGCATCTCTCACACTTGGCCAGCAAGGCCAAGTCGAAGAGGCTCTCCCGGATCTGCTCTACCTGGAGGCGATCCGAGAACGACGGTCCCATGGTGCCCGAGGTGCATGGGTTGAAGATGGAGCTAGCGCTCACGGCAGGACTCCCAAGCAAGCGGCGGGGCCTTGGCCCGTCGTGGGAGGTGGCCATGCCACCGACTCGCAGAGTCCCGAGCACGCGGCGTGCTCCGGGGAGGCGCAGCGGCTGGACAGCGAACGCAAAGGGCGTGCCTAGAATGCCTAGGTTGCTGGAGCGGAGACCGATGAGCGGGACCGCTCGCCGGTCGCCACCGGGTCTGACGGCTCGACAGCCAGCGGTGTTTCACGTGAAACCAACGGCCGTGGCGGTGCCGTCCACCGGGGCGTCTCACGACGGTCGGCCTGACGCCAGCCCCGTGTCGCTGGCGGCTCGGTGACGGCGACGAGCTTGACGGCGCGGCCAAGGCTTGACCTCGGCTCAACAGGTGGGAAGTATGGTGCATCGCGGATCTCGTCCGCCGGGAAGAGAGCTTGCGGCATGTCCTCCTATGGGCGGCCGGGAACGATGATGTGCATCCGACCCGGCGAACCTCGGGCCTGACACCGGTGCCGCAGGTTCTTCGCCCAGCTGCCGTCCGCCAGCAGGCGGCGCTCTGCCGCCAGCAGCCACATCCCCGGATGTTCCCGTCTCTGCAGGGTCGTCGCTGGCGGCGGCCGACGTTGGAGGAGCCGACCTGATCGTGTCAACCTCAGAGCTGGAACCGGTGGCTTCACCTCCGCCGGACGCCGCCACCGCTGTTCCGCAGGGAGATGCCGTCACCTCGCCGCCGGATCGTGGCGTCGTGCCCACGGCGAAGATCCCGGAGGCGGGCATCGGAGACGAGGCGCCGAATCGGCTGACGGGCGCCGAGAAGCTCGAAGGCCTCACCGGTGTGGTCCAAGGGCCCTACGTGCCGCGGCCCACGCCTCGGATCTTCGCCGTCGCCAACCAGAAGGGCGGTGTCGGAAAGACGACGACGGCGGTCAACCTGGGTGCCGGGCTTGCCGAGATCGGGTACCGGGTGTTGGTCGTCGATCTCGATCCCCAGGGCAACGCCACCACCGGGCTTGGGATCGACGCTCGCACCTTTGAGCTGTCGATGTACGACGTCATCATGCGTGACGCCGCTCTCGAAGACTGCATCGAGCCGACCAGCATCAAGAACCTGTTCGTGGCGCCGGCCACCATCGACCTGGCTGGCGCCGAGATCGAGCTGGTCCCGTCCTTCAGCCGGGAGCTGAAGCTGCGCAAGGCGCTCGACACGGTCATCGACGACTTCGACTACGTCCTGATCGACTGTCCACCGTCGCTGGGGCTCATCACCATCAACGGCCTGGCCGCCGCCCACGAGGTGCTGGTCCCCATCCAATGCGAGTACTACGCCCTCGAAGGGCTGAGCCAGCTGTTGCGCAACGTCCACCTGGTGCAGGCCAACCTGAACGAGCAGCTCGAGGTGAGCACCATCGTCCTCACGATGTACGACGCCCGCACCAAGCTCGCCGACCAGGTGGCCAACGAGGTCCGAGCCCACTTCGGCAACAAGGTGTGTAGGAACATCATCCCGAGAACGGTGCGCATCTCGGAGGCACCGTCCTTCGGGCAACCGATCACAGCGTTCGATCCGAGTTCACGCGGGGCCATCGCCTACCGCGAGCTCGCCAAGGAGGTCAGCGGTGGCGCGGCGTAGCGGGTTGGGCAGGGGCCTGGGATCGCTCATCCCGGCCGAGGTCGTCGGGGACCGAACCTCGGCTCTGCGGGAGGTGCCGATCACAGCGGTGCGGCCCAACCCACTGCAGCCACGGACGCATTTCGACGAGGAGGCGATGGCCTCGCTGGCCGCATCGATCCGCGAGCTTGGGGTGCTGCAGCCCATCCTGGTCCGGGAGGTCGAGCCCAACAGCTACGAGCTGATCGCCGGCGAGCGGCGGTGGCGGGCAGCCAAGCGGGCGGGACGCCAGACGATCCCGGTGATCGTCCAGACAGCTTCGGACGTCCACAGCCTGGAGCAGGCGCTGGTCGAGAACCTGCACCGCGAGGACCTCAACCCGCTGGAGGAGGCAGCTGCCTACCAGCAGCTGCTCGACGAGTTCGGCTACACCCACGAGCAGGTCGCCGCCCGGGTCGGCAAGAGCCGCACCGCCGTCTCCAACACGCTGCGGCTGTTGCAGGCTCCGGCGGGGGTGCAGCGGGCCCTGGGGGAGGGCTCCATCACCGCCGGGCACGCCCGGGCGCTGCTCGGCACCCCGGACCGGACCTTCCAGGAGGACCTGGCCAAGCGCATCGTGAGCGAAGGGCTGACGGTGCGTGCGGTCGAGGAGGCAGTGCGCCATCACGCCGCCACCGGGTCCTTCCGAGTCCCTCCGCCCGAACCAGTGGAGGACGCGGTCGACGCTCCCGCCGGAGCACCAGACGATCGCTTTGGTGGTAGCGCCACCCCCGTAGCAACGGTCGAGCCACCGCCGGCATCGCCAGCTCCGGGCCCGGCGACCCCAGCTCCGGGCCCGGCGACCCCAGCTCCGGGCCCGGCGACCCCAGCTCCGGGCCCGGCACCGGACGGTCATGTCGCCGACCCGGCCGCCTCTGAGGTGCCGGCGGCCGAACCCGCGCCGTTCGGCCGCCGGCTGCCCGCTCCTGGAGTGCTCGAGCTGGAGGAGCTGCTGGCCAACCACCTGAACACACGGGTGAAGGTGGACATGGGCTCGCGTCACGGCCGCATCGTCATCGACTTCGCCACCCTCGAGGACCTGGAGCGGATCTACAAGCTGATGGTACGGCCCGAAACCCTCGCGTGATCTTGCATCGGTGAAAGCCACAAGTCTCGCGTGATCTTCCACCAGTGTTATTCACATGCTGTGGCTAATCCTGTGGAAAACGAGCCGATAGCCGCTAATTCGCGCGCAGAGTGACAGATCAAGCGTCGATCGCAACTGCAGCTCGATCCACAAGCTGTGCATGAGGTTGTGGAGAACTCGCATCTGAAGGTCGAACCGGGGAGCCGCCGAGGCCTCGACGGTCAGTCCACCGGCGTGGCGGCCCAGGCCGCCAGGGCTCCCACCAGGGCTTCTGCGAGCTCGGCGGTGTGTTGCACCACCCGGGGCGCGTCGCCCACCTCGCAGACCACCGCTGTCATGCGGGTCTCGCGCAACACGGGGAGCGCCATGCCCTGAGGCCCCTCGCTCGAAACACCCAGCGCGGCGGCGGCCAGGGCGTCGACGATCGCGGCAAGGCGCCGCCCGCCGGGCGACTCGTAGCTGTAGCCGGAGTAGTAGGCCGCCGAGCAGCGGCTGTGGTGCGGGTCGAGGCGCAACCCGAGGTACACCTCCACCTCGGCGGTGTTGGCCGCGGCCGCCTGCATGGAGCCGGTGGGATGGAGCACCGGCACCACCTGGGCGCCGGCTGCGGCCAAGCGCCGACGGACGGCGTGGATCAGGGCGTCGAGCCCGCCCGGTTCGCCGACGGCGATCCGGCGGTTCGCCAGGGTGCGCGGCGCCTGGCGGAGCAGCTCGCGGTCGCGTACGGCGCTCACCAGCTCCGTCTCGGCGTGGCGTGGCCTCACCCGCTGCAGCTCGTGGAGGGTCTCGGCGCCGAGGATGCCGTCGACGGGGAGGCCGACGTTGCGCTGGAATTCGGCGAGGGCCCGGGCGGTGTGCTCCCCGAAGATGCCGTCGACCCGGCCGGTGTCGAAGCCGAGGGCCGACAGCCGCTGCTGCAGCTCGGCCACGTCGTCGCCGCGCAGCATCGGCCGGCGCAGGTACAGCAGGCGCCGCTCACCGAGGCGGTAGCCCGCTTCGACCAGAGCGGCCCAGGTCTCGGGTCCGCAGACGCCGTCGACCCGCAGGCCGCGGCGATGTTGAAAGGCCTCCACAGCCGCTCTGGTCCCCGCCCCGAATCGGCCTGCCGGATCGGGAGTGGTGGCGAAGCCGGCCTCGCGCAGCCGGTGCTGCAGATCGTCGACCGGGTGTCCGCTGGCACCCACCTCGAGGGGAAGTTCGCCTGGTGCGCTGTCGTCGCCGGCGGGGGCGTCGCCGCCGACGGGGGCCACCGCTACAGGTAGCTCTGGATCTCCTGCAGGAGCTGAGCCTTGCCTCGTGCTCCCACGATCCGGACCTTCGGCTCGCCATCCTTGAACAGCAGCAGGGTCGGGATGCTCATCACCTCGAAGCGGCGGGTCACGTCGAGGTTCTCGTCGATGTTGAGCTTGGCGATCTGGACCTTGCCGCTCTGCTCGTGGGCGATCTCTTCCAACACGGGGGCGATCATCTTGCACGGACCGCACCATTCGGCCCAGAAGTCAACCAGCACCGGCGTGTCGGCGGCCTTGACATGCTCATCAAAGGTAGCGTCGCTCAGGGTCGTGATCTCACTCATGCGTTGGTCGTGCCCTCCTGATGGGGCACCTCCAAGGGCGCCCAGCGGCTGTGGACGTTGCATGTGAACACCATCCGGCGGTCCTCCATTCCGGGCTGTTCCAGAGGGGCGTGGGGGGAAGCTCGTCAGCGTCCTTGGGCCTCGAGCCACCGCTCGGCGTCGATGGCCGCCATGCAGCCGGACCCGGCGGCGGTGATGGCCTGCTGGTACACGTGGTCCTGCACGTCGCCGCAGACGAACACCCCTTCGACGCTCGAACGCGAACCCGCGCTGGTGCGGAGGTAGCCGTTGTCGTCCATGTCGAGCTGCCCGCTGAACAGCGCTGTGTTCGGCTGATGCCCGATGGCGACGAAGATACCCGACACCGCCACGTCCTCCACCTCTCCGCTCAAGACGTTGCGGATCCGGGCGCCGCTCACCTTGGTGTCACCGAGGATCTCGGTGACCACGGAATCCCAGCGGAAGGCGATCTTGTCGTTGGCGAAGGCGCGGTCCTGCATGATCTTCGAAGCGCGCAGCTCCTTGCGTCGGTGGACGACGGTCACCCGGCTGGCGAAGCGGGTGAGGAAGATGGCCTCCTCCAAGGCAGAGTCGCCTCCGCCCACCACGACGATCTCCTGATCGCGGAAGAAGAAGCCGTCGCAGGTGGCACAGGTCGACACGCCGTGGCCGAGCAGCTTCTCCTCACCGGGGACGCCCAGCATCAGCGACCGGGCTCCGGTGGCGACGATGAGGCTGCGGGCCTCCACCGCCGGGTCGGTGGTGGCCGGATCGTCGACCCACACCGGGAAGGGCCGCCGGCTGAGGTCGACGGCGCTGGCCTTGCGGGTGACGTACTCGGCGCCGAAGCGGCTGGCCTGGTCCCGAAAGCGCTGCATCAGCTCCGGCCCGAGGATGCCGTCGACGAACCCGGGATAGTTCTCCACCTCGGTGGTGAGCATCAGCTGGCCGCCGGGTTGGTCGCTGGTGGACGACGGCTCACCCTCGACCACCAGGGGGGCCAGGTTGGCCCGGGCGGTGTAGATGGCGGCGGTCAGACCCGCAGGTCCCGAACCGAGGATGACCACGTCCCGCACATCGGGCATGTCACGCTCCTTCTGGGGAGCGGCGCTTGCTCCACAGCGCCAACCCCACCACGGTCAACAGCCCCCCGACCACGACATCCGACGCCCAGACGCGGTGCCCGAAGGCATAGACGTCAAGGATCCGGATCACCAGCACCGCTCCCAGCACGGCCAGCACCAGGGCCATGGCGCCGGCCACGATGCCGAACACCAGCGCCCGGGCGACCAGCGTCAGGGGTCGCACCACCTTGTCGTGGACACCGTCGACGGTGGCTTCGATGAGGTCGACGACCTTCACCGGCCATTCGGCATCGGCGCCGGTCGGCAGCCGCGGCATGGCTGGCGCCTGCGCCGCCGACCCTGCAGCGACGGCAGCCTCCGAGGTGGCAGCGGGGCCGGCCGTCGAGGCGGCGGACGGTCCGCCCTCCCCGCCGGCTCCGGCCGGAGTCGGGGCGGGCGTGTGGGGCGAGGCCTGGTCCTCCATGGCCGCGAGGTTACCCGCACGAGGTGACGATCCCACCAGCTGCGGCGCCGGCCGGTGGAGGTGGGCAGGCCGGGCTGGCGGTCCGGACAGCTGGTGGCGGGCGTGCTCAGCGGGCCAGCTGCAAGCACAACGCCACGGTGCCGGGACCGGCGTGGCTGCCGATGACCGGGCCGAGGTCGCTGACCACCAACGGATGGGTCGCCTGGGCGTCGTGGAGGTAGCCCAAGAACTCCTCGAAGTCCTCGGCGGCACCGTTGGCCACCGCGATCCGCTCGAGCGGGCCGAACGCCGAAGCCTTGGAGGCCAGGTACTGCAGGGACCGGGACCTGGTCCGCTGCTTGGACTCCACCTCTACCACCCCGTCGCGCACCTCGATCACCGGTTTGATCGACAGCAGCGAACCGACCAGGTGGGCGGCGTTGCCGATGCGTCCGCCGCGACGCAGGAAGTCGAGGGAGGCGACGACCCCCATCACCCGTGTCCGGGCCCGCAGGTCGAGCACCTCGGCGGTGATGTCGGCCAAGCTGCGGCCGGCGGCGGCCAGCTCGGCGGCGGCCAGCACCAGAAGCCCCAGGCCCATCGTCACCTGCATCGAGTCGACCACCTCGATCGGGATCCGGCCGGCCATGTCGGCGGCAGCACGTGCCGCCTGATGGGTGGCCGACAGCTTGGAGGACAGGTTGATGCACAGCACGCCCTCGGCGCCCTCGTCGGCGGCCTCCTCGAACACCTGGTGGAAGGCGCCGGGTGCCGGCGCGGCGGTGGCCGGCATCACCGAGCCGGTGATGACCCGGTCCCAGAACTCCTTGGTGGAGAGCTCCACCCGGTCGACCAGCTCCTCGTCGCCGAAGCGGATGGACAGCGGCACCACCCGCACCTGATGGTCCTCGGCCTGGGCTGCGGTCAGATCGCAGGCGCTGTCGGTGACGACACAGATGGCGCCCATGGCTTCCTCCCCTCGCGCCGGGCTGGACCCCGGCCGGTTCACCGGTGGAGTCTGCCACGCCGCAGGTGAGCCGGGGTCCGCCGGGGGCGGCGCCGGTGGGCCACCACGCCGAGGATCCCCGCCGCGCCGACGTAGCCGGCCGCTGCTCCGGCCAGACCGAGCGTCACCCGCACCAGCAGCCCGGCGGCCGAGGTGGAGGCCGACAGGTTGACGGTCAGCGCCGCCCCCACCACCAGCGCCGCCGTCGACACGGCGATGCGGCCCAGTGGTCGGCCCAACGGCTCGGCGCTGACCGCCTCCACCCGGTTCCGCAGCCGCACCAGGGCAGCCACCGCCGCCACCGTGTAGGCGATGCTGATCGACAACGTGACGCCGCGCAGGCCAAGGTGAGCCGGCCCGGCCAGCACCACGGCCAGCACGATGTTGACCCCGTTCTCGAGGGCGTACAGCCAGAAGGCCGAGCGCAGGTCCTGGATCGCCTGCAGGGCCCGGACGCCGTAGATGAACACGCAGAAGCCGGGCAGGCCCAGGGCCAGCATCGACAGGGCCAGCCCGGTGGCGGCGGTGGATGTCGGGTGGGCCACCACCGCCCCCACCAGGTCGAGCAGCGGCCGGCCGAGCACCACCAACAGCGCCGCCGCCGGCACGATGATGGCCAGCATCCGGCGCAGGGCCGACCCGAAGCGGCGGCGGAAGGCGTCGAGGTCGCGGACCGTCCAGTGCTCGGCCAGCTCGGGGGCGGTGGCGCTCATGATCGACATCGCCACCACCCCATACGGCAGCTGGAAGAACGTGTAGGCGTAGGTGTAGGCGGAGACATCACCGGCGGTGCGGGCCAACAGGGCCAGCACCACCAGCAGGGCCAGCTGGTTGGCCACCACCAGCCCCATGGTCCAACCCGACAGCCGCACGATGGTGCGCACCGCCTGGTGGCGAAGCCGCGGCGCCCAGCGCAGGCGCAAGCCCACGCGGCGCAGGCTCGGCACCATGACGGCGGCCTGCACGGCCACGCCGACGGTGGTGCCCAGACCGAGCAGCAGCACCAGACCCTGGTGGTGCTCCACGGCCGACGGGGTGCGGTCGCGCACGATGGTGCCGAACAGCACCAGCACGCCGATGAGGACCAGGTTGTTGGCGATGGGAGCGAACATCGGAGCGGCGAAGCTGCGTCGGGCGTTGAGCAACGCCGTCGCCACCGTCATCAGGCCGTAGCAGGTCAGCTGCGGGACGAACAGGACCAGCAGCTCGGTGGCCAGGTTCCGTTCGGCGCCGACGGCCCGGGAGTGGTCGAGCAGCGTCATGCCGTGGATGATCAGCGGCGCGGCCGCCAGGAACGCCACCGAGGCGATGCCGATCGCCACCACCGTCACGCTGACCACGGCCGAGATGGCCTCCCAAGCCTCGTCGTCGGAGCGTTCGGTCAGGTACTGCACGAACACCGGCACGAACGTGGCGGCCACGATGCCGCCCAGCATCAGGTCCACCACGATGTTGGGCATCGTGTTGGCCAGGTTGTAGGAGTCGGCCAGGGTGGCGGTGTGGACGGCGTAGATCAGGGCGAGGACGCGCAGCAGGCCGGTGAGCCGCGACAGGGCCGTGCCGACGCTCATGACGGCGGTGGCCCGGGTGATGTCGCGGCCGCTGCGGGGACGAATCGCGGCGGTGGTCACCGGCTGCTCCCCTGGGCCACGGCCGGGTCGGCCGGCCGGGATGCGGCGACATCGCGGCGGGCGCCCCGGCTGTGCACGCCGCGGCGCCGGCCGCGCCACAGGGTGCGACCCCACCAGCTGAGCAGGATGAGCAGAGCGCCGATCGACAGGGCCAGGGCCACCGCCGAGATGGACATGGCGTGCACCGTCAGGTGGGTGTCGAGCAGGACCAGCCGGCCGTCGGGGGTGGTGAGCCGGACCGTGACCCGGAAGTCGCCCGACGCCCGGGTGCGCATCAGGACGTTCACCACGTTGCTGGTCTTGGTCAAGCTGACCTGGCACACCACCTCGGTCAGGCCGCCGGTGCTGGGATGGGTGGGACGGGTCGGCGTGCAGCCGGGGGTGGTGCCGAACACCAGCTTGTCGCTGCTGACGACCAGGGTGCCGTCGATGGGGTAGCTGCCGGTGCGCAACACCGTCACCGGCACGGTGCCGCTCTGGGCGGTCAGGCGGATGGTGTCGCCCGCCACCGACAGGTGGCGCAGCTGGGTGTCGAGAGCGGCGACGACCCCTGCGACCGCCGTCTGCTGGCGCCGTCTGAGCGTCGCTCCGGTCTCGGCCAGCACCGGCGCCGGCCGGGTGCCGAGCACGACCGACTCGGCCCCGAGCAGCAGGTCCGACAGGTGCTGGGTGGTGGCGACCCCGGCACCGGTGGCGGGGACGGCGGCGGCGAAGGCGTCGACTGCGCCTTGAGCCCGGCGCAGCTGCCGTAGCGGCAGCACGCCGGGGCCCGGGCTCGCCGCCGGGCGACGCTGGGCGGGCTGGCCGGGGACCTTTCCGACCGGCAAGGTGGCGAACAAGGTGGACAAGGTGACCGGGCTGAGGATGGGGCTGGTGGAGAGGCCCTGCAGCACGGTGCTGACGAAGGTCGGGTCGGGGTGCCAGTTGGGCGGGGTGGCCAGCACCACCCCCCGCGGCAGCGGGGTGCCCTGGGCGTCGGCTGTGTTGGGGCTCTCGTAGTAGAGGAACGACAGGTCGGCCAGCAGGCGGTGGGCGGCCAGCACCGGGTCACCGCCGGCGGCGGCCAGCAGGTCGGCGGTCAGCCCCGGGTCCGACAACATGGCGAGGGGACCGCCGCCGCTGTCTTGCTCCAAGGTGAACGGCTCGACGCAGTCGCCGGTGCCGCAGCGGGCCGGCGCCACCGCGGCGGCGGGGACGACGACGTGGTCCACCTGCTGGCGGCCGAGCAGGGACAAGGTGGGGGAGTCGAGGGTATCGGTCGCCACCCAGGTGGAGGTGCCCAGGTGGGCCGGCTGCAGCTGGCTGACCAGGTGCCGGCCCTGCTGCAGCTGGCTGACCAGGTCCTGCGACAGCCCCCCGGCCACCAGCGCCGAGGCGGCCACCGGCGCGTAGCTCTGCCCGAGCGTCTCACGGGAGGGATCCGCCACCGTGGCCCGCAGCGAGCTCAGCAGGTGCTGGTCGTGGGGAAGGCCGGTCAGCTGCTCCACGGTGGCGCCATCGACCGACACCGTCAGCGGCACTGAGGGATAGCCGGCGAGGGCGGTGAGCAGCCCCTGCAGCCCGGCCCGGGTTCCGGTTCCGGCAGAGCGCGTCGTGCCGTCGGCGGTGGCGGTGGGCGGCGGCAGGTCGGCCGGCACCACCCAGGCGAAGCGCAGCGGGTCGGTCACCTGCTTGTGGGCGGCGCTCACCACCAGGTGGGTCACGAAGCTGGCCGTCGGTCCCGCCCGCCCGACGAGCGGCCCGAGCTGCACCCGCACCGGGTACACACCGCCGGACGCCCCTGCGCCGCAGGGGAGCTGCACGGTGAGGTTGCCGCCGGACGGAGCGGGCACACCGCCGCCCGCCACCGAGACCGACACCGCGCTGCCGCCGCCGCTCGGGGTTGGCAGCGACGACAGCGGCAGCAGCCGTGAGCGGGCCAGAACCCCGGTGGGGACGGTGCCCGACAGGGTCAAGGTGAAGGCGGAACGGGTGATGATGCGGTCATAGACGGTGACGACGACACCCTCGGTGCTGCTGCGGGTGTCGGGGGCGCGGCTGCCCACGGCCAGGCGCAGGTCGAAGCGCTGGCCGGGCGCCACCCAGTCGCTCTGGCTCAGCAGCTGCAAGACCGGCCCCCCTGCCGTGCTCGGCGTGGCGCGGCGCGACGCGGCGCCGGCCGAGCCCGGGGCGGCGGGCGACAGCATCAGCAGCCCGGCCGCGACGGCAGCAGCCGACGTCGCACGCCGCCGCCGCGAGGTCGAGAACGGCGATCGCCGACCGGCGCCGGGGGGGGCGGTTCGGTCGCCGACGCGACGGTGAGCGCTGGTCGCCTGGGTCCGGTCCACCTCGGCGCCAGCCTACGGCACCGGACCCTCGTCCGAAGGCGCCCTGCCAGGGCAGCTACCCTCGCCACGGTGATCCCCGAGCGCTTCCAACCCCTGGTGGACGCCACCGCAGCGCTGGCCGAGCGGTTCACCGCTGCCGGCCGCCGGCTGTACCTGGTGGGTGGCTCGGTGCGCGACGCCTTCGTGGCCGACGCCGCCGCGCCAACCCATCTGGACCCCGACTACGACCTCACCACCGACGCCCGTCCCGACGAGGTGGAGCGGCTGCTGTCTGGCTGGGCTGACGCCGTGTGGGACCAGGGACGACGCTTCGGCACGATCGGCTGCCGCAAAGACGGGCGGCGCTTCGAGATCACCACGCACCGGGCCGAGGCCTACGACCCCGAGTCCCGCAAGCCCGAGGTGGCCTTCGGCGACTCGGTGGAGGTCGATCTGTCGCGGCGGGACTTCACCGTCAACGCCATGGCGCTGCGGCTGCCGGACCTGCAGCTGATCGACCCCCACGGTGGGCTCACCGACCTGGCCGCCGGACGGCTGCGCACCCCGCTCGACCCGCTGGTGTCGTTCCGGGACGACCCGCTGCGGATGCTGCGGGCGGCCCGCTTCATCGCCGGCTACGGCCTACGACCCGACGACGAGCTGGTGGCCGCGGTGCGCACCCTGCACGAGCGGCTCCGCATCGTGTCGGCCGAGCGGATCCGCGACGAGCTCGACAAGCTGCTGGTGGTGCGCACCCCGTCGCCGGGGCTGTGGTTCCTGGTCCGCAACGGGCTGGCCGACCAGTTCCTGCCCGAGCTGCCGGCCCTGGCCCTCGAGCAGGACCCCATCCACCGCCACAAAGACGTGTTGGCCCATACCCTGGCCGTGGTGGACAAGACCAGCCCCGACCGGCTGGTCCGCCTGAGCGCCCTCCTCCACGACATCGGCAAACCCAAGACCAGGGCCTTCGCCGGCGGGGGGGTCACCTTCCACCACCACGACGTCGTCGGCGCCCGGATGGCCCGGGAGCGCATGGCGGCCCTGCGCTACTCCAGCGAAGACATCGAGACCGTCTGCCGGCTGGTGGAGCTGCACCTGCGGTTCCACACCTACCGGCTGGGGTGGACCGACAAGGCGGTGCGCCGCTACGTCCGCGACGCCGGGCCGCTGCTCGAACGGCTCAACGAGCTGACACGGTGCGACTGCACTACCCGCAACGCGGCCAAGGCCCGGGCGCTGGGGCGGCGCATGGACGAGCTCGAGGAGCGCATCGCCGAGCTTCGCCAGCGCGAGGCCCTCGACGCGCTGCGTCCCGACCTCGATGGCCGTCAGGTGATGGAACAGCTCGGCCTGGCTCCCGGCCCCCTGGTCGGTGACGCGCTGCAGTTCCTGATGGAGCTGCGCCTCGACGAGGGGCCGCTCGGCGAAGAGGAGGCACGCCGGCGCCTGCAGCGCTGGTGGGAGGAGCGCCACCCGCCATCCTCCGGCGCCGTCGACAGCCCGCCGAGCTGACAGATCGTCCGACGGCGGCCGGTGCCGGGACCGGCCGGTGCCGGTTCAGTCCTCGGGCCAGCGGGGTCCGGGCTCGCCGGCGGCGAAGGCCTCCACCAGCCGGTAGGCCTCGTCGTCGTGGAACTGCACCGGCGGAGACTTCATGAAGTAGGCCGAGGGTCCGACCAGCGGGCCGCCGATGCCACGGTCGAGCGCCACCTTGGCGCAGCGCACGGCGTCGATGATGACCCCGGCGGAGTTCGGCGAGTCCCACACCTCGAGTTTCAGCTCCACGTTGAGCGGCACATCCCCGAAGTTGCGGCCCTCCATCCGGATGTAGGCCCATTTCCGGTCGGCCAGCCACGGCACGTGATCCGAGGGTCCGATGTGGACGTCTTCGGCATCGAGGACCGTGTTCTCGATCTGGCTGGTGACGGCCTGGGTCTTGGAGATCTTCTTCGACTCGAGGCGCTGGCGCTCGAGCATGTTCATGAAGTCCATGTTGCCGCCGAAATTCAGCTGATAGGTGTGGTCGAGGGCCAGGCCGCGGTCCTCGAACAGACGGGTGAGGACCCGGTGGATGATGGTGGAGCCGACCTGGCTCTTGATGTCGTCTCCGACGATGGGCAGCCCCGCGTCGCGGAACTTGCGGGCCCAGGTCGGATCGCTGGCGATGAACACCGGGATGGCGTTCACGAAGCCCACCCCGGCGTCGAGGCACGCCTGGGCGTAGAAGCGCTGGGCCTCCTCGGAGCCCACCGGCAGGTAGCTGACCAGCACGTCCGTACCGCTGTCGCGCAGCACCCGGGCGACATCCACCGGCTCGGCCGGTGATTCCTCGACCGTGTCGCGGTAGTAGGCCCCGAGCCCGTCGAGGGTGGGTCCGCGCTGCACGGTGACGTCGAGATGCCCGACCTGCGCGAAGCGAATGGTGTTGTTGTGGCCGGAGAAGATGGCCTTGCCGAGGTCGATGCCGACCTTGTCTGCGTCCACGTCGAAGGCGGCGACGAGCTCCACGTCCCCCACGTGGTAGCCGGCCAGCTGCACGTGCATCAGGCCGGGCACCACCTCGTCGGGATCGGCGCCGCGGTAGTACTCGATGCCCTGAACCAGCGAGCTGGCGCAGTTGCCCACGCCGGCGATCGCCACCCGGACCTTGCTCATGCCGTGCCTCCCTCTGTGCGGGCCGCGGCCGCGGCCGTGTCGATGTTCCGCCCTGGGGCGGCAGTGTCGATGTTCCGCCCTGGGGCGGCAGTGTCGATGTTCCGCCCTGGGGCGGCAGTGTCGACGGCGCCCGGCGGGGGTGGCGGCTCGGCCACCACCGCGCCGGCCAGCGCCCGGGAGCGCTCGGCGGTGATCAGCCGGTCGAGCCACGAGATGTCGCGCTCGGTTGACTCGCGGGTGTGCTCGGCGAGTGACCGGGCATACGGATCCAGGCGGTCAACGGCCCCGGCGGTGACCGCCAGCCGCTCGGCCAGCTGCGCCCGGCGCCGCTCCAGCAGTCGCAGCCTGGCCGCGGGCGGCAGATGGCGGGCGAACGCCAAGCGCAGCCCGAAGCCGCGGGCGTCGTCGGCAGGGGGATCGGCGTCGAGCAGGGCGGCGAACTGCCGACGACCCTCGGGGGTGATGCGGTACACCTTGCGGCTGCGCCTGCCCCGCGGCGCATTCCGGAGGTTGCGCAAGGCGGCACGTTCGCCCGACAGCGATCCGGTCATGGGGATCATCGCCGCCGTGGGTCCGTCGCCCACCGCCTCCACCGCGCCGCTGCGCTCCAGGCGCGACAGCGCTGGGTACAAGGAGCCGAACGACACGTTGACGAACAGCCCGAGGTCGTCGCGCAGACGGCGGCGAATCTCGTAGCCGTGCAGCTCCTGGGCCTGCAGCAGGCCGAGGATGGCCAGCTCGAGCATCAGCGTGCCCCGGAGGGTTCCAGCGGCGCCGGATGACGGTGGTGAAGTCGCAGCAGATGCATCGTAGCTACATATCGTATCGATATATCGACGACGTGCAAGTCCTGGGGTGCTCCCGCTGGGTGTGCGGTGCCGGCAGTCGAAGCGGATCCTCTCCGTCGGCGCCAGCGGCGCCGTCTTCTTGGTCGGCACGGCCGGGGCCCGGGCCGGGGCCCGGCCGGGGCCGCACCGTCGTCGTCCGGCAGGGGCCGCCACGGCCGGGTGCCGGCGCGGGCCGGCATCGCGTCGCGGCGGCGGCGATACCCTTGGACCGATGAGTCACGGGCCGTCGCCGCTGCGGGGCATCCCCGTCACCGGATCCGGAGGCAGGGTGGAGTACCGCCTGGCCCGCAACGCCGTGGTCAGCGAGTACCGCAAGGGGCGCCTGTCGCGGCTCGACGTCTGCGATGCCCATCCCGAGCTGCTGCGGGCGGCCCGTAACATCGGCATCCGCTTGGCCGAGGACTGCCCCATCTGCGAAGAGGAGCAGCTGACCCACGTCACCTACGTGTTCGGGGCGGGTCTGCCCGCCCAGGGGACCTGCCCGGCCACACCCGCCGCCCTGGCCCGGCTGTGCCGCCGGGCCCAGGAGGTGGCCTGCTACGTGGTGGAGGTCTGCCCGGCGTGCGCGTGGAACCACCTGGCCCGCATGTATCCTGCCGGGGGTCGGCACCGGACCTCGGCGATCGGCGCCCGGCGGGGCAAGGCCGAGCAGCAGGGCAACGGCTGAGCTGGCGCCGCCGCACGGCTCGGGCAGAGCCCGGCGGCGGACGAGGACGAGGACAAGCGGCGGCCAGGGCCGAAGGAGAACCTCCACGTGAGTGCGGCGAAGTCAGGGTCCGGGTCGGGATCCAACCGGCGCCCGGACCAGCACAGCGGCAGCCGGGTCGGCGCGCCACCCCAGGGTGGGGGCCGGCCGTCTTCCTCCGCCGGTGACCGCGGCGCCAGGGCCAACGGCCGGAGCCCGGTCCGCTCCGGCGGGCGGGGACCCAATCAGCCCGGCGGCCGGGGACCCGGGCGCGGCGGAGGCCGCGGGCCGAGCCAGCCGGGCCGCCTCCCCGGGCGCGGTCCTCGCCGCGGGCCGGAGCTGTCCACCATCGCCCTCGGCGCGGTCGGGGTGGTGGTGGTGGCCGTGGTGGTGATCGTGGCCGTGGTGGTCACCGGCGGCGGCAAGAGCTCCACCACCAGCACGGCGCTGCCGCTGCGCCAGCCGATGCCCCAGAGCATCACCGACGCGGTGCAGAGCGGGTGGGCGCCTGTGGCCAACACGGTGGGCGTGCCGCCGTCCTCCGCCGTGGCGGCACCGACCCTGGCCCCGCCTGGGGCTCCGCTGCTGAAGGCTCCGGGGTCCTCGAAGCCGGCGGTCGCCGCCGTCCTCGCCGAGTTCTGCCCCTACTGCGCAGCGGAGCGCTGGGCGCTGGTGATGGCCCTGGGCCAGTTCGGCCACTTCGGCCATCTCAACCAGACCACCTCGGGGGCCACCGACGTCTATCCCGACACGGCGACCTTCAGCTTCTACCCCTCCCCCTCGTACACCAGCCGGTACGTGGACTTCTCCACCACCGAGAACACCACCAACCGCATCGTCAACGGCAGCTACCAGCCGCTGCAGACCCCACCCAAGTGGGTGGCCGCCGTCTGGCAGCGGTACGACAACAGCTCGGGCTACCCGTTCCTCGACATCGGCAACCGGGTGCTGGTCAAGTCCCCGAGCTACAGCCCCGGTGTGCTGGCCGGCCTGACCGTGCAGCAGATCGCGGCCAAGCTGAAGAACCCCAACGACACGGTCACCAAGGACATCGTGGGGAGTGCCAACTATCTGGTGGCCTCCATCTGCAGCATCACCCACGACCAGCCCTCGAACGTCTGCTCCCAGCCGGTGGTGGCCAAGGCCGCCAAGGCCATGGGCCTCAAGTGACCGATGGCCTCCGACGGGTTCGACGCAGGCGCTGACCTCTACGACGCCAGCTGGGAGGAACCGGCGGTCCCCCGGGCCGTGCCCTGGGTCGGTCTGGTCCTGGCGCTGCTGGGTCTGGGGATCTCGGTCTACTTGACCGTCGAGCACTTCCAGGGGGTCACGCCGAGCTGTCCGGCCACCGGCATCATCAATTGCGCCAAGGTCACGACCAGCGCTCAGTCTCGACTGTTCGGCGTGCCGGTGGCGCTGCTGGGTCTCATCTACTACGTGGTGGTGACCGGCGTGCACCTGCCGCCGCTGTGGCGCTCGACCAACCGCATGGTGGCGTGGGCACGGGTGGTGCTGGCCGCCGGTGGCATGGCCTTCGTCATCTACCTGCTGGTGGCCGAGCTGCTCATCATCGGCAACATCTGCCTGTGGTGCACCGGGGTCCACATCATCACCTTCGCTCTCTTCGTGCTGGTGATGGCCACCGCTCCCGCCCTGCTGTCGCGCACCGGCGGCTGGGACGAGGGCTGGGACGAGCATGAGCAGCAGCCGGCCGGCGGTGGCACCCCCACCGCGCCGGCCGGCAGCTCCTGAGCAGCTCCCGGCGCACCCACCGAAGGCCGGGTCGGCGCCGGCCGGCGCCTCGAGGGGTGGCCTGCTGCAGATGCTGCGACCGCCCGCCGCCCCCCAGCCCTCCGCCTCCGCCAGCGGGTCCCCCGGCCGCAGCGTCCCGTCACGCAGCTCCAGGGAGACGCGCCGCACCGCACCGCTTCCAGGTCCTCCGCTGGGCGCCCGCAGCTGTCGCAGGCGCTGCCGGCGGGCGCCGGTGGGTCCTCCCCCGCCGTGGGTCACCCGGGCACGGTACACTGAGGGCGCATCTGGTCCCGACGCCGCCGGCAGCCCTGGGCGCTGGACGGCAAGGAGGCCCCATGGCCGACCCCGTCACCGTCCCCGGCATCCGGTCCCGCAAGGTGGCTGCGGGTGCAGCTCCGATCGTGATGCTCACCGCCTACGACACCCCCGGGGCGCGCGCCGCTGACGCCGCCGGGGTCGACGTGCTGCTCGTGGGGGACTCGGTGGCCAACGCCGCCCTCGGCTTCGACGACACGCTGCAGGTCGACGTCGACGTCATGGCCCATCATGTGGGGGCGGTCCGCCGGGCCCGGCCCGATGCCCTCGTGGTCGGCGACATGCCGTGGCTGACCTACCACCTGTCGGTGGACGACGCCGTCCGCAACGCGGCGGCGCTGGTGCGCGCCGGTGCCGAGGCGGTGAAGCTCGAGGGAGGCCGACGGCGCCTGCCGGTGGTGGAGGCGCTGATCGGGGCCGAGATCCCGGTCATGGGGCATCTCGGTCTGACCCCCCAGTCGGTGCACGCCATGGGGGGCTACAAGGTGCAGGCCCGCGAGGACGCCGCGGCCGAGGCGCTGCTGCTCGACGCCAAGGCCCTGGCCGCCGCCGGGTGCTTCGCCATCGTCCTCGAAGGCGTGCCCGACGTGGTCGCCCGGCGGGTGACCGCCGAGGTGGAGGTCCCGACCATCGGGATCGGTGCCGGGCCGTGGTGCGACGGCCAGGTGCTGGTCTTCCACGACCTGTTGGGCTATCGACAGGGCGCGGCGCCCAAGTTCGTGCGGCGCTACGCCGACCTGCACGGCGCCGTCGTCGACGCCGTGACCGCGTGGGCGGCCGACGTGCGAAGTGGCGCCTTCCCGTCCGACGCCGAGACGTACCACCTCCCCGGATCGCGCTGAGGCGCCTGGTCCGGGGCGGTGTGCCTCTGCCCGGCCTGTCGAGCTGCCGTCGCCTGTCGAGCTGCCGTCCCCGTCCGGCCTGTCGGGCCGACATCGCCGGCGGCGGCCGGGCCCGAGCCGACATCGCCGGCGGCGCCCAGGGGCCGGTGGGCTAGCATGAGCAGATCGCAGCCCGGGTCTGAGCCCGCCTGCCGATTGACCCTGCTCCGCCAACCGGGCGGAGCCCCGGCCCTCAGGCCGGGTCCGGAGGGAGGTGAGCGGCCCGTGCGGCCCTACGAGACCATGATCATCTTCGACACCGAGGTCGAGGACACCGCCATCAACGCGGTGCTCAACCGCGCCCTCGACCTGGTGCGCACCAGCGGCGGCCACCCCGGCGCCGTCGACCGCTGGGGGAAGCGTTCCTTCGCCTACGAGATGAAGAAGAAGCGCGAGGGCTACTACGTGGTGGCCGAGTTCACCGCCGAGCCCGCTGCCTCGGCCGAGCTCGACAGGTTCCTGCGGCTGGCCGACGAGGTCCTGCGCTTCAAGATCGTGCGGCTGCCGGACAAGGTGTGCTG
>JAJZNB010000135.1:24561-34920 GCA_021848085.1 Actinomycetes bacterium
CCGCCCCCGCCCCCGCCGCCGAGCGCGGCGAGGACAGCTGAGCACCAGGAGGCACGATGCCGCCGGGCAACACCGTCACCCTGGTCGGGAACATCACCCGCGACCCCGAGCTTCGCTTCACCTCCAGCGGTCAGGCCACGGCCACCTTCGGGCTGGCCGTCAACCGCCGGTGGCAGAACCGCCAGACCCAGGAGTGGGAGGAGGCCACCTCCTTCTTCGACGTCGTCTGCTGGCGCGAGATGGCCGAGAACGCTGCCGAGAGCCTGGCCCGCGGGGCACGGGTCATCGTGACCGGGCGTCTCGACCAGCGCTCGTGGGAGACCCCCGAGGGCGAGCGGCGCTCGAAGATCGAGGTCGTCGCCGACGAGATCGGCCCCAGCCTGCGCTGGGCGACCGCCCAGGTGACCAAGAACGAACGGCGCGGGCCGTCCGACGGCGGCGGCCCGTCGCCCCGCCCGCCCGCCCGCCCGCCGGTCGACCAGTCGGCCGGCTACGGATACGACGAGGAGCCCTTCTGATGGCGCGCAACACCGATCGGCAGAGCCGGCGTGGTTCGAAGGAAGCCGCCCGGCGCACCAAGAAGAAGCCCTGCGCCCTGTGCCGCGACAAGGTCGAGTGGGTCGACTACAAAGACGTCGCCCTGCTCCGCAAGTTCATGAGCGACCGCGGCAAGATCCGGGCCCGCCGGGTGACCGGCAACTGCGCCCAGCACCAGAGCATGGTGGCGCTGGCCATCAAGACTGCACGGGAGCTGGCGCTGCTGCCCTACACCCAGCGCACCGTCACCGAGCGCTCCGGCGGCCGCCGGGGCGGCGGGCGCGGCGAGCGCGGCGAGCGCGGCGAGCGCGGGCCGCGGCGCGAGCAGGTAGAGGCCCCGGCAGCCTCCGCCGACGGGGCGGGCGACAGCGCCGGGGCGGAGCCGGTGGCGGCCGCCGCCGAGGGAGGCCGGTCCTGATGCGGGTGGTGCTGCGCGACGAGGTGCAGGGCCTGGGCAAGCGCGGTGACATCGTCGACGTGGCCCGCGGCTTCGCCCGTAACTTCCTGCTGCCGTCAGGACGGGCGGTGGCGGCGTCGGCGGGCATCGAGGCGCAGGCCGCCTCCATGCGTCGCTCACGTGACCTGCGCGACGCCCGCGACCGCGAGGCGGCCGAGTCGGTGGCCATGGTGATCGCCGGGCGGACGCTCACCTTGAGCGCCCGGGCCGGCACCGAGGGCCGCCTGTTCGGTTCGGTCACCACCGCCGACATCGCCGAGGGGCTGCACCGTCAGTTCGGGGCCACCGTCGAGCGGCGCCGCATCCTGCTCGACGAGCCGATCAAGACCGTGGGGACCCACCCGGTGCAGGTGCGGCTGCACCCCGACGTGGCGACCGAGGTCATGGTGGAGGTCGAGGCGCTGTGAGGCGCCGCTCGCCGTCCTGCTGAGGCCGGAGCGGTCCGCTTCGCGCCGAGGGCCGCGACCGACAGAGCTGCCGGGTTGACCGGCGTGGTGGGCCGCAGAAGCCCGGGTGCCCACGGCGCCCGGGCTTTGCCGTTACAGCCCGGGGTCACGATGTGCCCATGTCGCCGTGGCCAGCCCGACCCGCTCGTCCACCGGTTCTCCTCAGGTCGTCCACCGGCGGCGGGGGTCGGTCCACACCCTCGTCCACGGCCAAATCCCCAGGTTGCTCCCCTAGCTGTGCACAGGGGCGCTTCGCGAGGGTAGCGGCATCATGACGCAGGCCATCGAAGACGTTCCACGCCGTGCCCGCCCTGGCGGCCGGGTCCCCCCGCACAACCTCGACGCCGAGGAATCGGTGCTCGGGGCCATGCTCTTGTCGCGCGACGCCATCGCCGCCGCCGTGGAGTGCTGCAGCGCCGACGACTTCTACAAGCCGGCCCACGGCCACATCTTCGCCGCCATCACCGCGCTCTACACCCGCGGCGAGCCGGCCGACCCGGTGACGGTGGCCGACGAGCTGCGCCGCAGCGGCTTGCTCGAAGCCGTCGGTGACCCGTCGCTGCTCATCTCGCTGCAGGTCAACACCCCGTCCACGGCGAACGCCGGCCACTACGCCCGCATCGTGGAGGAGCACGCCCTGCTGCGCCGGCTGGTGAGCGTCGCCGGGGAGATCGCCGAACTGGGCTACACGGTGCCCGAGGACGTCAGCGAGGTGGTGGACCGGGCCGAGACGATGATCTTCGAGGTGGCTCAGCGCCGGCTGGTGGACACCATGTCACCGCTGCGGGACCTGCTGGCCCAGAGCCTCGACCACCTGGAGCAGCTCTACGAGCGGGGGGACACCATCACCGGCGTCCCCACCGGCTACACCGACCTCGACCAGAAGCTGGCCGGCCTGCAGCCGTCGAACCTGGTCGTGGTGGGCGCCCGGCCGGCCATGGGGAAGACCAGCTTCGCCCTGGGCATCGTCACCAACGCCGCCGTCAAGGTCCGCAAGCCGGTGCTGCTGTTCTCGCTCGAGATGAGCCACCTGGAGCTGACATCGCGGATGCTGTGCTCGGAGGCGAAGGTCGACGCCACCCGCATGCGCAACGGACGGCTGCTCGAGGCCGACTGGCCGAAGATCTCCGATGCCATCGGCCGCCTGGGCGACGCCCCCATCTTCATCGACGACAACCCCAACGTGACCGTCATGGACATCCGGGCCAAGGCTCGGCGCCTGATGGCTCGCGAGGGCCTCGGGCTGGTGGTGGTCGACTACCTGCAGCTGATGAGCGGACACGGCAAGGGACGGGCCGAGAACCGCCAGGTCGAGATCTCCGAGATCAGCCGGGGGCTGAAGATCCTGGCCCGCGAGCTCAACGTGCCGGTCATCGCCTTGTCACAGCTGTCGCGCAACCTCGAGATGCGACAGGACAAGCGTCCGGTGCTGGCCGACCTGCGCGAGTCGGGGGCCATCGAGCAGGACGCCGACGTGGTGCTGTTCATCTACCGGGACGAGATCTACAACCCCGAGTCGCCCGACCGGGGCACGGCCGAGATCATCATCGCCAAGCACCGCAACGGGCCGGTGGGCGTGACCCAGCTGGCCTTCGTCGACCACTACACCCGCTTCGCCAACATGGCCCGGGTCTGAAGCCCGAGACGAAGCAGACCTGTCCCGTCGCTCAGCCTGGTGTCGGAGGCTGGCGGTAGTACTGACGCCAGATGACCCGGTGCACCGGCACCAGACGCGGGATGTCTCTGAGCCCGGGGATGAACGGCAGCGCCAGCAGCGCCAGGCTCAACACCGTCATGATGGCGACCACCTCGATGTCGGCGTTCCTCGACGTGTTCATGGGCGGCACCTGGTACCACATGGTGTACAGCCACAGCCAGGGCTGGCCAGGCCACGAACCCGTTTCGTTCATGACCCCCCACTGCGAGCCCTGGAGGTGCTCGGCGCTGACGATCTGGTTCCAGTAGCCGTTGTCCTGCGACGTGGCCGAGTCCCCGAGGAACATGATCGCGTTGGTGTAGTCAGAGCTGTAGAACGACCCATGGGTGACCAGCGCCGCGTCGAGCGCCCCGCTGCGGGCCATGCCCAGCAGCGAGGTCAGCAGCTCCGGCACCGGGCCCGCCCCGTTCACCCGGGCCGGCACCGAAGCGCCCAGAGCCAGCGTGCCGACCACCTTGTCGTAGGCGTCGGCCCACGACGTCTGCTGGGCCGCCGGGGCCAACCTCCAGTTGCGCAGAGCCGAGCGCAGCGCCGGGCTGCTCGGCAACGTGGACAGCGGGTCGAGGACGAACGCGGTGGCCGGGTGCAGGGGCCAGGCCACGCCGAAGAACTTCTGCAGCGACACCGGTCCGAGCCGCTGGAGCGAACCGTCGCCATGGTTGAACGGCGGCCCGTAGGTGGCACTGGTGGAGGTGCCCTGCAACTCGGTCAGGGCCACCTGGGTGAACCCGGCCGGCTGGGCGTCAGCCCACTGGCGCAAGGTCACCGGCCGCTTGTCCGGCGAGGAGAACACGGCGGCGAGCACCACGGCCAGGACGGCCACCACCACCACGGCGAAGGTGGCCTCTTTGATGATGTCGTAGTGGCGCAGCGGCCCCTTCCACGGTCGGGCTTCGGCCTGGGCCCTCGCCCGGCGGCTCAGGCGGCCTGCACCAGCCGGCGGCAGCTGACCGGAGGCGCTCACGAGGGCACCTCGGCCCGCTCGGCGCCGCCAACGCCGAGGTCGGCGGGGCGGGCGTCGATGGGAGGCACCACACCTCGGATGCGGACCAGCAGGACGTGCACGCCCACCAGCACCAGCACGGCGGCGGGGATCAGCGAGATGTGCAGCATGATCGCCTGACCGAAGTTCATGGGGTTGATGAAGGCCCCGATGCCCGACGAGTTGAAGCCGTCTTTGGCCTCGAAGGCGATCCACTGCGAGTCGAAGTTGGTCTGCGAGATGTAGCCGGTGAACCCCTCGAAGATGGCCACCAGGAACGTCAGCACGCCGGTCATCCACGTCGCCTGGCGTCGACCGCGCCACGCCGCCATCCAGAACTTGACCCACAGGTGGATGGTCATGAAGCCCATGAACAGCTCCACGCTCCACAGGTGGACGGAGTTCACGAAGTGTCCGCCGGACGACAGGTGCCACCAGGCCGGGCCCTCGAAGGCCAGCGCCAGGCCCGAGCCGATCACCACCACCAAGGAGGCCACGGTGGCCACCCCGAACACGTAGGCCCACGACGCCACGTAGGCCGGCTGGTAGTCGGGGAGGAGCTTGGTCGGCGGCAGGAACCGCAGCCCGGCCCTGCGCACCGCCCCGGTCCAGGTGCGCTGCTGTGGACCTGCGGCCCGAGGACGGCTCTCGGGCTCCGCCTCAGGGGCCTGCTCGGGCGCCACCGGCCTCGGCCGCATGAACGGTACGGCCAGCGCGGCGATGAACAAGGCGACCAGCACCGCGATGACGATCAGGTTCGCCATCGACACGATCACGATCCCCCAGTGGAAGTAGCGGTCGGGGTGATCGAGGTTCACCGCGGCGGCGAGAAGGTGGCGATGTGTGGGCAGTCGAGCGGTCGACAAGGCTGGAGCCCCCCCGGAAGGTGCTGGGACACGAGACTGCTGGGACACGGGACTACACGTGGTGGCTGGACCTACCCATCCTCGCGCTCGCCGGCGCCCCCGTCCCGGATCTGCACCGGGCGCAGGGCACCCGGCTTCCCCCCGACGCGAAGAAGCCCGCTTGGACGGTCGGTCCACGGCGGGCTCCTTGTCGTTCTGCCTGCTTCCCCCTGGCGGTCCTTCGCCGGCCTCCGATCGAAGCGACGCTCGGCCAAGCTTGGCGTGCTGTGACGGTGGCGAGGTTCTCGACCTGCTGCTACCAGGTCCCTCGTTTCGGTTCTGCCGAGGCGAGCCCTGCGCTCACGCCCAGGGGCTTCGCGGCCAACCGGCTCCGTTGTCAGGGGTGCTGGAGATCCGCTGGCGATCTGCCCAACCGAACCTCCTTTCCACCACCGCTTGGTGGCTCCATCTCGTGCAACAGCGCAGCGGGCCCCGGCATTCCACGTCGACCGGCGCTGGGCTGTCGCCGCGGCTCCTCGGTCGTCTCAGTGCCCGTCGGCGGCGCCGATGATGATGGCCAAGATGATGGGGGCCACCACGCCCACCACGAACAGGCCGGCGATGATGCTGATGGCGATGCCCAGGCTCAACAGGACCTGGTCGCGCATCGACCGCTGGGGCTTCACCACTGCCATCTGCGTCGGCCTCCTTCACCACGTCGCTGACGGGCACCATGTTGCGGACGGAGCCAACGATATCCGGACGACCGGGGCGTCTTCGTGGCGGCCGCCGGGCCGCCGCGGGTGGCGGCGGCCCTCCCACCGGCGCCGCCCGGTACGATGGTCGGCGACCGGGTGGGCGGCGGAGACGGGATCTTGCTCCCTGTTGCCACCGGTCCCTGTCCCCTGTCCCCTGTCCCCTGTCCCCTGTCCCCTGTGCCCGCCGGCCCGGCGTGCCCGCAGGACCTGGTCGGTGGCGAACGCCGACGGGTCATCACCGCCACGAGCGAGACCGACATGATCAGAGGCACCGACGTCACCATCGAGATCGGCGAGCGCGTCCTCGCCCGTGACGTCTCGTTCACCGTGCTGGCCGGCGACAAGGTGGGGCTGGTGGGACGGAACGGCGCCGGCAAGTCGACGCTGTTGTCGGCGGTGCTCGGCCAGTGCGGACCCAACGTCCGGGTGGCGGGGACCCTCGAGCACCGTGGCGACATCGGGTTCCTGCCCCAGGTGCCGGTGTCCGGCGGGCTCGGCCTCGATCCCGTCGGTCTGTCGCACGTGCTGTCGGGGCGCGGCCTCGACGTCCTCGACGAGGAGCTGACCGAGGCCCGCCGGACCATGGCCGAGGACCCGTCGGCCAAGAACATCGAGCGCTTCTCGGACCTCGAGGAGCGCTACCGCAGCGCCGGCGGCTACGAGTCGGAGGCGGCGGTGGCCCGCCTGGCCGACGGCCTCGGCTTGGACCAGGACCTGCTGCTCGAGGACATCGACGGGCTGTCGGGCGGCCAGCGCCGCCGGGTCGACCTGATCCGGGTGCTGTACCAGCAACCTGGCACCATGGTCCTCGACGAGCCCACCAACCATCTCGACGTGGCGGCCAAGCGCTGGCTGATGGACGAGCTGGAGCGGTTCCCCGGCGCGCTGCTGGTGGTCAGCCACGACCTCAAGCTCCTCGACCGGTCCATCACCAAGGTGTTGCACCTGGCCGACGGCCGCCTGCAGGAGTTCAAGGGCTCCTACAGCAGCTACCGGGCCCAGCTCGCCGCCGACCAGAGCCAGCGCGAGCGGCTGGCCGCCCTCGAAGAGCGCGAGATCAGGCGGCTGTCCACCCTGGCCGACTCCATGCGGGGCAGCACCGCCCGCCGAGCCCGGGTGGCCAAGTCCCTCGACCGGCGGGTGCAGCGCCTCCAGGGCAGCCGCACCGAGGTGCTGGCCCGCGAGCGTGCCGGCCGCTTCACGCTGCCCGCCCCGCGCCGCTCGGGAGAGGAGCCGCTGCGGGTGGAGCACCTCGCCGTCGCCTACGGCCCCCAGCCGGTGCTGCACGACGTGGACTTCGGCCTCGGACGGGGCGACCGTCTGGCCGTGGTGGGCCGCAACGGTGCTGGCAAGTCGAGCCTGCTGCGCTGCCTGGCCGGGGTGCAGCCGCCGACCTCGGGTGCGGTGGTGCTCGGCGTCAACGTCCACGTCGGCTACTTCGCCCAGGAGCACGAGCAGATCGACCCGCGGCGTAGCGCCCTCGACAACGTCGACGACGCCGTGCTCGAGTCGGAGACCGATCGTCGGGCCCTGCTCGGCTCCTTCGGCCTGTCGGGGGCGGTGGCCCACCAGCTGCCCCGGTCGCTGTCGGGCGGAGAGCGGGCCAAGCTCGGGCTGGCCATGCTGGCGGCCGGCACCGCCAACCTGCTGGTGCTCGACGAGCCCACCAACAACCTCGACCCGGCCTCCATCGTGGCCGTGGGCGACATGCTCAGCCGCTGGCCTGGCACCGTCGTGGTGGTCAGTCACGACCGAGCCTTCGTCGAGGCGCTGGCCCCCACCCACTGCCTGCACCTGCCGGCTGAGCGCTTCTCGCACTGGCGGGCCGAGGATCTCGACGAGGTGGAGCTGAAGTAGCGGGCGGGGCCGGTGACGGCCGGTGTCAGGCGCCGGCCAGCTGGGCCAGGCCGGGAGCTTCGGCGGCCAGGTAGCGCCGCACCCCGCTCAGCAGGCTCCGCTCGACCACCGGCCCCACCAGCGGGAACGACACCACCAGCTCGCCCTCCATCACCTGCAGGGTCGAGGCGCCGCCGTCGAGCTCGTCGAACAGGAACTGCCCCTGGCAGCGCAGCCGGTCGGGGTAGTGGTCGGGCACCATCCGGAACTCGGCGCGCCGCTCGCCGGAGCGGACCGTCAGCTCCTGCACCCAGGTCAGCTTGTCGGGGTCGAGCACCCGGCGAGCCGCCGGCGACAGGCTCCCGACGTAGTGGTAGCGCAGACGCAGCTCCACGGTGCCCTGGCGGCTCCGGCGCTGCAGCACGTGGGGCACGCCGACCTCGGGAACCTGGTGCTCCACCTCGAAGCGCTCGGGATCGGTGAAGGCCGCCACCACCCGGTCCGGCGGTGCGGCCACCGGCTGTTCGATGCGGAAGTGCACGTCCCCCAGGGTAGGCGCCGCGCCACCCACCGAAGCGGGTTCGGGGCGGTCCGGGGGCGCGGCCGGCACCCGGCTGGCCAGCCGGTCAGCCGGTCAGCCGGGTGAGGCAGCCGCCGTGGCCGTCCGGCGAGCCCGGCTACCGGCCGAGGACCGGATCGGCGCCGGCGCGCCGTTGCGGGTCTCGTCGAGGATCTCGTCGATCAGGCGCAGGATCTCGTCGCAGCGTTCCCCTGGTGTCATGTTGGCCCCTCCCTCTCAGCGCCATCATCGGCAGCGCACCGCCTGATCCGGAGGGATCGGCCTGCCACCTCACGCTGTGCGGCCCCGCAGGGCGCTGGCCCTGTCATACCCAGCTTCCCGCGACCGACCGCATCAGCGGTGGATGGGTGTCCGCGTGGTGTCGAGCCTCAGCTCCGCGCCGATCAGCGTGGCCTGGGGTGGGAGCAGGGTGCGGGTCAGCAGGGTGGGAGCAGGGTGGGAGCAGGGTGCGGGTCAGCAGGGTGCGTCAGAACAGGGTGCGGGTCAGAACAGGGTGGGGGTGCTCGGCTCCAGGCCGCGCAGCTCGTCGTAGTCCACCTCGACCCAGCCGATCCCCCGGGACTCGGCCAGCACCTGGGCCTGGGGAGCCACCCGCTGGGCCACCAGGATCCCGCGCAGCGGGTGCAGGCGGGCGTCCTGGCGCAGGAAGTGCAGATAGCGCTGGAGCTGCTCCACGCCGTCGATCTCCCCGTGGCGCTTCACCTCCACGGCGACGAAGGTGCCGTCGGCCCCATGGCACAGCAGGTCGACGGGGCCGATGCCCGTCTCGCGCTCGCGGGCCACCAGCGACAGACCCGGCTCGATGGCCCCGGGGTTGGCCGCCAGCAGGCCCTGTAGCTCCAGCTCCACCCCGTCCTTGGCCAGGCCGGGCTCGGGGCCCAGCTCGTGGTGCACGTCGGCGTGCACCTCCTCCACGTCGATGGTGAGCGTCTCGCCCTTGCGGTTGCGCACCACCCAGCGCGTCGGGCCGATGTCGAGGGTGCAGGGGGGGCTCATCCAGTTGAGCGGCTTGTAGGCCCGGTCGTCGGCGTGGATCGACACCGAGCCGTCCGCCTTCACCAGCACCAGCCGTTTGGCGCGGGGCAGGTGGGCCGTCAGGCGGCCGTGGTAGGTCACCGAGCAGGTGGCGATCAACAGGCGCATCGGCCCATGGTGGCCCACGACGGGGCGCGGCGGGGGCACCGCTACGCTCGATGTCCTGTCGGGTGCCGCCAGGGCGGCCGGTCCGCCGACCGGCGCCCGGCGCTGGGGTCACGGCCGCAGGCATCTCGGCGCCGCAGACGAGGAGGCTCCACAGGTGCAGGTGGCGGTCCTGGTGAAGCAGGTCCCGGTGGTCGAGCAGCTGGCCCTCGGCTCCGACGGCCGGCTGCGGCGCACCGACGTCGACCTCGAGATGAACGCCTACTGCCGCCGGGCCGTCAGCCAGGGCGTGGCCCTGGCCCAGGCCGTCGGCGGCCGCTGCGTCGTGCTCACGCTGGGCCCCCCGGCCGCCGCCGACGTGCTGCGCGAGGCGATCGCCTGCGGTGCCGACGAGGGGGTGCTGGTCAGCGACCCGGCGCTGGCCGGGTCCGACACGCTGGCCACGGCCCGAGCCCTGGCGGCGGCGTTGCGGCGCACGGGGCGCTTCGACCTGATCCTCACCGGGCGCAACTCGGTCGACGCCGACACCGGCCAGGTCGGTCCCCAGGTGGCCCAGCTGCTCGACCTGCCCTTCGCCGGCGGGGTGCGCCAGCTGCAGGTGGACGGCGGCCGGGTCCGAGCCCGGTGCGAGCTCGACGACGGCTGGCGGCAGGTGGAGGTGACGCTGCCGGCGGTGCTGTCGGTGGCGGAGCGGCTCATCGAGCCGTGCAAGGCCCCGCCCGAGCGCCGCCAAGCGGTGCCGGCCCACCGGATCCGCCGGCTGGCGGCCGCCGATCTGGGCGCCGGGCCCTGGGGCCAGGCCGGCAGCCCCACCCTGGTCGGCTCGGTACGGGTGATGGACGTCGCTCGCCGTCGCCTCGTCCTCCACGGTGCGCCCGCCGAGCAGGCCACCCAGGCGGTGCAGCTGCTGCGCTCGTGGGGGGTGACGCTTCCCGCCCTGGCTGGCGCCGGTGGTGCGGGCGGGTCTGCGCTCCCGCCGGGGGCGGTCGGCGCGCCGGTCGAAGCCGATGGCGGCGGACCGGGTCGAGCGGCGCCGGCGCCTTTGGCGGCGCGGCCCGTGG
>JAJZNB010000067.1 GCA_021848085.1 Actinomycetes bacterium
GGCATCGGGGCCGTCGTGGTACAGGTCGACGGCGGGCAGCTGGGCCAGGTGGGCCAAGGTGGCCAGCACCGTCGGCCCGTCGGTCACGCCGCGCTGCACCAGCAGCCGGGGGAACGACGAACTGGCGCTGGCGGCGGCCTCGTCGAGCACGGCGGTGACGGCGCCGGCGGCGGCGCCGTCGGCCTGCAGCGCCTGGGCCAGGCGCCGGTTCCACTCGGTGCGGGTGGCGGCGGACGGGCTCATGCCACGACCCGCAGCACCTCTTCGAGGGTGGTCTCCCCCTCGAGCGCCTTGCGCAGGCCGCTCTGGCGCAGGGTCACCATGCCCTGCTCCACGGCAAGTCGGTGGATGTCATCGGCCGAGCCTCCTTCGACGATCAGCCGTTCGATCTCCTCGGAGACCACCAGCAGCTCCAACAGGGCCTTGCGTCCCCGGTAGCCGGTCTTGGCGCAGGCCGAGCAGCCCGCCGCCCGGTACAGCGTGGGCGCCGCCTGCCCGTCGGCGAAGACCTCCTCGGGCCGCCAGCCGGCGCTCACGATGTCGGCCTCGGTCGGCTCGTAGGGCTCGCGACAGTAGGTGCACAGCCGGCGGGCCAGGCGCTGGGCCACCGCCGCGCTCAGCGCCGAGGTGACCAGGTAGGGCTCCAGCCCCATCTCCACCAGCCGCATGGGGGTGCTGGCCGCGTTGTTGGTGTGCAAGGTGGCCAGCACCAGGTGGCCGGTGAGGGCCGCCTCCACCGAGATGAGCGCCGTCTCGCGGTCGCGGATCTCGCCGACCAGCACGATGTCGGGGTCGGCCCGCAGGATCGACCGCAGCGCCGAGGCGAAGGTGAGGCCGGCCTTGGTGTTGAGCTGCACCTGGTTGATGCCCTTGATGCGCAGCTCGACGGGGTCCTCGACGGTGATGATGTTCTTGTCGGGCGAGTTGAGCGCCGACAAGGTGGCGTACAAGGTGGTGGTCTTGCCCGACCCGGTCGGGCCGGTGACCAGGATGGTGCCGTAGGGCTTGGTGTAGACCGCCGCGTAGCGCTCCAGCAGGTCGGCGTCGAAGCCGAGGTCCTCGAAGCCGAGCACCACGTTGGACTTGTCGAGGACCCGCATCACCACCTTCTCGCCGTAGATGGTGGGCAAGGTGGCCATGCGCAGGTCGATGCCGCGGTTGCCGACGTTGAGCGAGATCCGCCCGTCTTGGGGCAGGCGGTGCTCGGCGATGTTCATGTCCGCCATGACCTTCAGGCGGGTGGTGACCGACGCCGCGATCGAGCGCGGCGCGGTGGACATGTCGTGGAGGACCCCGTCGATGCGGTAGCGGATGCGCAGGTTGTCGGCGGTGGGCTCCACGTGGATGTCCGAGGCCCGCTCGTTGAGGGCCTGGAGCACCAGCAGGTTGACGTAGCGGACGATGGGGGCGTCGTCGACGACGGCCTGGATGTTGTCGAGGTCTTCGCCGACGTCCTCACCCAGCTCGCCGGCGGCCGAGGTGGCGATGTCCTGGGCGTCGCCGTTGTTGTAGGCCTTGTCGAGGTAGGTGTTGATCTGGGAGCGGGTGGCGACGACGGTGATGAAGTTGCGGCCGATGATGGTCCGCAGGTCGTCCATGGCGAAGACGTCGGTGGGGTTGGAGGCGGCCACCACCGGAGCCCCGTCGCGGTGGCCGATCACCACCACGTTGTGGTGGCGGGCGGTGGCCTCGGGCAGCTCGAAGGCGGCCGAGACGTCGATGCCGTAGACGTCGAGGTCGACGAACTCGAGCCCCATCTCCTGGGCCATGCCCCACATCAGGTCGGCGTCGGTGACCAGCCTGTGGCTGGTCAGCAGCCAGGCGATGGTCTGGCCGTTGGTGTCGTGCTCGTCGAGCACCTGGCGCATGTCGGCCAGCGACACCCGGCCGCCTTCCACCAGCACCCGGGCCAGCGACGGGAGCCGGGCCACCTCCTCGAGGTCGACGCCGGGATCGGGCTCGGGATCGGCCTCGAGGTCCACGCCGGGATCGGCCTCGAGGTCCACGCCGGAGACGCCGGCGGCGGCCGGGCTGCTGTGGCCGCCCACCGCCGAGCCAGGACCCGGGGCGCCGGCCGCTTCGGGGTGGGGAGACCCGGTGGCGGGCGCCGCCCCAGAGCCGCCCAGGGGGGGGACGGTCAGGGTCGCTCCTCGGGTGCCGAGCTGCAGCGGCGGCAGGTCCGCCAGGCGCGGCACCTCGGGGCGGGGTCGGGTGAACGAGGCGGCACCGGAGGCGACCCGCGACGGGTCGGCCGGCAGGTCGGAGGTCGTCGACGCCGTGTTCGCCGGGGTGGTGTGGGGCGCACCTCGACCGGCCGGCGGCTCGGCCCGAGGTGGTGGCGCCGTGGGGGTGGGGACCGACGGCGCGCCGGGGGTCGCGCCGTGGGGAGCGGTGGGCGACCCGGCCGGGGCGTCGCCGCCGTAGACGTGGGCCAGCGCCGTCTCGATCTGGTCGCCGGGGGCGACCACCGAGATGAACTCGTGGCCGAGGGCGGCACGCACGGTGTCGAGGGTGACGACGTCGGCCGGGTTGGAGATGGCGATGACCAGCGAGCCCGACCGGGTGCCGATGGGGACCACGTGGTGGCGCTGGGCGATGTGGCGGGGCAGCACGCCGGCCGCCGCCGGGTCGACCCCGTAGACGTCGAGGTCGACGAAGGGAAGGTTGTACTCGCTGGCCAGCAGACGCACCGCGTCGGCGTCGGTCATGCGCACACCATCGGCACCAGCTCCGCGCACATTGAACGCTTCTTCCCCCTGCTGGCGAGCCACCAGGTACCCACCAGGTGAACAACGCAGCCGACATGGTAGCGTCGCCACTCCTCGTCGGGAAGGCTTGGTCGTGACGGACACGAAGCGTGGGCACCGCGATGGGTTGCGGCCGCCGGCGCCGCGGGCCGCCGGGCACGGCCACGGTCACCGCCGGGGCCACGGTCACCGCCGGGGCCACGGTCACCGCCGCGGCCACGATCACCACCGCGGGCACGATCACCAGCGCGACAACTGTCACCACCGGGGCCACTGTCACCACCGCGGCCGCCGGCGCCGGTGACCGTGGCGGGCACCGTGGGCGCCAGCGCGGTCCCGGCCGCGGCCTGGGTGGTGCTGGCCGGGGTGATGGGACTGCTGGTCGGGTCGTTCGCCAACGTGGTGATCTACCGGGTGCCGCTGGGCCTGTCGGTCAACCATCCCCGGTCGTTCTGCCCCCGGTGCCGCACCCCGATCCGGGCCGTCGACAACGTGCCGGTGGTGTCGTGGCTGGCGCTCCGGGGCCGCTGCCGGTCGTGCGGGGCGCCGATCGCGGCGCGCTATCCGCTGGTCGAGGCGGCCACCGGCGCCGGCTTCGCCCTGGTCACCGCCCTGGTACAGCCCCGCTGGTTCGCCCCGGGGCTGTGCCTGCTGCTGGCCACGATGGTGATGGTGGTGGTCATCGACCACGACGGGCTGCCGCTGCCGGCCCGCCTGGCCGCCATCGGCACGGCCCTGGGCGGGGCGGCCCTGCTGCTGGCGGCGCTGGCCGACCATCGCCCCGGCGCCGCGGTCCGCCTGGCCGGCGGGGTCGCCGCCGCCGGGCTGGCCGGCCTGGCCCTCAGCGCCCCGGCCCGCACCCGGCGGGGGCTGCGCCGGCTGGCCGGTGCGTCACCGGCGCTGCTGCCGGCCGGGGCTTGGCTGGGCTGCCTGGCTCTGCCGGCCACCGGGGTGGGGGTGGGCGTGGGGGTGGTGCTGTTCGGCGCCCGCTGGTGGTGGCTGGCCCGACGCTCGGACCGGACGGTGGCCGACGGTGCCAGTGGGCTGGCCGCTGCCGCCCTGGCCGCCGCCGTGGCCGCCCTGGTGACGGCCGCGGCCTGGGGGCTCGGCGTGCCCGCTTGACCCGTCGGGTCAGACCGGCTGGGGGACGTAGCCCCCACCGCTGCCGGTCTGCACCAGCCCCATGCGCTCCAGCATGACCTTCAGGTCGTGGGGGTTGGTCGCCGCGCCCATGGCCTGGCGCAGGTCGATGGTGCCCTGCTGCAGCAGCCGGGCCAGGCTCTGGTCGAAGGTCTGCATGCCGTAGTACTCGCCCTCGGCCATGATCTCGTCGATGTCGGAGGTCAGCAGCGGGTCGAGGATGGCCTGCTGGATCCGGCCGTTGACCACCATCACCTCGAGCGCGGGAACCCGGCCCCGCCCGTCGGCCCGCGGGATGAGCCGCTGGCAGATCGTGCCCCGCAACGCCGCGGCCAGGCTGACCCGGATCTGGGACTGCTGGTGGGGTGGGAAGAAGTCCACGATCCGGTTGACCGTCTCGGTGGCGGAGGTGGTGTGCAAGGTGGAGAAGACCAGGTGCCCGGTCTCCGCCGCGGTGAGCGCGGTGTAGACCGTCTCGGGATCGCGCATCTCGCCGATGAGGATGACGTCGGGATCCTGGCGCAGCACCACCCGCATGGCCGAGGTGAAGCTGTCGGTGTCGAAGCCGACCTCGCGCTGCTCGATGGCGGCCATGTCGTCCTGGTGGAGGTACTCGACGGGGTCCTCGATGGTGATGACGTGGCAGGCCCGGCTGTGGTTGATGTGGTCGACCATGGCGGCCAGCGACGTCGTCTTGCCCGACCCGGTCGGGCCGGTGACCAGCACCAGGCCCCGCTGCTCGTCGGACAGGCGGCGCACCACCTCGGGTAGGCCCAGCTCGGCGAAGGTGGCCGCGTTGGTGCGGACTCGACGCATGGCCAACGCCACCGAGGAGCGCTGGTAGAAGGCGTTGGTCCGGAACCGCCCCAGGCCAGGCACGCTGTAGGCGAAGTCGACCTCGTGCCGCTCCTCGAACACCGGCAGCAGCTTGGCCGGCATCAGCTGCTCGGCCAGCCGGCGGGTCTCTTCGGCGTCGAAGCGCGGCTCGTCGTCGAGGGTGCGCAGCGCCCCGTCCACCCGCATCCGCGGCGGCGCGCCGGCCTTGATGTGCAGGTCGGAGCCGTCGAGCTCGGCGAGCAGGTGCAGCAGGCGGTCGAGATCTCCCCGATCCATCACCCGGCAGTCTAGGGTAGGGGTGGGCAAAACCCAACCCTTTTGTGGCAGTGTGCGCGCCGGCTGTGGCCGGCCTGGAGGAGTCCGAACCGTGAGCGATGTTCCCTCCCCCCAGGCGGGCGAGCACGAGCCGGCCTCGTACCGCTTCGACGGGGTGGTGCTGCTGACCGAGGGCGAGGCCGGCCAGGTGGCGGTACCCGACCTGTCCCTGGTGCTGGGCGCCGCCGGTGTCGACGTGCTGCGGGCTGACGGCAGCCGGGTGGTGCCCATGCCGTGGCAGGCCGTCACCCGGATGGCCGGCACCGACCCCACCACGACGCCCGACGGCTCCCGGGGCCTGGTCGTGGAGGTGGCGACGACGGAACGCACCCACCGCTTCGTGGTGCCGACGCCCGATCCCGACGGGCTGCGAGCGGTGCTGGCCGAGGCGGCCGTGGTGCGCGGCAAGGCTCCCCGCAAGCGCCGCCTGTTCCGCCGCCGCAGCCGGCACTGAAGCCGGCACAACACCGTCTTCCCAACGGACGCCGACGGACGGTGGCGGGCGCCTCACCGCGGACCCGACTGTCGCCGAACCGCAACATTGCCGCGGTGCGAACGCGGGCGCCGGCGCGAGAGGATGGGTGGATGGAACCGACGGTCCTCGAGTCCTGCCACAGCACCTGGGTGTTCGACACCGAGCGCATGCGGTTCCGGCGCATCCTGAAGGGGCTCGACCTCGACTCCCAGCAGGCCTCCACCGACTGGCGCCCCTACTTCGGGCTCGAGATCGATCCGGTGTCGGAGTCGTTCGTGGTGCTGCTCAACCCCGAGGGCTCCCGGCTGCTGCGCAGCTGGCGGCACGTGGATCGCTGCTCGCAGTGCGGCGGCGAGGCCACCGGCGAGCTGTCGCTGGCCGAGGTGCGCGCCACCACCCGGGCCTGATCTGGTGCCGCCGGTCGGCGGCAACCCTGGTCGTTCTTCCTCCGGTCGGTTCCGACGCGGTGCGGCGGTGGCCCGGCCGCAACCCGAAGCGGCCACTACGCTGCGCGTCAACGGCCAAGCAATTCCAGTTCGCCCCGGGTCCGGCCGATACCGGACCGGAGATGCACCGCGACCCCGCAGACGGAGATGAGGCTGCCATGACCATCGAGCGCCGCTCGCCCGACGACCAGCCGTCGAACGTCGACCTGGTCCGCTCCATGGCGCTCTCCCAGGCGGAGCTCTGGCACGAGATCCTGCAACGCCTGTCGGAGGTGCAGCAGAGCCAGGTGATGCTGGCCCGTTCCATCGAGGAGCTCGGCGGCATCGTCAAAGATGCGCTGGCGGACCGGTCCCCCGCCTTGGCCGCCGCCTCGGCGGCGGCGCTGCCGGCGGCGGCGGCCGAAGACCGCCCCGTCCTGGCGGCCGGCCCGCAGGCACCCGACGACGACACGGCGCTGCGCCGCACCGCCCAGCCGGTGGCGACCGCGCCGGCGACCGGGCCGGCGGCGCCAGCCCCGCCAGACATCGACAGCCCGAACGAGGTCGGCGCCGCTCGAGCCGGCGCCATCCCCCACCTCGCCGCCGACCCGGACCTCGCCGCCGACCCCGACCTCGCCGCCGACCCCGACCTCGCCGCCGGCCCCGACCCGGCGGCGGACGACGCCACCGCTGCCGTCATCCTGCCCGGCGGGGTGCTGGTGCCGCTGGCCGACGATCCCGACATCGACGCCCTGCTCGAGGCCGAGTT
>JAJZNB010000196.1 GCA_021848085.1 Actinomycetes bacterium
CTGCGGACCGACCAGACGACCGGCACGCTCGAGGTGGTCTTCACCATGCCCCCGCCGCCTGCGATGGCAGTGCTGGCCAGCGCGGCCTATCCGGCCCTGTTTGCCGGAGCGGTGGCGGTGGTGGAGGTGGCGGTGGCCGTGGGGGCGTTCGGCATGCGCTTCGACGTGGACCTGGTGTCTGCGCTCGGCGCTATGGCCGGCCTGGCGGGCACCGTCGTCCTCGGCAGCGCTGCCGGGTTCGCTCTCGCCACCTTCGTGCTGGTGTTCAAACGCGGCGAGTCGCTCACTGCGCTGGCGGCGTCGGCGCTGTCGATGCTCGGTGGCGTCTACTACCCGGTGGCGGTGATGCCGGAGCCGCTGCGGGTGGCGGCCGAGTGCCTGCCGTTCACCTGGGCGCTCGAGGTGCTGCGCGACACCTTGCTCGGGCGGCACGTCCCGCTGCTCCAGATGGGCGGGCTGTGGGCGGCTGCCTTGGTGGCGCTTCCGCTGTCCCTGGTGGTGTTCCGTGCCGGCCTGCGGCGTGCCCGTCGGTTGGGCACTCTGGCCCAGTACTGATCGAGGTGGAGCCCACGCTGCCCGCCACCCATGTTCTCGACGCCGGCGAAGACGAGCGTACCGGTGAGCCGGATCGCCCACCCCGTCCTGATCAGGCGACCCGGCCGGCTCGCCCGGATCGCACAGCCGGCCCACCCCGTCCTGATCAGGCGACCCGGCCGGCTCGCCCGGATCGTGCAGGGGCCGGTGGCCTTCCAGATCGATCCTGGTCGTGGAGCCAGCTCCACGGGGTGGATCTGTGGTCGCCGCTGGCCGGTCTCGGTCGAGCTGCGCCGAAGGTGCCCGGTCCCGGGTCGGTGGGCACCGCCCGGCGCGCGGCGCGGGCCCGTGGCTCCGGCAGTCTCGAGGGCACTCCCGGCGCCGTCGCCGCCGGCCCGCCGCCGGGGTGGGGCCGGCGCCTGGTGGTGCACGTGGACGACCCGGCACCAGTCGGTGACGGCGCGCCGCCAGGTCGCCTCGTGCTCGACACCGTTGTGGGCGGGCAGCGGCTGCATTGGGCGGCCGAAGGGCCCGACGGCTGGACGTTGCGAGTGCCGGCAGTGTGCGACGTGGTGGTGGCCGGCACCTTGGAGGAGGTGGTGTGCCGCCCTGCCCCGGGGATCACCGACGACCAGCTCGTGCTGCTGGTGCGGGGGCTGGTCCTCGCGTTCGTGTTGACCATGGCCGGGGAGTGCGTGTTGCACGCGTCCGCCGTGGAGGTGCAGGGAGCCGGCGGGGCGCCCGGCGACGCAGTGGCGTTCGCCGGGCCTTCGGGCACCGGGAAGTCGACGTTGGCTGCGTCGGCCTGCATGGCTGGAGCGCCGTTCATCGCCGACGACCTGCTGCGGGTGCACCCTGGGCCATCGACGAGATGGCTGGGCCGTTCGGCGATGCTGCGCATCCGACCGGGAGCCTTCGACGTGGTGGCCAGACGCCGGGTGCAGTGGTCTGCCGAGCCCACCGCCGACGGTCGCTTGGCCCTGGGCCCGACCCCCTCGACCCATGACTGGGGGATGGTGCGCTGCGTGGTCTGCCCCCGACCGTCTCCTGACGGCCGCCTCCGGGTGCGGCAACTGCCCGGCGGCGAAGCCGTGCTGGCGCTCGTCGGTGCCGGACGCCTGGTCCAGTGGCGTGATCGAGCTGTCCTCGAACGGCAGTTCATACAGGTAGCGGAGCTGGCCGACTACGTCCCGGTGGTGGCAGCCGACGTCCCGTGGGAGCCGCCGAGGGAGCCGAGGGATCCGCCGGGGCGAGCCGCAGCGGAGCGGCCTGCGGACGGGGCCGGGCTGGTCGCGTCGGTGGGAGGCGCGCCGGAGGCGTCGGCGAGAGCCGAGCCGGGGGCAGGTGGGGCGACGGCGGCGCCCGGCGGGCTGCGGGCGGCGGGAGGGTCGCTGGCAGCTGCAGTGCTGGCGGCGGTGCTCGACGAGGTGGGCGCCCGGTGAGCACCGCTCCGGCTGTGCCGTACCCGATGACCTCGCAGGAGGTCGCCTGCGGTTGGGTCGGGGGCTATCTCGACGGGCCTGACGTTTGCGGGGCGGCAGCTGGACGGACCCCGCTCCAGGCGCTCGAAGACGCGCTGGAGCGTGCCCTGCGGGTGCCACCGTGCCTGCTCGCGTTCTCCGGGGGACGCGACTCGTCGCTGGTGCTGGCGGTGGCCGTCGACGTGGCCCGGCGTCGCGGCCTCCCCGCCCCTGTCGCAGTGACCGAGCGGTTCCCCCGAGACGACGCCAGTGACGAGCACCGATGGCAGGAGCTGGTCGTCCGGCACCTGGCCCTCGAGGAGTGGGTCCGGCTGGACGCCACCGCCGCGGTCGACCTGCTCGGCGAGGTGGCCGTGACGTCGCTTCGCCGCTTCGGCCTGCTGTGGCCCCCCCTCGCGCACACTCGAGCGTGGTTCGTCGCCGAGCTGCTCGGTGGGCGCCGGTCGGCGTCGGCGACGACTCCGGCCGTGGTCGACTGCTTCGCGGGCCCCTGGCCCGTCGCCTCGCCCGGGTCGCCACCCGGGCCCTGCGCCGGGACCCCGCTGGGCACCCTGGTCGACGGCGAAGGCGGCGACGAGCTGCTCGGCGCCCGACGCTTGGCTCCCGTGCTCCGGCTCCTCGGATCCGACCGGTCCTGCTCTGTCGCGCCGAGGCGGCTGCTTCCGAGGGCCGCGGCGCGCCAGAAGCCCCGAGCGGAACCTTCACCCCGACCGGATCCTGCGCCCCAGGTGGATGGGATCCAGGTGGAGGGGAGCCAGGTGGATGGGAGCCAGGTGGATGGGCGCCAGGTGGATGGGATCCAGGTGGAGGGGAGAGACGGTCGGCCGCCACCGCCGTGGACGGCGGCGGGCAGGCTGCGAGCTCTACGGGCCCAGGTAGTCGAGCTGGCTGGCGCGGTGGGCCCGGCCCCGCTGCGGCGCGTGGTCTTGGAGCGTCGGCTGGGAGGCGCCGAGCTCGCCCCCTGGCTCCGTCCCGCCGCCCGCTTGCAACTGGTCGATCAGCTGGTGGCAGAAGCGGTCGGCGAACCCCTGTGGTGGCCGGCCGCCACGCGCCGTCATCTGCGGCACCGTGGCCTCGCGGCGGGCATGGCCAGCATCGACATGGTGGCGGAGGCGGCCGGTGTCGTCGCCGTGCACCCGCTGCTCGACCCGGGAGTCGTCGACGCCGTGGCCGAGGCTGGTGGACGGTGGGGATTTCCTGATCGGGCCGGTGCCATGAGCAGGTTGTTCGGCGGTGTGCTGCCAGGTGATGTCCAGCGTCGGAGGAGCAAGGCTCGGTTCAACGCCACGGTGCTCGGCCCGCGGGCTCGCGCCTTTGCCGCCAGCTGGGACGGTAGTGGCGTCGATCACGACCTTGTCGACCCGGAGCTCCTGGCTCGCGACTGGCAGTCCGAGCTGCCCTCTGCTCTCGGCTATGCCGCGTTGCATGCCGCTTGGCTCGCTTCAGCCGACGCGACGGTGACCTCTACGCTGCGCGGTGCCGGGCAACCCACCGGCGCCGGACCCCGGTCATGAGCCCGCCGACCGTGCAGGCGGTGCGCGACGAGCGCCGCATAAGGTGGTGGTGTCATGGTCCGCTCCGTCTCCGCCGCACCGGGCGCGCCGTCGTGCAGGGAGCGGGCCGGCTCGCGTGCTGAGCGACCGACCGTCGACCGGGGGGTTGCGCCGCCGAGCCGGCAGGTCATGGTCTTCGAGCCGGACGCCGATGGGCTCGTCCGCCGTCCGGACCAGCTGGCGGTGGAGGAGCCGCTGCAGATCCGCCTGCGCACCCCGGCGGGGACCTCCACGCTGGCGGTCACCATGCGCACCCCGGGCAGCGACATGGAGCTGGTGGCAGGACTGCTGCTGGCCGAGGGGATCGTGGACGGCCCCGACGACCTGGCCGGTCTCACCACCTGCCTCGGTGACGAGGCGTCGGGCGGCCAGCGCTACAACGTGGTGACCGCCGCCTTGCGGGGGCCGCCTCGCCAGCTCGGCCGGGAGCGGACGCTTGTGACCTCGAGTGCGTGTGGCGTGTGCGGCACCACCTCGGTCGACGCAGTGGTGGGTGCCGGCTGGCCGACCCTGCCGACAGGTCCCGTGATGCCGCTGGCGTGGGTGGTGGCCCTGCCCGAGCTGCTGCGGGCCCAGCAGCGCTCCTTCGACGTCACCGGTGCCGTCCACGGCGCCGGTCTGGCTCGGGCAGGCGGGTCCCTCCTCGTCGTGCGAGAAGACGTCGGCCGGCACAACGCCGTGGACAAGGTGGTCGGCTGGGCCATGCTCCGCCGCCTGCTGCCCCTGGCCGAGGCTGTGTTGGTGGTGAGCGGGCGGGTGTCCTTCGAGATCGTCCAGAAGGCGCTGCGCGGCGGGGTGCCGGTGGTGGTCGCGGTGTCGGGGGCGACCAGCCTGGCCGTGGAGCTGGCCGAGCGCAGCGGGATGACGCTGGTCGGCTTCGCTCGCGGTGACCGCTGCACCGTGTACTGCGGGCGCCAGCGGCTGTGTGGCTAGCTGTGGCCGGCCGACCCGCAGTGACCGACGAGCCCCGAGCCTACCGACGAGCCCCGAGCCACCTCGCAGCGCCGACCGACGGGCCCCGAGCGTGCCGACTGGCCTCGATCCTACCGACGGCCCCCGATCCGCCTGGTGGCGCCGGCCGACCCGCGGTGGCCCCAGCCGTGACCGGTGATCCGCTGCGCCGGACGCTTGTCTGGGACGGTGACTGCGGCTTCTGCGAGCGGTGGGCGTCGAGGATCCGTTCGCCACGCACCGGCCGGCCCGAGACGGTCGCCTGGCAGCGCCTCGGCAGTGACGCCTTGGCGCGCGTCGGCCTGACCGAGGCGGAGGTGACCACGGCGGCCTACTGGATCGACGCGGAGGGCCGGCCCTTCAGGGGGCACCGGGCAGTGGCGAAGGCCCTCATCGACGCCGGCGGCGGCCGGGCGTGGTGGGGACGGGCCATCGAGCTGCCAGGTATGTCGAGCGTGGCTGGCGCGCTCTACCGGTTCGTGGCCGCGCACCGGCGGTGGACGGGCTTCGGCGCCCCCGCATGCCACGTGGGCGGACCGGTCCACCGCACTGACCCACCCGACCCGTAGCCTGGCGCTGTGACCTCGATCGTCGACCGGTCAGTGGCAGACCTGCTCTCCGGGCTGGACGACGCCCAGCGTCGTTGTGTGGTGGCAGAGGCGCCGACAGTGGTGATCGAGGCCGGAGCCGGCGCAGGCAAGACCCGGGTCCTGACGAGGCGGGTGGCCTTCCGGGCCCGGACCGGCTCGGCGGATCCGGAGAAGACCATGGTCCTCACCTTCACCCGCAAGGCGGCCGCCGAGCTGACCAGCCGCCTGGTCGCGCTGGGGGTGGACGGGGTCTCGTGCAGCACCATCCACGCTGCAGCCCGGAACCTGCTCGACCGGTACTGGGCCGACCGGGGTGCCGCCCCCCGGGCGCTCACCCGGAACCCCGAGCGCCTGCTGGCCGAGGCGCTGGGGAGGTCCCGGGAGGCGCACCTGCCAGCGGTGGCCCGTGAGCTGGCCTGGGCTCGGCCTCGTGGCGTCGACGCCACCACCTACGAGGACGCAGCACGCGCGCACCGTCGCTCGGTGGACCTGCCACTCGATCACGTGGCGCAGGCCTTCGCCCGCTACGACCACTACAAGCGCCGGCGCGGCGTGATGGACCTGGGCGACCTGCTGCCGCTGTGCAGCGAGGCGCTGGCCGACCCGGTGTTCGCCGAGGCGGTGCGCTGGCGTGTCCGTCACATCGCCGTCGACGAAGCCCAGGACCTGGACCGCACCCAATGGCGCCTCGTGCGCCAGCTGCTCGGTCCTGGCGACGACCTGTGCCTGGTGGGCGATCCCCAGCAGACCATCTACCAGTGGAACGGGGCCGATCCGCGGTTCCTGGGCGAGCTCGAGCGCGCCTTCCCCCAGCTCCAGCGGTTCCGGCTGGAGACGAACTATCGCTCCGGCGCCGCCATCGTGTCCCTGGCCGGCTCGCTCGCCGACCGGCACGTGCCAGTCGAGGTGGCCTCTGAGCACCCCGGCGCCGTCGAGGTGGTGCACTACGTGAACGACCAGGTCGAGGCCCGCCAGGTCGTGCGCTGGGCCCGTCGGGCTCGAGCCGCCGGCACCGGATGGTCCCAGCTGGCCGTGCTGGCTCGCACGAGGGCCTTGCTGGCCCCGATCGAGCAGCAGCTCCGGGCGGTCGGTATCCCGGTGCGCAGCGGCCGGGCCCTGCTCGACGAACCGGTGGTACGTCAGGCGCTGGAAGCGCTCGGGCAGGTGGGGCGGGCGCAGCCAGCTCGAGCCACTGCGGTCGACCTCGCCGAGATCGCGGAGGAGATCCTGGACGAGGTCGCCCGCCTCGGATCTACCGAACCTCGCGGCAAGAGCCTCGCCGGTGCCCCAGGCGGCGGTGTCGGGGACCGCGAGCGGCGCGCCGAACGCACCGGCGACGGCCCCGGCCTCGGCGACGGCGACCCGAGTCGTGAGCGGCGCGCGGAACGCGCCCGCACCGGCGACTTGAAGCCCCAGGAGAGCGCCGGTCGCCCTGGCGACGGCCACGTCTGCCGTTGCGGCCACGATGCCTGTGACGACGACGGCGGTGGCGTCTGGGGCGACCACACCGATGCCTGGGGCGACGAACTGCGGTCGGGCCTGCGTGCG
>JAJZNB010000294.1 GCA_021848085.1 Actinomycetes bacterium
CTGTTCCTGGGAGGTGCATGAGCATGGTGCGTGTCGCGGGCACGGTCCCGGTCAGCGGTTCTCCTGGCGGCCTCCCCGGCCGTCACGCCGGCCGCAGCTCCCCGGGCGATCGCCCGCCGAGCGTCTCGGGGCCGCCGCCGGCCCGGAGGCAGCCGTGACCCCCGCCACGGTGCCCGGGGCCGCCTTGCCCGGCACCTACGCCGCGGTGGCCGAAGCGCTGGCCGTGCTGGTGCTGCTGGTCGAGTTCGCCATGCTGCGCGCCCCGCTGTCGCGCTCGCAGGTCCGGCTCTACGCCTTCCAGTCGCTGGCGGTGACCGCCCTGGCCGCCTTCGTCGCCGCCGATCGCCACATCCCCGGGCTGTACGCCATCGCCGGCATCTCGCTGGTGCTGAAGGTGGTGGTCATCCCGGCCATCGTGCTGCGGCTGCTGCGCCAGGCCCGGGTGGAGCTGGTCCCCAGCCACCGGCTCGGCGTGGCCACCATGGTCCTGCTGGCCCTCGTCGCCGCCGGCTTCGGCATCTTCGTCATCGGCTCCATGCCCATCCACTCCCGGTCGCTGCCCGCCCCGGCGCTGGGGCTGGCCACCGCCGCCGTGCTGGTGTCGTTCCTGCTGGTCATCTTGCGGTCGGACGTGGTGTCGCAGGCCATCGGGTTCTTCTCCCTGGAGAACGGGGTGTCGGTGGCCAGCCTGGTGGTGGCGGCCGGGCTGCCGCTCATCGTGGAGGTCGCCTTCTTCTTCGACCTGCTGGTGGCCGTGGTGGTGTTCGGCGTGTTGATGCGGGTCCACCACCAGCGCAGCCGGACCCTGTCCACCACCGCCCTCGACCGGCTGCGGGGCTGACGTGGGGTGGGATCTGCTGACCGTGCTGGTGGCGCCGTTCGCCGTGGCCGTCGCCTGCTGGTGGGCGCCGGTGCCGGTGGGGCGGGCGCTGAGCCTCGGCGGCGGGTTGCTCACCTTCGCCCTGGGCGTGGTGCTGGTGCCCTCGGGGCACGCGGTCGCTCTCGACGGCTGGCTGCGGGTGGACGACCTGTCGGTGGTGTTCCTGGTGGCGGTGGGCTTCCTGTACCTGGTCACCATGGTGTTCACCGTCGGCTACGTCCACCCGGCAGGGGAGCCCGACGTCGCCGCCCGCTACCAGCGGCGGCTGCTGGCCGGGCTCAACCTGTTCTGCTGGGCCATGGCCGTCGCCCCGCTCATGAGCAGCCTGGCCCTGCTGTGGGTGGCCATCGAGGTGACCACCGTCGTCTCAGCCTTGCTGGTGGCCATCGACGACACCGCCGGGGCGACCGAGGCAGCCTGGAAGTACGTCCTGATCGCCTCGATGGGGCTGGGCATCGCCCTGTTCGCCACCATCACCGTCTACGACGCCGGCAGCACCGTCTTGGGCAACGACTACGAGCTGTTCATCCCCCAGCTGCTGGCCCACGCCTCGCACTTCCCGGCCCAGATGGTGCGCCTGTCGTTCGTGCTGGCCGTGCTGGGCTTCGGCACCAAGGTCGGGCTGTTCCCGGTGCACACCTGGCTGCCCGACGCCCACTCCGAGGCGCCCACCCCGGTGTCAGCCCTGCTGTCGGGAGCGCTGCTGGCCCTGAGCTTCTACGCCGTGCTGCGCTACTTCCAGATCGCCGTGCGTGCCGTCGGCGGCACCTTCCCCCGCGACGTGCTGCTGGCCTTCGGGCTCGCCTCGTTGGCGCTGGCCGCCCTCGCCGTGTCGGCCCAGCGCGACCTGAAGCGTCTGCTGGCCTACTCGAGCGTGGAGCACATGGGCATCTTGGCCATCGGGATGAGCTTCGCCGCCCCCATCGCCGTCGTCGGCGTGCTGCTGCAGGTCCTCGCCCACGCCGCGGCCAAGGGCACCGCCTTCTTCGGTGCCGGCAGCGTCGCCCGCAAGTTCGGCACCAAGGACATGGCCCGGATCCGAGGCGGCATCCGGGCCCTGCCCTGGAGCGGGCCGATGCTGGTGCTGGCTGTCCTCGCCCTGTCCGCCCTGCCGCCGTTCGGGATCTTCCGCAGCGAGTTCCTCATCGTCGAAGGCGGCCTGTCCGACCCGCACCAGGCGACGGTGGCCGTGCTGGTGGTGCTGGTGCTGCTGGCCTTCGCCGGCCTGTCGTGGTTCTCGACCCGCACCATGCTGAGCCCCGCCGCCGGCTCTGCCTCCCTGCCCGCCGGCGAGCCGAGCCTGTGGATCGTGGCGGCCATGGTCGTCGGCCTGGTGGCGCTGGCCGTGCTGGGGGTGCACCCCCCGGGCCAGCTCTCCGACCTGCTGCGCCGGGCCGCCGCCGAGCTGGGGGTGCCGCGATGACCGGCCCTCCCGACCGCCGAGCCGGCGGACCCGTCACCGTGATCCCAGCCGAGGTGGACACCCTGCCCGAGGCGGTGGGGCGTCAGCTGGCCGACGGCGCCCGCTTCTTGGCCCTGGTGGCCAGGGCGGACCCGGGAGGCTCCACCACGTTGCAGGTGCTGGTCGGCCGGTCCAAGCAGGTCGTCATCGTGCAGAGCCGCCTGAGGCCCCAGCAGCGCCGCTTCCCGACGCTGACGACGCTGACGCCCGCCGCCGCCTGGTACGAGCGCGAGGTCCACGACCTGTTCGGCCTGGTGCCCGAGGGCCATCACCGGCTCCAACCGCTGGTGCTGCCCCGCGCCGCTGCGGTGGCCGCCCCCAGGCCCGGGGCCGGTGGCGGCCCGAACCGGCTGGTGCCCGACACCACCCCCCCGTCACCCGATGTGGTGGGGGAGGGGCTGTTCACCATCCCCTACGGCCCGGTGCGCTCGGGGATCTTCGAGACGGTGGAGTACCTGGTGGAGACCTACGGCGAGGACATCCCGGCGGTGCGCCCCCGGGTCCACTACAAGCACCGCGGCCTCGACTGGCGCTTCACCGATCTCGACGCCGACGACGCCGTGCTGCTGGCCGAGCGGGTGGAGGGGGTTGCCTCGGTGGCTCACGCCAGCGCCTTCTGCCAGGCGCTCGAAGCACTGGCCGACGTCGAGGTGCCGCGCCCGGCGCAGCTGCTGCGGGTGGTGCACGCCGAGCTCGAGCGGATCGCCAACCACCTCGACTCGATGCTCCGCCACTGCGAAGGGGCGGGCCAGGCCGTCGCCTACGCCCGTCTCGGCACCCACAAGGAGCAGGTGCAGCGGCTGCGGGCGGCGTTGTGTGGGCACCGCTTCGGCCGTGGCGTGGTCGTCCCCGGCGGGGTGAGCGGCCCGCCGGGCTGCCCGCTCGACGACGCCATGGCGGCGGTGTCGGCCCTGGAGCGGGCGCTGCGGGCCGACGTGGAGCTGCTGATGGCCACCCCCTCGTTCCTCGACCGGCTGCGCGGCACCGGACGCCTCGATGCCGAGCTGGCCACCAGCTACGGGGCGCTGGGGCCGGTGGGTCGCGGCTCGGAGGCGGGTCCCGACGTCCGCCTGGAGCGGCCCTACGGTGGCTACCGGGCGCTGGGCTTCGAGACCGTCCGCGTCGACGCCGGCGACGCCCTGGGGCGCCAGCAGGTCCGGGTGGAGGAGATCCGCCAGGGCTTCCACCTGGTCCACCAGGCCCTCGACGAGCTCGACGAGGACGACCCGGTCGCCGATGGCCGCTGGCGGGTGCCGGTCGCCAGCGCCGACGGGCTGACGGTGGGTTCGGTGGAGGCGCCCCAGGGGGAGCTGCTCTACCTGGTCGAGGTGGCTGGCGGCCGCCTGGTCCGGGTGAAGCCCCGATGCCCCTCCTTTCACAACCTGGCCCTGTTCCCGGCGGCGTTCCGCGGTGACATCCTCACCGACTTCGTGTTCATCGAGGCCAGCTTCGGCCTGTCGTTCGCCGGGGTGGCCGGCTGATGCCGTGGGTCACCCGGGGGCTGCGCAACGGCATCGTCACCACCGGCTACCCGTTGCGCCCCGACGGCTACGGAGACCGGTACCACGCCGCGGTGCGGGTGCTGCCCGGCCCTCCACCCGACGCCGGCCAGGCGGCTGCCATGGCGGCCAGCTGCCCCACCGGAGCCGTCACCGCCGACGGCGGCACCATCCGCCTCGACCGGGGCCGGTGCATCCTCTGCGGGCGATGCGTGGAGCGCCACCCCCAGCGCTTCGCCTTCGACCCGGCGCCCGAGGTGTCGGCCCTCACCCGCCGGGCGCTCGTGGTGGACGCCGCCGGCCCCGACGACGACCAGGCCGTCGCCGACGCCCGGGCTGCCCTGCGGCGACGGGTCCGCGCCCTGCGCCGCTCGCTCCACATCCGCCACGTCGATGCCGGCTCCGACGGCAGCGAGGAGTGGGAGGTGGCGGCCTTGCTGAACCCGGTCTACGACGTGCAGCGGCTCGGGGTGTTCTTCACCGCCAGCCCCCGCCATGCCGATCTGCTGCTGGTCACCGGCGTCGCCACCACCGCCATGGCCGGCGCGCTGCGGCGCACCTGGGAGGCCATGCCCGACCCGAAGCTGGTGCTGGCCGCCGGCACCGACGCGGCCAGCGGCGGGCTGGTGCACCCCACCTACGCCACCGAAGGCGGGGTCGCCGCCGTGCTGCCGGTTGACGTGTGGGTGCCGGGCTCCCCGCCCAGCCCCTTCGCCCTGCTGCACGGCATCTTGAGCGTCCTCGACCGGCTGGCGCCGGGCGGAGGCCAGACCCGGTGACCGGCCTGCTGGTGGTGCTCGGGCTGGCCGTGTGGGCTGCCGGCGCCGCCGTCGACCTCACCGCCGGAGCCGGCCGAAGCTGGTCGCGCCTGGCGCCCTACGCCGCCGGTGTGGTCGGCTCGGCGCTGGTCACCGTCGCCGGGGTCCGCACCGTGTTCGCCGCTCCTCGCACCGTCGACCTCGGAGCCACCTTGGCCGTCGGCTCCACCCTGGTGCGCCTCGACCCGCTGGCCGGGCTGTTTCTCACCCTCACCGCCGGGCTCGGTGTCCTCATCTCCGCCTGCATGGTGAGCTGGGCCCGGCCCGCCGGGCGGATCGAGGGGCACGGCACCGCGGCGGGCTTCCTGCTGCTGCTGGGGTCGGTGGTGGTGGTGGTGATCGCCGGGGACGCCTTCACCTTCCTGTTCGGCTGGGAGTCGCTGACGGTGGCGTTCATCGTGCTCAGCGGTGTCGGCCGGCACCGGCAGGCGGCCCAGGCCAGCTGGGTCACCGGTCTGTTCGGCAAGGCCGGCGGCGCCGCCTTGCTGCTCGGCTTCCTGCTGCTGGCCGGCCACAGCCACAGCCTTCGGTTGGCCGCCTGGGCGCAGGTGACGCCCGGCGCCCTCCACGACGCCGCCTACGCCCTGGTCGTCGCCGGGTTCGGCGCCAAGGTCGGCCTGGTGCCGTTCGAGGTGTGGCTGCCGGCCGGCTATCCCGCCGCCCCGGGTCCCACCCGGGCGGCCATGGCCGGCCTGGCCGCCAACGTCGGCTTCTACGGGCTGTGGCGGTTCCTGGCCATCTTGGGGCGGCCGCCGCAGTGGCTGGTCATCACCGTGCTGGTGCTGGGCGGCGTCACCGCCCTGCTCGGCATCGTCTTCGCCTCCGTGCAGTCACACCTCGACCGGGTGGTGGCGTTCTCGTCGGTGGAGAACGCCGGGGTGATCCTGGTCGGCTACGGTGTGGCGCTCACCGGGGCCGCCACCGGCCAGCCGCAGCTGCTCGCCGTGGGGTTGCTGGCCGCCAGCCTGCAGGTGCTGGCCCATGCCGTGGCCAAGTCGGGGCTGTTCGCCTCAGCCGCCTTCTTCGAGGCCGATCTCGGCACCGGCGACCTGGAGGCGTTGCGCGGCGTGGGTCGCCACCATCGGGTCAGCGCCGCGGCCTTCGGCGTCGGGTCGCTGAGCCTGGCCGGGTTGCCGCCCACCATCGGGTTCGTGGCGGAGTGGATGATCCTCGAGGCGCTGATGCAGGAGTTCCGCGTCCACCAGCTCGCCCTGCGCCTGGCCTTGGCGTCCGCCGGAGCGCTGGTGGCGCTGACCGCCGGTGTCGCCGCCTTCACCTTCGCCCGCCTCATCGGGCTGATGCTGCGCGGCCGCGGCCGGGCCGACCCGCCGGCCACCGTGGTCGACGGCGGTGTCGCCGGCCGCGGCGGGCTGGTGCTGCTGGCCGTGTCGTGCCTGGGTCTGGCCGCGGTGGCGCCCTGGGTGGTGCGCTTCGTGGCCGACGGGTTGGCGCCGGCCGTCGCGCCGGCGGCCGTCACCGGCGCCCTCCGCTCGCCGTGGGTGCTGCAGCCGGTGTACCGGGGGTTCTCGATCCTGTCCCCGTCGTGGCTGTGGGTCACCTTCCCGGTAGGGCTGCTGGCCGTCTTCGCCATGGCCACGGCCCTGTCGGGCGGCCGCCTGCTGCGGGTCAGGCGGGTGCCGGCCTGGCGGTCGGCCGCCGACCCCGTGGCCGGAGCGGCCAGCTACAGCCCCTTCGGCTACGCCAACGCCATGCGCCACGTGCTGGGCAACGTGCTGGGCACCCGCCGGGAGCACGCTCCGCTGGCACCGACGCCGGTGGGTGCCAGGTCCGCCCCCGGGCCGGGGGATGCCGGGTCCGCCCCCGGGCCGGGGGGTGCCGGGACGCGGCCGACGTCGGCGCGCCTGGCCGCCCGCACCACCGTGGTGGAACCGGTCACCACCTACCTCTACCGGCCGCTTCGCCGCGCCACGCTTCGGCTGGTGGCCCTGGTCCGCCGGCTGCAGTCCGGTCGCCTCGATGCCTACATCGGGTACATGCTGGTGGCGCTGGTGGTCGTGCTGGCCATCGTGGCGGGGCTGCGATGAGGGGGTCGGGCATGCTCCGACGGGTGCTGGTGGGCTTCGACGGCACCAACGACGCCCGGGCGGCGCTGCGCCTGGCGCTGGCCCTGGCTGCCGACGCTGGCGGTGGTGAGGTGGTGGCGCTGTCGGTGGTGCCCGACAGCCGGGGTGAGACCGTCGAGGATCGCCGCGGCGCCTTCGACGCCGACGCCGGCCCGCTGCGCCAGCGGGCCCAGGCCGACATGGCCGCCTGGGGCGATCCGCAGGTGCGGGCCTGGGTCGAGGTGGCCCCCGGGGACCATCCGGCGCGGACCCTGCTGGCCCAGGCCGAGCGCGGCGGCTTCGACCTGCTGGTCGTCGGCCGTCACGGTGGGGACCGGCTGCTGCACGGCGGGTTGGGCCGGGTCGCCCGGGAGCTGGTGGAGCATGCCCGCTGCCCGGTGCTGGTGGTGGGGGACCAGGGGTCCTCGTGATCGTCGTCGACGGCGCCGTCGACCTGCCCCCGGAGGCGGCCGGCGCCGCCGACGCCGAGGTACGCTCGGTCTCCGGCGACGTCTACGTCGATGGCCTCCCGTTCCACGGCACACCGCAGCAGTTCTGGAGCAAGGTGCGCCACGGCTGTCCGGTGGCGACCACCGCCCCCACCGTCAGCCGCCTGCTGCAGGCGTTCGAGGCGAGCCTGCCCGTCGTCGCCGTGCACGTGTCGGGTGCGCTGAGCCAGACCGTGAGCCGGGCCCGGGAGGCGGCCCAGCGTCTGGCCGGACCGGCCGTCGTCGTCGACAGCGGCTCGCTCAGCGTCGGGGCCGGGCTGGTGGCGACCGAGGCCCGCCGGCTGCTGGCCGGCCCGGCCACCTTCGCCGCGGCGGCGGCCGCCGTTCCCGGTGTGACCGAACGACTCCACACCTTCGCCGTGGTGGCCGACTCCGCCTGGCTGGTGCGCAGCGGACGGGCCGGCATCGTGCCGCGGCACGCCTCCATGCGCCGGCCGATGGTGCTGGCCGTGCGGGGCCGGGCCCTGCTCCTCGACCAGCCCCGCGACCGGCACCGCGCCGTGGCGCAGCTGGCCGAGCGAGCCCGCCACCATGCGGCTGGGGTCGGGGCGCGCTGGGCGCTGGGGCACGGTGACCTGGCCGACGTCGAGGCGCAGGCGGCCGCCCTGGCTGCCTCGTTGGGCGGGCCGCCGGAGTTCCTGGTGGCCATGAACCCCGCCGTCGGCGCCCACCTCGGCCCCGACGCGCTGGTGCTGGCCGTGTTGGACGGCGCGTGACCCGACAGAGGCAGCCCGACGGGCCGTCCGGCGCTCAGGCCCGCGGCGCTACGTCGTCGAGGGGCGGGTTGCCGGCGTGGTGGCGCGCCAGCTGCACCGCCTCGATGGTGGTCAGCGCCCCGGGGGCCAGGTCGGCCACCACGCTCAAGAAGGCCGACACCTTCTCGGCCGCGTCGACGATCTCCACCACCAGCGGCAGGCCGCGGGCCGCGTCGGGGAACCGGCTGGTGTGCAGCACCCCCGACCGGCCATAGCCCTCGCTGGCCCGCCAGACCGTGGCACCGGCCAGCCCGTCCTCGCGGGCCGCCTCCAGCAGCGCGTCGGCCGCCGAGCGATGGCCGACGCGGTCGTCCTCGGTCGAGTAGACCTGCAGCCTCCACCTCCGGTCCCAGCGCACCGTCATCGCAAACGGCCTCCTCGCCGGCATCGCGTCCGACCGGCAGGTCACCGTGGACCGGCAGGTCACCGTGGACCGGCAGGTCACCGTGGACCGGCAGGTCACCGTGGACCGGCAGGTCACCGTGGCGCCGGCTGCCGACCGCCCATGGTAACCGTGGGTGACGCCGCCTTCCCGCCGCCTTCACACGCCGCTCTAGGGCTGGCGGTAGCCGGCGGTGGCATGCGGCGCCAGCGAGGCCAGCAGGCCCGACACGATGGGGGTGCCGAGCCCGGTCGGCAGGTCGTAACCAGAGCGGGCCGGGAAGCCGGGAGCGCTGGGATAGGGATCGCGGTTGTTGCCGACGGTCACGTCGTGGAAGTCGGCGTGGTAGCTCGTCGAGTTGGCGGCCAGGGCGTAGAGGGTGGTGTTGAGCAGTCCGAAGCCGTGCCTGGCGCCCTGGGCCAGATCGGCGGTGATGGCCGCCCAGCTGGGGGCGGACTCGCTGGTGCCGCCGAAGAAGTAGAAGCCGTTGCTCGACCCGCCCAGGAACCCGAGGTAGACGAGGGTCGAGGTGTACACCGAGGCGTTGAAGGCCACGTCGGACGTGGTGCGCATGGCCTGGCCCGACACCGCCGTCTGGTACGCCGGCGCCGGGAACACGGCGCTGGGGGCGCCGCCGGTGGCCCCGAACACGCCCAGGGTGCAGCCGAAGGGGCAGGTGGCCGGGTCGCTGTCGTTCCACGCCGTCTCGCCGGCGTAGCTGCCGTTGGTCGAGGTGGTGTTGTGGGAGGTGTCGGCCCGCACGAACAGGTCGGTGCCGCCGGCCGCCGTCACCTCGGGATCCGACGCCGGGAACAGAGCGTTGGCAGCGGCGAGCCCGTTGGTGGCTCCGCGATCGCCGGAGGAGGCGAACAGGCTCATGCCCTGCGTCACCGCCTGGTGGAAGATGGCGTCGGCCTGTTGCAGCTGCAGATTGTTGCCGCCGCCGGCGATGGCGGCCTCGGGGGCGCCGAAGCTCATCGACAGGACCGTGCCCAGGTGGTGGGTGACGGCATAGTCCTCGGCGACGTTGATGGCGTTCCCGTCGGGGGAGGAGGCGACGACCAGGTTGATGCGTGCACCGGGGGCCAGGTCGTGCACGGTCTGCACGTCGAGGCTGGTCTCTTCGGCCCACCCGGTCTCCCCGGCGACCTGGCGTGGGTTGTAGGTGGGCTGACCGTCGGGATGGTAGACGTGGAGATCGGCGGGCGGCAGGCCGAAGGCGGCGTCGAAGGTGGCCAGGTCCGAGGCGACGGTGGGGCTGCCGTAGGCGTCGACGATGGCCACCTGCTCGCCGGTGCCTGCCGCCGCGCCGTCGATGGTCCACGGTACCTGGTAGGCCTGGTGCAGGATCTGAGGGTCGTAGCAGGCCAGCCCGACCGAGGCGATGCAGGCCCCCGGGGTCAGGCCCGCGGCCGACGTCGACGCCGAGGCTTGGATGGCGATGGGGCGCACCTGGTAGACGATCGACCCTGTCCCGGCCGAGGCGGCCGCCGCGGCGGAGCTCGAGGCGACGGTGCTGCCCACCAGCGCCGCCCCGCCAACCAGCGCGGCGGCCGCCGCCGCTGCGCACGTACGCCTCGGACCCCTCCATACCGCCACGGTTCCCTCCCCGGCCCCGAGCCGTGCACTGGTAGCACTGGTACAAGGTGTGGCCCAGCAACGGCTGATCGAGCCGAGGATAGGGGCCGGAACCGCCGACGAGCATCGACGGGCGGACAACCGCGGCCCGCCGACGCCGGCCCGGGGTCGGCGCAGATGCCTGGTCGCCGCACTCCGCCATGGTGGGCACGGCGGGCCATCTGGCCCCTGTCGGGCCGCGGCCTGCTGCGCGCCTCGGCCGGCGAAGCGGCACGGTCCCGCCGACGTCCACCCGCCGGTGCCGGTTGCCGAGGTACAGCGGGTCGTCGAGGAGGCGCCGCGGAAGCGCTGGATGGCCTCTCCGACCGTGGGCGTCTCGACGATCGACAGCACCTCGGCGAGATGGGTCTTGCAGCAGCCGGTCATGGAGCGTCTCGACCTGTTCGTGGAGCAGGGCTGCCAACCGTTCAGGGTTTGGCGTGGCTCTGCCCCCTTGGACTGCGGTCACGGGGTCTTGAGATGACCGTGGCCGTGAAGCTGTCTGGGTGGGCCGAGGCGAACGGCGTGAGCGGCCAGGGTGTGTGCTGGTGGCCTCACGCTGGGGGGTTGCCGGTGCTTGGCCGCCATCAGGCGCCGGGGACGATCCTGGTCGAGAACGACCTGGTGGAGGTGCTCGCCGGCTTCTGCGCCCACCTCGACGGCCGGCGTTCGGCCAAGCGCCGTGCCAGCGTGGCGGTCGAGGCGGCGGAGAGGTCGGCGCTGGCCGGTGCCGCGCACGTCACCTCGGCGGGATCACCGACGCCGGAGGTTCCGGTGGACCTGGCCGGTGAAGCACCCAGGGCCAGGTCTCGCCGACGCCAGCAGTCGCGTCGGCAGCCCTCGGCTCACGGGTCGAGGCGCTCGTGGAGGAACGACAGCGCCTGCGGCCACACCCGGGCGGCGAGATCGGGATCGCTGGTTCCCAGCGCGTTCTCCGGGTTCATGAAGGCATGTCCGGCCGGATGGATCTCGAAGATGACGTCCTTGCCCATCTTCTGCAGCTTCTGCTCCAGGGCCCGGGCGGCATCGGGGCCGAAGAAGTCGTCGTGCTGGGCCATGTGGCCCCGCACGGCGGCCACCATCTTGGACCAGTCGGGCTCCTCATCACCTTGGGGGAAGCCGTAGAAGGGGACGGCGGCCAGCACCTTGTCGGGCCGCAGGGCGGCCAGGTGCAGGCTGAGCACGCCCCCCATGCAGAAGCCCACGACGCCGATGCCCCTTCCGGCCGTCGCCTCGTGGCGGTCGAGGAAGTCCACGGCTCCGCTCATGTCACGCGCCGCGCGGTCGGGGGGCAAGCTCTGCATCAACTGGGCCGCCTTGTCCATCTCCTGGTGGCCGGCCAGCTCGCCGTGGTACAGGTCGGGCGCCAGGGCGACGAAGCCGCCGTCGGCCAGGCGGTCGACCATGACCTTGAGGCTGTGGTCGAGACCCCACCACTCCTGGACCACCACCACACCCGGTCCCCGCCCGGCGGCAGGGCGGGCCAGGTAGCCCCCCACCGTGGTGCCGTTGCTGGCCAGCTCCACCGTCTCCCCCACGTCGCCTCCTCGTTCCGTGTCGATCTTGCCGCTGGCGACTGTAGTGAGGGGAACCGCCTGTCATCGAGGCGCCGCCTGTGGTCAGCGCGGACCAGGCCAGCGGCGGTGACGTGGGCCGGCCCGGACGGCGGGGGGCGGAACCAGGCAAGATGGGAAAGACCCGATGGACGACGACCCGCAGCTGCCGTCATCGGCCGGGCCGCCGTCGAGCACCGTGCCGGCAGGCGGACCGGCCGCGGAGCCCGGACCGACCGGCTTCCCAACCGGCCGGCAGGCGCCTCGCGTCGCTGGGGAGCCGACCCCGGCGGCGGCACCTGCCGCGCCCCACGGACCCGGGCGCGACGTCGGCGGCGCGGTCGCCGCCACCGTCGCCGGTTCGCTCGCCGTCTTCCTGGTCGGCGCTCTCGGCGTGCAGCTGCAGCAGTCGCTGCACTTCGGCCCGGCTGCGCTGGGTGCCGCCGTGTCGATCTGCTACGTCGGTGCCGCCCTCGGATCAGTGCCCTTCGGCCGGCTGGCCGAAGCGGTCGGCGGCGCCCGGGTGCTGCGGTTGGCCGCCCTGGCCGCCGCCGGGTTGCTGGGCGCCTTGGCTCTGGCGGCCCGATCGTGGGCGCTGCTGGCCGGCCTGCTGTTCCTGGCCGGTCTGGTCAGCTCGGCCATCCAGCCGGCCGCCAACCTGTTCCTGGCCCGCAGGACGCCACCGGGCCAGCAGGGGCTGGCCTTCGGGGTCAAGCAGGCAGCGGTCCCCTTGGCGGCGGTCATCGGTGGCTTCGCCGTGCCGGTCGTCGCGCTCACCGTGGGCTGGCGCTGGGCCTTCGTTCTGGCCGCGGCGGGCTCGTTGGTTGCCGCGGTGGCGGTGCCGCACCCCCGGATCTCGCTGGCCGAGCACCGGGCCCGACCGGCCGCGCTGCTGCCCACCGGGTCGCGGCGTGCGCTGGTGACCCTTGCCATCGGGTTGGGGCTCGGCGTGTTCGCCGCCACCGGGTTGACCGCCTTCATCGTCAGCGCCGCCGTCCACGCCGGCATCTCCCAGGCTGCCGCCGGATGGCTGGCCGCCCTGGGCGGGCTGGTGGCCGGCGCCGCCCGGGTGGTCAGCGGGTGGCGCGCCGACCGGCGGGGCCGGTCCCACCTGCCGGTGGCGGCGGCCATGCTCGCCACCGGAGGCGTCGGCTACGCCGTGTTGGTCGTCGGCTCGGCACGAGGCGAGGCCGTCCTGCTGGTGGTGGGGGTTGTGGTTGCCTACGGCGCCGGCTGGGGCTGGAACGGTCTGTTCAACTTCGCCATCGTCCGGACCCATCCCGAGGCTCCCGCCCGGGCCACCTCCGTCACCCAGGTCGGGGGTCGGCTGGCCGGAGCGCTGGGGCCCTTCACCTTCGGGCTGGTCGCCGCGCACGGCTCCTACGCCGATGCCTGGGCGGTGGCGGGATCGGCGGCCCTGGTCGGTGCCGGGCTGATGCTGGTCGGCCGCCGGCTGCTGGTGCGGCGCCGGCGGACGCTGGCGACGACCTGAGCCCGGACGCGCTGGCCAGGGTTGGAGCGGACCCCGGGCCGCCTCGTGAGGTGCCCTCGACGACCATCCCGCCGCCGTCATCGGTTCGGCCTGCAGCTACGGCTGCGGTACCACCGACCCGATCGAGCAGCTGTCGGAGCTGGCTGCGCGCCGCGGTGTCGGGCTGCACGTCGACGGCTGCCTCGGCCGCCTCATCGTGGCCTTCGGCCAGCGCCTCGGCTACGACATCCCGGTGTTCGACTTCCGCCTGCCTGGGGTCACCAGCATCTCGGCCGACATCCACACGTACGGCTACGGCTTCAAGGGCAGCTCCGTGGCCTGCTTCCGGGGCCAGGAGCGGCGGGACGCCCAGTACTCCTTCCTCACCGACTGGAGCGGCGGCACGTGCTGCTCCCCGGGTATCGAAGGCACAGTTTCGGGGGGTCTGCTGGCTGCCACCTGGGCGGCGATGGTCGGAATGGGCTTGAGGGGCTACCTCTCCCACGCCCCGCCGGATCTTCGAGACCGCCTTCGCCACGCAGCAGGCGGTGCGTGCCCACCTCGAGCTGCGACTGCTGGGCTGGCCCACCTTGTCGTTCGGCTTCACCTGCGACCAGTTCGACGTGTACCACGTGAACGAGCTCATCCGGGCCGTCATGGCCGACATGATGGACGACCAGCGGTCGCTGCCGGCCGAGGGATGACCGCCAGCGGCCGGTCGCCGCCGGCCAGGCCAGGCTGGGCAGCGGGACCGTCCCCGTCGAGGACGTGGCGGCGACGAGCGTGACCGGCCCGTGGGCCAGCACCTCGTCGCGCTCAGCGGTGTCGATGCCACCAAGCTGGCGCCCTTGGACCCACCGCCTCGGCGGTCGGCACCACGCGCGGCAAGGTCGCCGCCGGGCTCGGGCTGGGTCCGCAGGTGGCGGTGGTGGCCGTGGAGCACCTGACCCACCGCCGGCAGGGGGTTGGGGTGGGCTGATCGGTTCAGGCCACCGGCGTCCGCACCCGCACCGCCGTGTCCACCGGCAGCGCCAGCGACACCGACACCAGGCAGCTCGCCTCGGCCTTGGCCACCACGGCGCGCAGCGCCGCCTCGTGCTCGGGTTCGGTCTCGAGCTCGACGGTCTGCTCGATGCGGGTGAAGCCGAAGCGCCCGTCGGGCCGGCGCCCGACGACCCCTTCGGCGTGGATGTCGAGGTCGTAGAGGGGAAGCTGCTGGCGCTGGGCCAGGGCGGCGATGGTGACGGCTAGGCACGATGCGGCGGCGGCGACGAGGAGGTCCTCGGGGCTGAAGCGCTCGGGATCGGAGCCGTGGAGCTCCAGCGGCGTGGCCAGCGGCAGCAGCGGCTTGCCCTGCACCCATCCGGTGACTCGCATCCCCCCGTTCCACGAGACGTCGACCGGGAAGCGGTGCTCACGCACCACGGGGGCCTCCGGGCTCGGCCGGCTCCTGGAGGCCGGCGGTCGCGGCGGTTGGCTCCAGATCGGCGTCGGCGGCGTCGTCGAGCCAGCGCTCCACGTCCAAGGCGGCGGCGCAACCGCTGCCGGCGGCGGTGATCGCCTGGCGATAGGTGCGGTCCACCAGGTCGCCGCAGGCGAACACCCCGGGCAGGTTGGTGGCGGTGCCGGGGGCGGTGACGACCACGTAGCCGTCGTCGTCGAGCTGCACCTGACCACGCAGCAACGCGCTGCGCGGATCGTGCCCGATGGCGATGAACAGACCGGTCACCGTCAACGTCGAGGTCTTCTTGGTCGCGACGTTGCGCAGGGCCAGCCCTTCGACCGTGTCGGTGCCGAGCACGTCTTCGACCACGGTGTCGAACAGGATCCGGATCTTGGGATTGGCCAGGGCCCGCTGCTGCATGATCTTGCTGGCCCGCAGGGTGTCGCGGCGGTGGACGACGGTCACCGACTCGGCGAAGCGCGTCAGGAAGGTGGCCTCCTCGAGGGCCGAGTCGCCGCCGCCGACGACGGCGACGGGCTGGCCCCGGAAGAAGAAGCCGTCGCAGGTGGCGCACCACGACACGCCTCGTCCCGACAGGCGCTTCTCGTTGGGCAGCCCCAGCTCCCGGTAGCCGGAACCGGTGGCCAGGATCACGGTGCGGGAGCGGTAGGTGGTTCCCCCCACCGTCACCGCCTTGACGGCACCGGTGAGGTCGAGGGCGGTGGCGTCGTCGCTGATGAGCTCGGCGCCAAAGCGCTCGGCCTGCTTGCGCATGGAGGCCATCAGGTCGGGTCCCACGACCCCCTCGGGGAACCCGGGGAAGTTCTCCACCTCGCTGGTGTTCATCAGCGCACCGCCGTGCTGGGCGCCTTCGACGACCAGCGGTCGCAGGTCGGCTCGGGCGGTGTAGACGGCGGCGGTGTAGCCGGCGGGCCCCGATCCGACGACGATGACGTCATGCACGGTGTCGTCGCCGTTGGAGGCCGAGGCCGGGGCCACGTGCAGGCCGGAGGGGCCGATCACGCCGGTCGGAGCGCTCGGATCGTCCATGGGATCCCCATCAAGCCGAGTGGGCGGCCACTTGGCGCCGGACGTCGTCCATGTCGAGGTCGCGCACCGCCTGGATGACCTGCTCGAGCGCCTGGGCGGGCAGCGCCCCGGGCTGCGAGAAGACCAGGATGCCGTCGCGGAAGGCCATCAGGGTCGGGATCGACATGATCCCCGCGGCAGCCGACAGCTCGGGCTGATCCTCGGTGTCGACCTTGCCGAAGGTGATGTCGGCGTGCTGGTCGCTGGCCGCGTCGTAGACCGGCGCGAACATGCGGCACGGGCCGCACCACGAGGCCCACCAGTCGACGAGGGTGATTCCTTGGTCGGCGACGGTGGACTCGAACGTGTCTTTCGTCAGGTTGACGGTTGCCATGGTGGTTCCAACCCTTCCACTAGATACCCCCACCGGTATAGAGTTCTCAACGCCGGGTGGCGCCGGTTCATTCCAGAAGGCTTCCCCGCCGGCAGCAGGTGGCCGGCATCGCCGGATGGCGCTCGGGCTACGGACCTGGGGTGCCCGCCACCCCTCTCGCCGCACGCCCAGCCCGCCACTGCGAGTGCCGCCGCGACGTCCGAGGCGGCGGAGCCCGGGCGGCCATCCTCGGCTCCAACGACGGGCTGGTGTCCAACGTGGCGCTGATCGGCGGCGAGCAGTCTCGCCCGACGTCGCCCGTACCGTCGCCCCCAGCGGAGCGCTCCCCGTGGCGAAGCGGGGGCCGTCAGTGCTGCTGATGGTGGGTGCCGCTGCTGTCTCCTTCGGCATCGGCCGGGCCCTCGGCGTCAGCGGGCACGGTAGGCGCTCAGGCCGCGGCGGACCCAGACCGCTGGCCACAGAAGCTGAGCGACGGCGCCCGCGCGCCGGTGCCGAAGCTCAGGTTGGTGACCGAAGCGGCCGATGGTGTTCTCTGTACCGTGCCCAGCCACCCGACCGCGGAGGCAGTCTCGTGTCCATCTTCCGTCGGATCCGCCTGGCGCTGGCTGCCGTGGCCGTCGTCGTCCCTGCCTTGGCGGTGGGCAGCGGTCCGGTGTCGACGCCGACGGCCGGGGCCGACACCCCGGCCTTGACCGTCACCTTGAAGTGGGCACGTCTGCTCGGAGCTGGCTCGGCCATCACCGCCTCCTCGCCCAACATCGCCCAGCTCGACGGCGCACCGGGCGGCTCCATCGTGGTCGGGTCTCACGGCAACGGGTGCGTCTACGCCCTCGACCTCGGCACCGGCGCCACCACGCCTGGCTGGCCGGTGTGCACCGGGCTCGGCATCCACGCCACCCCCGCCGTCGACCCGGGAGCGGGGGGAGCCAACCGCGACGACGTGGTGGTGGCGGCCGGCAGCCTGTCGGGGTTGAACCCCGGATCGGGTCGCCTCGAGGAGCTCGGGCCGACCGGATCGGTGGTGTGGTCGCGGACCTTGCCCGACGTGTTCGGTCCCTACGGGAGCTCACCGGTCCTCAGCGCCTCCCCGGCCGTCGGTGACACGGGTGCCGGGCAGCGGCGCATCGTCATCGGCACCGTGGGGGGCAGCGCCTACTCCCTCGACGCCGCCACCGGCGCCACCACGCCGGGTTGGCCCATCCAGACCGGGGACACCACCTTCGCGACGGCGGCCATCGCCAACGTCAACGGCTCGCAGGCCATCGTGGCCGGCAGCGACTCGTATTCGACCGGCGCCGGCTCCTACGACAGCTGGACCGGCGGTTCGACCCGCCTGGTCACCGCCGACGGCACGGTGGGATGGACCGATCCCAGCAACGAGGTCGTCACCTCGTCGCCGGCGGTGGGGAACCTCGACGGGTCCGGCCCGGTGGCCGTCTACGGTCACGGCCGCTACTGGTCGGACTTCCATCCCGCCTCCGACGCCGATGGTCTCACCGCCGTCGACGCCGCCACCGGCAGGGTCCTGTGGGAACGCCACCTCGGGGGCTACACCGAGCCCTCCCCGGCGCTGGCCGACCTCACCGGCAACGGCCAGCTCGACGTGGTGGAGCCGACCCTGACCGCGCTGGGACAGCGCACCGGCGGGGTGGTCTACGCCTTCGGGCCGACGGGAGACACCTTGTGGGGCCCGGTCACGCTGCCCGAACCGCCCGGCTCGACCGGCAACCCGAACGTCATCACCGGCGGTGTCGCCACCGCCGACTTCGGCACCGGCTACCAGGACGTGGTGGTGGCCAGCGGCTTCGGCTTCGACATCCTCGACGGGCGCAGCGGTGCCGTGGTGGCCACCGAGGGGATCGGCCTCAACGACGCCGGGGGCACGTGGGCCGGCGACCCGAACCCGGCCAACCTGGCCATGGACAACACGCCGCTGATCGTGCCCGACCCCAGCGGAGTCGGGGACGACATCGTGGTGGCAGGCACCTACGGGGCGGCCAGCCCCGACAACACCCAGGGATTCATCGCCGTCTATCACGTGGCGTCGAGCCCCAACGGCGTCGGCACCGGCGCCTGGCCCCAGTTCCACCACGATCCGCAGCTGACCGGGTCAGCCATCCCGCCGGCTCCGGCACCGGGCGCCTGCCTCCCCGACACGCCGCCCTGCTCCACCGAGGGGTACCGCCTGGCGGCCTCCGACGGGGGCATCTTCACCTACGGCGACGCCGCCTTCCACGGGTCGATGGGCGGCCAGCGGCTCAGCGCGCCGATGGTGGGCATGGCCAGCGATCCGGCCACCGGCGGGTACTGGGAGGTGGCGTCTGACGGGGGGATCTTCTCCTTCGACGCGCCGTTCCACGGGTCGATGGGCGGCCAGCGGCTCAACGCGCCGATGGTGGGCATGGCGGCCGGGCCCGGAGGCGGCTATTGGGAGGTGGCGTCCGACGGCGGCATCTTCTCCTTCGGCGTGTACTTCCGGGGTTCGGCCGGGGACGTGAAGCTCAACCGTCCCATCGTCGGCATGGCGGCCACCTGAGGGCGCCCCGAACCGACGCGGGGCGGTGCTGAGAGCGGCACCGGGTAGGCTTGGTCATGCCGCAGCGACCTTCGCTCGGCTCGTCCGCGTCGGTGGCGCTTCGTCAGGCGCGGGCCTCGTCTGGTTCGGCATCCCGCCGGTCTCGGCGACGCGTGCCGTTCGGGTGCGTCCGTCGGTGCCGGCCACGACGACATGCCGGCAGAAGGGAGGACCATGGCTACACAGCGCACCAGCTTCGCCAAGCTCCAACGGGATCGCGACAAGCAGGCGAAGGCGGCCGCCAAGCGCGAGCGTCGCCAAAGCCGCGAAGCCCAGTCCGCCCCCGGCGCCGACGATGCCGCGGCGTCCGTGGACCCGCACGTCCTGTTGGAGCAGGTGGAACAGGCCCACCGGGACTTCGACGCCGGCATCATCGACTTCGACACCTACGAGGAGCGCAAGAGCGCCCTGCTGGCCCAGCTGCCGGTCGACTGAGGGCACCGCTCCCAGATCTGTCTCATCTGCCACCCTGGCTGAGATCAGGCATCGGAGCCGCCCGTTGCCGGGCGACGGTGACGGGGGTCTGTCTCTGGCTGGGGGAGCCCGCGCCGGCGGAGCCGCCTCCAGGCGAGGCCTGCCGGGGGAGCGACATCCGGATCACTACCATCGTCGTCATGGCAGACGGTCGGTTGCGCTCCTCGCTGTGCACCGAAGCCTCGCTGACGTCGGACCGCTTCGTCAGCTGGGCCGAGCGGATCCGGCCGGCGTGGGACCACGGCGGTTCGGGCCTGCCGGTCCTCGTCCACCGCAAGCTGTGGGAGTGGCTGTTCATCATTGAGGCGCTGTCGGAGCGTGGCATGCTGCAGCCGGGTCGCCGGGGCCTGGGCTTCGGGGTCGGCAACGACCCGCTCCCGTCGCTGTTCGCCAGCCTGGGATGTGAGATCGTCGCCACCGATCTCGACGTGGCGCAGGCCACCGAGGCCGGTTGGGTGGCCGGCGGGCAGCACGCCGCGGCCCTGGCCGACCTCAACCGGGCCGGGCTGTGCGACCCTGACCAGTTCGCCCAGCGGGTGTCGTTCCAGCCGGTGGACATGAACCGGATCCCCGACGACCTGCGCGGCTTCGACTTCACCTGGTCGGCCTGCGCCTTCGAGCACCTGGGCACCATCGAGCGGGGCCAGGAGTTCCTCCTCCGCCAGATGGGCTGCCTACGACCCGGCGGGGTTGCCGTGCACACCACCGAGTTCAACGTCTCTTCGAACCGGTCCACCGTCACGTGGGGCCCCACCGTGGTGTTCCGCCGGCGCGACATCGACTGGATCGTCCGGCAGCTGCGCCACTGGGGCGACCGCATCGACGTCGACTTCGACACCGGCAGCTCGGTGTCCGATCGCCACGTCGACGTGCCGCCGTTCACCAACGTCCATCTCAAGACCATGGTGTCGAGCTACGTCACCACCTCGTTGGCTCTGGTGGTCGAGAAGAGCCCCGACAGCCCTCCCGAGCGGCCCATCGACCCGTGGCGCCAGGCGCGCCTGCGCGGCTCCGACGCCTGGCACGGACGGGTTGGCCCGCGATGGCGCAAGGTGGTGTCCAGGTGGCGCACCGAAACCGGGCGATGACGTGGGCATCGGTGGGATCGGCGGCTTTCCCCGGCAGCGTGCTCCAGGGTCACCTCGTCCCCCTCGACGCGGCGGGTGACCCGATGAGCGGTGGCGAAGCGATGATCGGCGGCCGCGCTCGGCGCGACGCGGCAGGCGTTGGGGGCCGAGCCGGCCGTGGCCGAACTGGGGGGCGGCGGGCATCGTCGGGATGGTGATCGCCACCGGAGGGTGGTGGCTCGAGCGCAGGGCACTGACACGGCCGCAGCTGGCTGCGGCCGTGACCGAGCTGAGCTGCGACGGGGCTGCCGGTGCCGACGCCGCCAACCGGACCCCGGCGGTGCGGCTGGGTGGGCTCTCTGCCGCCAGCTGATCCTCCCCGCGGCAGCCCGGATGGGGATGACTTGGGGACATGGCGAGCCAGGCTGGGGACAACCCGCGGCGCTCTGGGGATCACGCCGAAGATTCTCCGGACAACGTCGGGATATCGTGTCGAGCCCTTGATTCGCGGCGTCAGCAAGCGCACAGTGTCTCCAGTCAGTGAGCAACGCCCCGTGGCGCAGCGACGCCCGGCCCTCGGGCCGCCGGCCGCACGTGCCGCAGGGCAGGAGCTCACCGGCGAGGTGGCTGGTGGCGCCTCGGTGGTTCCCTGGGACCGCCCGAGGCGTGGCCCGGCCGGGGGTCGTCCGACCCCGGGGCTGCGGGCAGCCGGCCACCGTCGGTGTGGGCCCCGAGGAGCCCGGGCGGCGTCAGCCGGTCGGCTACTCGGGGCCTCGCCGCGTCGGGCCGAGGAGCCGGGTGGGGCCGGCGCATCCGGGCCTGCCACTCGCCGGTCAGCGGACGTGGAAGCCGTCGGCGCCGGCCAGCGGGGCCAGCTCGACGATGTCGACCCGTTCCACCCGGGCCAGGACCGGTCCCTGCCGGCACCAGCCGGCCACGGCCGCCACCGCGTCGGGCTCGCCTTGCAGCTCGGCCTCGACCCGGCCGTCGGGAAGGTTGCGCACCCATCCTGACAGACCCCGCTGGTGCGCCCGGTGGGCGCACGAGGCCCGGAAGCCCACCCCCTGGACCCGCCCCGACACCAGCACCCGCCAGCGCACGCTGCCCGCCGAAGAGGTGCCGCTCAGCGCACACCCTCCCAAGGGTCAGCCGGTCGCAGGCCCCGGGCCACCATGGTGGCCAGCTCGGCCCGGACGACCGGCAGGTCTTCGGCGTGGGTGATGCCGACGCAGCGCCCATCGTCGCGCAGCACCCGCACGGGCTGGACACCGCCGGTGGTGCGACCCTCTACCATGGCGCCGATCACCTCGGGGAGCAGCACCTCGTGATCGGCCTGCACCGGAGCCGCCAGCGTCCCGTCGGCGGCGACCTCGGGATGGCTGCCACGCACCGCCTCCTCGAGCACCGGCCACACCGTGGGGCGCAGCCCCCAGCAGTTCATCGACACCGGCGTGTCACCCGGCAGCTGCTCGGGCTGGCGGCCGTCGCCGGCCCGGAACGTCCCGTCGGGCTGGCGTTGCACCAGCTTGCGTTCGGCGATGGCGAGCAGCAGCCCGTCGTCACCGACCTGGCAGGTGCCACGGGTGACCGGCTCGTCGGTGGCCACGCTGGCGTCGAGACGGAAGCCGATCAGGGCGTGCTCGGACGGTTCGGTGTCGAGATGGCGGGCCAGCACGCCGAGGGCGTCGGCCCCGTAGACGTCGTCGCCGTTGACCACGGCGAAGTGTCGTTCACCGATGTGGCGCCGGGCGCACAGCACGGCGTGCGCCGTGCCCAGCGGCACCTCCTGCACCGGGAACGACACCGGCACCGACGCCGGCCAGGTCCGCCGCACGTGGTACTCGATGGCCGGGCCGGTCTGGGGGCCGAGGACCAGCACCACGTCACCAAACCCGGCCCGTCGGGCGTCGCCGACGGTCAGGTCGATGACCGCCTCGCCCTGCAATCCCAACGGGGCCAGCGGCTTGCAGGCGCCGCCGAAGCGCTTGGCCAGGCCGGCGGCTAGGAGCACCAGCACAGGACGATGGCCGCCTGGCGTCACCCGCCCCACCGCAGCACGGCGCTCGCCCACGTCATCCCGCCGCCGAACCCCGACAGGAGCACCGTGTGCCCCGGCTCCAGTCGGCCTTCGTTGAGGGCGTGCACCAGCGCCAGCGGGATCGACGCCGACGACGTGTTGCCGTAGCGGTCGATGGTCACCACGTAGCGTTCCGGGTTGATCCCCAGCCGTTGCGCCGCCGCGGTGATGATGCGGGCGTTGGCCTGGTGGGGGACGAACAGATCGACGTCGGCGGGCGTCAGCCCTGCCCGTTGCAGGGCGATGGTGGACGAGTCGATGACTGCCCGCACGGCATGGCGGAAGATCTCCTTGCCGTTCATGTACAGGTAGCCGCCGTGGTCGCACTTGAGCAGGTGCCGCAGCGAGCCGTCGGCACCCAGGTGCCAGCCGAGCAGCTCGGTGGGGCCGTCGGTGGCCTCGAGGACCACCGCCCCGGCGCCGTCGCCGACCAGGACCGCCAGCGACCGGTCGTCCCAGTCGGTGATGCGCGACAGCGTCTCGGAGCCGATGAGCAGCACCCGGCGGGCCCCGGCCAGGATCAGCCCGTGGGCTGCCACCAGGCCGTAGACGAAGCCCGAACATGCCGCGTTGAGGTCGAAGGCGCCGCCGGCGATGCCGAGGCCCTCCTCGACGGTGGCCGAGGTGCCCGGCACGATGGCGTCGGGGGTGGTGGTGGCCAGCACCAGCACGTCGATGTCGTCGCCGGTCAGCCCGGCGTGCTTCAAGGCGAGCCTGCCCGCTTCGATGCCGAGCCCGGAGGTGGTGCCGCCGATGCGGCGTTCGCGGATGCCGGTGCGCTCGGTGATCCAGGCGTCGCTGGTGTCGAGGGTGGCCGAAAGGTCGTCGTTGGTCACGACCTTGTCAGGCACGGCCATGCCCCAGCCGGTGATGCGCGCCCCGGGCATCACGACGCCTCGAGGACGTGCATGCCGACGAAGCCGGCGTCACCGCCGATGATCCCGCCGGTGTTGACGGAGAGGGCCAGTCGGGCTCCCTCCACCTGGCGGTGACCGGCCTGTCCCCGCAGGTGAAGGGTCAGCTCGGCCAGCTGGCACAGGCCGGTGGCTCCCAAGGGATGGCCGCGGCCCACCAGGCCGCCGCTGGGGTTGACGCACACCGCAGACCCTCCGGCGTCGGTTTGGCCGGCGGCGGTCGCCCGACCCGCCTGCCCGGGGGCGAAGAAGCCGAGGGACTCGAGGGCGTAGAGCTCTTCAGCGCTGGTGGCGTCGTGGAGCTCCACCACGTCGATGTCGTCGGGCCCGACACCGGCCGCCTTCCAGGTGGCCTCGGCCGTCTCCGCCAGCCGGTCGTGGTAGTCGAGGTCGCCGTTGCCGGAGCGGGCCACGCTGGCCAGCACCCGAGGCGCCCCGGGCAGCGCCCCGGCCTGGAGCACCGCCGCCGCCGCCCCGTCGGTGAACGAGGAGCACATCAGGCGGGTCAGCTGCCCGGCGACCGGAGCGGAAGCCAGCACCTCCTCCACGCTCACCTCGCTCTGCCACTGGGCCAACGGGTTGCGGGCCGCGCAGCGCCGGGCCTTGGCCGCGGTGGCCGCCACCTCGACCAAGGTGGTGCCGCGCTCGATGATCTGGCGCTCGAGCCAGGAGGCGTTGAGTCCCATCAGGACGCTGCCGGCCGGGTTGTCGAGCTCGGCGTGCATGGCGACCCGCTCGGCGGCGGGGAGCCCGTCTTCGACCCCGGCGAGGGTCTGCGCCCGGCTGCCGGTCCACATCTTCTCGACCCCGATCACCAGGACCGGTGACTCCCCGCCGAGGGCGGCGAGGTGGCCCAGGCGCAGAGCGCTCGAGCCTCCGGCACAGGAGTTGTCGACGTTGACGATCGGCGCGCCCTGCAGCCCGACATCGCGGAGCCAGGTTTGCCCCCGGATGCAGCCCTGGTCGCACAGGCGGCCGCCGGCGGCGTTGCCGAGCACGACCAGCCCAACCTCCGAGGGGAGCAGGTCGGCGTCGGCCAGGGCAGCCAGCGCGGCCTGGCGGGCCAGCTCCTCGACCGGCAGGTCGCGGCGGGCCAGTGTGGTCATGCCGACGCCGGAGACGCTCACGACGGGTCTGTTCATCGGGCCACCACTGCGATCATTGGGCCACCATTCCGGGCGCACGGCCGGACGCGACGATGCCGGCAAACTGTTGGGAGAGCTCTGCGAAGGTTACCAGCGGCTCGTCGGTCGCCATGTAGACGGCGACGTGCTCGGCACCGGCCTCGACCCATCGGGCCAGCTGCCCGGCGCAGCTGCGGGCGTCGCCGGCCACCAGGTGGCGGGCGAAGGCCTTGGGGGGCAGGCGGTAGAGCGAACCGAGCCACTCGCAGCCTCGCTGGTGGGCGTCGTCGCCGCCCACCGATACGAAGGTGGTGATGGCCCGGGCGATGCCGCGGGGGTCGCGCCCGACCCGCTCGGCTTCCTTGTCGAGCCGGTCCATCGCCAGGCGGTAGTCGTCGGGGGCGACGAAGAGGGGGATCCACCCGTCGCCACGCTGCACGGCCCGGCGCAGCGCCGCCTCGCTCGAGCCGCCGACCCAGACAGGCGGCGGGGCCCCCGCCGGCAGCTGCCGGTAGCGGTCGGCGGGGGCGCTGGAGGCCGGTCGCTCGGCTGGGTTCTCGCCGCAGGGGTGCCCGGCCCACAGCCGGCGCAGCTCGTCGATGCCGGCGTCGAGGCGTCGCCCCCGGCCGCTGTATGCCACACCGGCTGCTTCGTACTCGCCTCGGTGCACGCCGACGCCGACGCCGAGCACCACGCGGTCGCCGCCGAGCTGACGGATGGCGGTCACCTGCTTGGCCACCGCCGCCGTCCGCCGCAACGGCAGCTGCAGCACGCACGATCCGATCACGGCCCGCTCGCTGCAGGTGGCGGCGACGGTCAACGCAGCCAGGCACTCGAGCACCGGCCCGTGCCAGAAGAGGTGGTCCACCGCCCACAAGGCGCTGGCGCCTGCCGCCTCGGCCGACCGGCAGATCCTGCCGAGCTGGGCGGCGTCGGGCACCGCGGAGTCCTGGGGGATGGTGGGCAGGACCAAACCCAGCCCGCCCATCGGAGCGGCCCGCGGTCTGACGGCGTCGGTGGAGAGCGCGGTGGCCACACCCCATGGTATGCCATGAGGCCACCCAGGCTCGGTGTTCGCGGGAGGCCGTGTCACGTGATGGGTTGCCGATCCATGTCATCTCATCGCCGGCGGCTCCCACCGGGCGGCTCTGGGCCAGCCGCGGGCATGAGGTGCGGCCGGGCACGGCAGAATGGAGCGGTGGATCACGATCCGACCGCCCACCGCACCGTCGATCCCGGCGACGTCGACCGCACCGTCGATCCCGGCGACGTCGACCGCACCGTCGATCCCGGCGACGTCGCTGCTGCTGGGGCCGTGGCCGGGCAGGTCGGAGGTGTGGCCGGCGGCGACGATCATCCGGGCCCGGCCGCTGTGCTCGGCGACGAGGAGCGGGCGCAGCGGACGGCGGAGCTGCGGGAGCTCATCGACCTGATGCGCCCAGCCGTGCAGGCCGACGGCGGCGACCTGCAGCTGCTCGACTTCGACGTGGAGGCGGGCACCGTCGAGGTGCAGCTGGTCGGGGCGTGCAGCTCGTGCGCCATCTCCTCGGCCACCTTGCAGGGCGGCGTGGAGCGGATCTTGAAGGGCCGCCTGCCCTGGGTGGTCGAGGTGACCGGCGGGGTCGACGAGAGCGTCGACCCGTTCGAGTCGGCCGCCTTGGGCCAAGGCGGCTACGTACCTCGTTTCTAGCCCGCTTCTCGGGCAGGCTCGCCGCCGCTGCGCAGGGCGCCGCCCCTGGCTCCTAGTGGCCCGCCGCCTTGGGTTCCTTGGGCAGGCCCAGCACGCGCTCACCGACGATGTTGCGCTGGATCTCCGCCGTGCCGCCCCAGATCGTCTCCGACCGTGAGAAGAAGAAGGCGGCCTGCAGCTCGTCGACCGGATAGCTGGGCTTGCCCCGTCGCCCCAGTGCTCCCTCCTCGGGGTCGCTGGCGATGTCACCCCCGCCGCGCAGGATCTGGCTCTCGGGCCCAAGGATGTCCATGGCCAGGTTCATCGTCTCGCGGTGGTACTCGGACCAGAACATCTTGTTGGTGGCACCCAAGGCGGCGGTGGTGTGGGTGCCGTTGAGGGCGTCGGTCAGGCTGCGGTAGCCGTTGATCTCCATGATCTTGACCTTCGACCAGGCCTTGGCCAGCGCCTGGCGCACCAGCGGGTCCGACACCTTGCCCACACGGCGGGCCGCCTCGATGATCTGGTCGAGCTCACGCGCGAAGCGGCGGTGCCCGGTGGTGGCCGAGGCGCCTCGCTCGAAGCCCAGGGTGGTCATGGCCACCGCCCACCCGTTGTTGACCCCACCGACCACGTTGTCTTTGGGACAGCGAGCGTTCTGGAAGAACACCTCGTTGAACTCCGAGGACCCGTCGATCTGCTGGATGGGCCGCACCTCGACGCCGGGCTGCTTCATGGGCACCAGCAGGTAGGAGATGCCCTTGTGCTTGGGGGCGTCGGGGTCGGTGCGGGCCAGCAAGAAGATGTAGTCGGCGTACTGGGCCTGGGTGGTCCACACCTTCTGCCCGTTGATCACCCACTCGTCGCCGTCGAGCTCCGCCCGCGTCTTGAGCGAGGCCAGGTCGCTGCCGGCGTCGGGCTCCGAGAAGCCCTGGCACCAGGCGATGGAGCCGTTGAGGATCTTGGGGATGAGCTCGCGCTTCTGCTCCTCGGTGCCCCACTGCAGGATGGTCGGCCCCACCAGCGTGTCGCCGAAGAAGTCGGCCCGCAGGGGCGCCTTGGCTCGGGCGAACTCCTCGTTCAGCACGACCTGCTCGATCAGCGACAGACCCTTGCCGCCGTACTCGGTGGGCCACGAGGCGCAGATCCAGCCTCCCTCGAACAGCTTCTTCACCCACTCGGCATTGAACGCCTTGCGCTCCTCGGGCGACATGGCGAACCCGGGCTCGCCCCACCCCTCGGGCAGGTGCGCCTGCAGCCACGAGCGGATCTCGCCTCGGAACGCCTCGGCTTCGGGCGGATAGGTCAGGTCCATGGCTCGACGGTACCGCCGCCGCAGGGCGCCAGCCAACGCTGCGGGGTCCGTGAAGGCGGTCCGGAGGGTGCATCGGGCCGCGGCTGGGTACGCTCCGCCTGACCCTGCCGTCGAGCCCGGGAGAGCGCCTGTGTCACGACCGCCACGTATCATCGCGGCTGTGGCGGCCGGCGCCGTGCTGCTCCACGGGCTGCCGTCGCTGACGGTGCTGGGGGCGCTGGCACCGTGGCAACCGCCGGCGCTGCCGTGGGGCCTGTGTCGCTGGCGGGGCCCCGTCGGCGCCGGCCGTGTGGCTCTCACCTTCGACGACGGCCCGTCGCCGCTGGCCACCGTCCGCACCTTGGAGCTGCTGGCCGACCTGGACGTGCGGGCGACGTTCTTCGTGACCGGCACCAACGCCGAGGCCCATCCCGAGCTGGTGCGACGCATGCGCGGCGAGGGGCACGCGGTGGGGCTGCACGGCCAGCGTCACCGCCACCATCTGCTGCACGGCCCGCGGTGGGTGTGGCGGGACCTGCAGCAGGCTGTAGCGGTCTACCGCCAGGTGCTGGGCCACCAGCCCGCCTGGTTCCGTCCGCCGTACGGCCAGCTGGCGGCCGGTTCGGTGCTGGCCGCCCGACGTCTGGGCCTGTCGACCGTGCTGTGGAGCGGCTGGGGCAGGGAATTCGCCGACCCGTCGCCGCCACAGGTGCTGCGGCGGCTGCAGCGGCGCCTCGCCGACGGCGCCGTCCTGTTGCAGCACGACAACGACGAGTCATGCCCGGTGGGGACCGCCGCCGTCACCCACGAGGTGCTGCGCCCGCTGGTGGACGAGGTACGGGCCCGGGGGCTGGCCCCGGTGACCCTCGACGAGCTGGTCGGTGGCCGGTGAGCCCCCCCTCCGACGCCGGCGCCGCGCCCCGGCGGTCGCTCATCGTGTCGGGTTCTATCGGCCAGGGTCATGCCTCGGTGGCCGAGGTGTGCGCCGACGCCCTGGCCGGCGCTGGCGGCACCTGCTCGGTGGTCGACGCCATGGCCCTGCTGGGATCCTCGGCGTCGCTGGCCGGGGAGCGGGTGTTCCGCCGGATGCTGCGCATCGCCCCGTTGTACGATGCCCTGCACTTCTCGCAGCTGCGGGCCGGCACGGCTCTGGCTGACGCCATGGACCGGGCCGCCACCCGGCGCCTGGTGCCGCGCCTGCGCAGGCAGGTCGAGGCCTTCGCCCCGGATCTGCTGGTGGCGGTGTTCGCCACCGGGGCCGGGGCGCTGGCCCGCTTGCGCCCCGAGCTGCCCGGCGTCCCCACGGTGGTGGTCTGCACCGACGCGTCAGCCCACCGGCTGTGGGTGCACCCGGGCATCGACCGCTACCTGGTCTTCTCCGACGTGGCCGCCGGCACCGTCCGCCAGTACCAGCCGGGGGCGGATGTGGTCCGCATCGCTCCGGCGGTGCGCGGCGCGTTCTACGCCGCGCCGTCGCGCCACCAGGCCCGCCAGGCTCTCGGCGCCGCGGCGAACGACGACGCGGCGCCATGGGTGCTGCTGTCGGCCGGCGGGTGGGGGGGCGCCCCCCTGGAACGTCTGGCCCGCGCCGTGGCTGCCGCCGGCTGCAAGGTGCTGGCCGTCGCCGGCCGCAGCCAGGAGCTGGAGCAGCGGCTGCAGCGGGCGGCTGGCACCTTCCCCGCCGGCCCCGCCGGCCCCGGGAGGTCCGCCGGCGCCGGCCGGTCCGGTCTCGCCGCCGGCCCCGGCATCGTCCCCTTCGGCTACAGCGACCGGATGCCGGAGCTGATGGCGGCCGCTGACGTGGTGGTGACCACCGCGGGGCAGACCTGCCACGAGGCCCGGGTGGTGGGGCGGCCACTGGTGCTGCTCGACGCCGTGCCCGGCCACGGCCGCGAGAACCTGCTGTTGGAGCTGGCCCATGGCGGAGCGCTGGCCTGCCGGGCCGAACCGGGGGCCGTGCGCGCCGCGGTGGAGTCGGTGCTGGCCGGCGAGGTGCCACCGGGCCGCCCGTGGCCGATCGCCTCACCCGACCAGTGGCACCGACAGCTCCTCGCCGCCCTGCCCCGATGACCGGCTCGTGGCGAAGGCCAGGGACCGGCTCGGGTGCAGCATCGGGTAGCCTTGGAAGTACCTGGACACCAGGTGCGACGTCGGCGCAGGTCGGCGCCGGGGAGGCGCAGAGGAGGTGATGCCGGTGCAGAACAAGGGCGAACCCCCCAGTTGCGGCCGTCCGGACCATGCCCGGCCTCCCGCGCCCGACGGTCACCGCTGAGCTGGCCGCTGCGCCCTGAACGGGCGCTGTCGGCGCCGCCGACGGCCGATGCGTGTGCACGGGGAGCTACCTGACCTGTCCCCGCCCGCCGTGCCGGTGGGCCGAGCTCCGAAGGACGCCCGATGGCCCATGCCGCCACCTTCCCCTCGGCGCCGGCGCCGGCGACAGCCCACGCGCCGCACCACCGCGGATCCCACCGCGAGCGGCGCATCCTCCGCAGCGAACGGATCCTCGCCACGCGCGCCGTCGCCGAGTCGCTGGTGTCGGCGGCAGGGCTGCAGCGCCGCCCGGTGCTCAACCAGGCCGGCGCCGAGATCGGCCACCTGGTCGACGTGGTGGCCCGCTGGTCCGACGGTCAGACCTATCCTCCGGTGACCGGGCTGGTGGTCCGGGTCGGGCGCCGCCTGGCCTTCGTCGACGCTGCCTCCGTCGACCGCCTCGAGTGGGGCGAGGTCCGCCTGGCGTCGAGCCGCCTCGACCTGCGCGACTTCGAGCGTCGGCCCGGCGAGGTGATGCTGTGTCGCGACGTGCTCGACCACCAGCTGGTCGACACCGACGGGGTGCAGGTGATCCGGGCGGCCGACCTGTACCTGGCCCAGGTGCTGGGGCGGATCCGGCTGGTCGGTGTCGACGTCAGCCTCCACTCGCTGTGGCGCCGGCTCGGCCCGGCCCGCTGGCGGCGGCGGCCGACCCCCGAGCGGGTGATCGACTGGTCGGCCATCCAGCCCTTCGGCGAGTCGGGGCGCCAGCCGTCGGAGGTGCGGCTGCGGACCTCCAACGACGGGCTGCACCGGTTGCGGCCCGGCGAGCTGGCCGACCTCCTCGAGGACCTCGAGCGGCCCGCCCGCGCCGAGCTGCTCGACGTCCTCGACCCGGCCGAGGCCGCCGACGCCCTCGAGGAGATGGACCCCGAGGAGGTCCGCACCCTGCTGCGCGAGGTCGATCCCGGCCGGGCGGCCGCCCTGGTGGAGCAGATGGAGCCCGACGAAGCTGTCGACGCGCTGCGCGACCTGGACCGCGACGACCGCGACGACCTGCTCACCCGGATGACGTCGGCGGCCGCCGAGCGCCTCAGCGTCCTGCTCGACTACCCCGAGGACCGGGCCGGCGGCATCATGACCACGCTGCTGGTGGTGGCCACGACCGACGACACCGTCGACGACGTGCGCCGCCGCCTGGGGGAGCTGGCGGAGCACCGCCACGACGTCGACGCCGTGGCCGTGGTGGACGCCAACGGACGCCTCGTGTGGGACCTGCCGCTGTTCGACGTGGCCCTGGCCGCAGGGTCGGCGCGCCTGGGCCAGCTCGTCGAGCACGAGGAGACCGTGACCGTTCCCCCCGGCGCCGGCCTGGCCGACGTGGCCGCCCGCTTCGTCGAGGCCCGCCGGCTGTCGCTGCTCGTCGTCGACGACGGCCGACCGGTCGGCAGGATCCTCGCCGACGACGTCGTCGACGCCCTGCTGCCGGTGCGCGGCCGGGCCCGCTTCCCGCGGCTGCTGCAGTGACGCGGCTGGTGCCATGAGCCCCCCCACCACCGAGTCCGAGGGCACCGACCCGGTCCCGGCCGGCGGGCGACGGGGCTCCGGCCCGTCCCCCGCCGTTCCCGGAGCGTCGCCCGCCGCTCCCAGTGCAGCGCCGGCAGGCCTCGCCGCCGGCGCCTCCCCTTCTGGCGGCCGGTCCCGGCGGCGTCGGCTGTTCGTCTACCTGGCTGCCATCGGACCGGGGCTGATCGCCGCCAGCGCCGGCAACGACGCTGGCGGGGTCCTCACCTACGCCTCGGCCGGGGCACAGTTCGCCTACCGCACCTTGTTCTTCATGGCCGTCGTCACCGTCTTCTACGTGGCGGTGCAGGAGATGGTGGCCCGACTCGCCGCCCACACCGGCAAGGGGCTGGCGGCCCTCATCCGCGAGGAGTTCTCCCTGCGGTGGACGGCGTTCGCCATGGTGTGCTTCGCCATCGCCAACGTCGGTCTGGTGGTGACCGAGTTCGCCGGCATCGCCTCCGCCTTCGGGCTGTGGGGCGTGTCGCGGTACGTGTCGGTGCCGATCGCCGCCGCCGCCATCTGGGTGCTGGTGCTGTTCGGCTCGTACCGCTACGCCGAGCGGGTGTTCCTGCTGCTGTCGTTGGGGTTCCTCGCCTACCCGCTGGCGATGCTCTTCGGCCATCCGGCCTGGCGGACGGCCGGCGCCGACCTGGTGTTCCCCCACTTCCTCGGCACCAGGGGGTTCGTGCTGTTGGGGGTGGCTCTGGTCGGCACCACCATCACCCCCTACATCCAGCTGTACGAAGCCGGGGCGGTGGTCGACCGGGGGGTCGGCCCCGAGGAGTACCGCCTCACCCGCTTCGACGCCATCAGCGGCGCCGTCGTCTCCGACGTCATCTCGGTCTGCATCATCATCGCCACCGCCGCGGCCATCGGCGGCACCGGGCCGCTGCAGTCGGCGGCTCAGGCGGCCCGCTCTCTGCGGCCGGTGGCCGGGGCCGGCGCCGAGACGCTGTTCGGCCTCGGGCTGCTCGGGGCCTCGGCGCTGGCGGCGGCGGTGGTGCCGCTGTCGACGTCGTACGCCCTGGCGGAAGCCATCGGGGTGGAGCGGTCGGTGTCGCGCAGCTTCCGCCAGGCGCCGCTGTTCCTCGGTCTGTTCAGCCTGCAGATCGCCATCGGCGCCTTCGTGGTGCTGGTCCCGGGCAACCTGATCCACCTCATCGTCAACGTGCAGGTCCTCGAAGGTCTGATCACCCCGTTCACCTTGGGCTTCGTGCTGATCCTGGCCAACCGCCGCAGCCTGCTGGGCCCGGCGGCCAACGGCGTGCTGGGGCGGGTCGTCGGCACCGTCTCGCTGGTCGCCGTCGGCGGCTTCTCGCTGGTGCTGGTGGTGCTGAGCGTCAGATCGTGGTTCGGTCTGGGCTGACGGCGGGTCGATCGGCCCGTTTGCACTCGGCGGCTCCGGCGGGGGAGGCTAAGCGGCCATGGTCGTAGAGGACGGAGGCGGACGTGCCTGACTCCATCCGGCATCGCGTGGCGGACGTGCGCCGGTCGTGGGAGCGCAGCCGGCACATCGAGATCCCCCCTCGGGTGGCTCCGCTGCCGCCTCGGCCCGGCGGTTTGCGCATCGCCTATCTCGTCTACCGAGGCAACCCACGTTGTGGCGGTCAGGGTGTCTACACCCGGCACCTGGCCCGTGAGCTGGTCCGGCTCGGGCACTCGGTGGAGGTGTTCGCCGGCCAGCCCTGGCCGGTGCTCGACGACGGCGTCGGGTTCACCCCGGTGCCCAGCCTCGACCTGTACCGTGACCCCGACCCCTTCCGGGTGCCGCACCCGCGCGAGCTCCACGATCTCGTGGACCTCCTCGAGCTCGCCGTCATGTGCAGCGCCGGGTTCCCCGAGCCGCGGACCTTCTCGCTGCGGGCTCGCCGGCTGCTGGGGGCCCGGCGCGCCGACTTCGACCTCGTCCACGACAACCAGTGCCTGGGCTCGGGGCTGCTCGGCATGCTCAGCGACGGTTGGCCGCTGCTCACCACCTTGCACCACCCCATCACCGTCGACCGCCAGCTGGCGCTGTCGCACGCCGAAGGGCTGCGCGCCCGCCTGGCCCAACGGCGCTGGTTCGGGTTCCTCAAGATGCAGATCCGGGTGGCCCGGCAGCTGCCGCGCATCGTCACCGTGTCGCAGTCCTCCAAGCACGACATCGCCGAGCAGATGGGGGTCGACCCGGGCCGCATGACGGTCGTCCCCGTCGGCGTCGACCACACGGTCTTCCGGCCCCGCCCCGAGCGGGCCACGGTGCCGGGACGGATCATGGTGACCTCGTCGAGCGACGTTCCCATGAAGGGGTTGGTGCCGCTGCTCGAGGCGGTGGCCAAGCTCCGCACCGAGCGCCAGCTGCAGCTGGTGGTCATCGGCCGGCCCACCGAGGGCGGCCGGGTGGCGCGCACCATCGACCGCCTGGGGCTGGGTCCGGTGGTGCGCTGCGTCAGCGGCATCTCCGACGAGGAGCTGGCCGGCCTGTACGCCGAATCGCAGGTGGCGGTGGTGCCGTCGCTCTACGAGGGATTCTCCCTGCCGGCCATCGAAGCGATGGCCTGCGGGGTGCCGCTGGTGGCCACCACCGGCGGCGCGCTGCCCGAGGTGGTCGGCACCAGTGGCGACACCGGCCTGCTGGTGCCTCCTGACGACCCCGAGGCGCTGGCCGGCGCCCTGCGGACGGTGCTCGACGACCCGGACCTGGCCCGGCGCCTCGGCGAGGGCGGACGGCGGCGGGTGCTGGGCCGCTTCACCTGGGAGGCGACCGCCCGGGGCACCGCCGAGCAGTACCGGGAGCTGCTGGGGTCGACGCCGGCCCGGCACGCCGCCGCGCCGGGTGTGGCCGATGTGGCTGGCGGCGATCTGGTGGACCCGGTCGCCGCCGACCTGGTCGACGGCACCGCCGGGGCGGGGCGGGCCCGGGAGGCCCAGTGCTGACCGTCGACTACACCAAGCTGGGGGTGCGGCCCGGTGAGCGGCTCCTCGACCTGGGCTGCGGCGGGGGACGCCACGCCTACCAGGCGCTGCGGCTGGGGGCGCGGGTGGTGGCGCTCGACGCCGGCGGCGGCGAGGTGACCCAGGTGCGCAACACCCTGGCGGCCATGGCCGACACCGGGGAGATCGACGACGGCGACGAGGCGGGGGCGGTCCAGGGCGACGCCCTGCGCCTGCCGTTCGCCGACGGGGCCTTCGACCGGGTCATCGCCGCCGAGGTGCTCGAGCACATCCCGGCTGACACCGAGGCCATGGCCGAGCTGGCCCGGGTGCTGCGCCCGGGGGGGACGATGGCGGTGACCGTGCCGCGCTTCGGCCCGGAGCTGGTCAACTGGGCCTTGTCGCACCAGTATCACGACGTTCCCGGCGGCCACGTCCGCATCTACCGCCGGTCGCTGCTGGTGGACCGGCTGCGGCGCGTCGGCCTGCGCCTGGAGGCGAGCCACCACGCCCACGCCCTGCACTCCCCCTACTGGTGGCTCAAGTGCCTGGTGGGGGTGCAGCGCGACCGCCATCCGCTGGTGCGGGCCTACCACCGCCTGCTGGTGTGGGACATCACCAGTGCTCCGCGCCTGACCCGCACGGCGGAGCACCTCCTCAACCCGGTGCTGGGCAAGAGCCTGGTCGTCTACCTGCGGAAGCCGGCGTGACGACCACCGACACGGCGCGGGCCCAGGCCGTGCGCCGCGCCGCCGCCACGCCGCTGAGCGCCCGGATCCCCGAGGTGCCCGGCATCCTCGACGCCACCGAGGTGGCGGCCACCGCTGCCTCCATCGCCGAGGTGCAACGACCCGACGGGATGATCCCGTGGTTCCCCGGCGGCCACTGCGACCCATGGAACCACGTCGAGGCGGCC
>JAJZNB010000046.1 GCA_021848085.1 Actinomycetes bacterium
GTCGGGAGCGGCACCGAGCCGCCGGGGCAACGCGGGTGCCGGTGGCCTTCGGTGCGCCGGCGCGTGCGCGGGGCCGGGCTCACCGCCCGGTGAGCGCCTGTGACGAGAGCCCCCTCGCCGGGCTCGTTCGCCCCGGCGCGTCTGCGTGGGCTCGAGCCTTGACGCCGCCGGATCGTCCGGGCTCCTCGGTCGCACCGAGCTGACCTCGCTTCGCCCCACCCACCTCGCTTCGAAGGACACCTGCCATGACGAACCCGTGGTTCGAGACCGTCGCCGTCGCCCAGCGCCGGGCCAGAGCACGCCTCCCGAGATCCGTCTACGGCGCGCTGGTGGCCGGCTCGGAGAAAGGCCTGACGGTGCACGACAACGTGGCTGCCTTCGGCGAGCTGGGTTTCGCACCGCACGTCGCCGGCCTGCCTGCCACCAGGGACATGGCCACCACCGTCATGGGCCAGCGTGTCTCCCTGCCGGTCATCATCTCGCCGACCGGCGTCCAAGCCGTGCACCCCGACGGCGAGGTGGCGGTGGCTCGGGCCGCGGCGGCGCGCGGCACGGTCATGGGGCTGAGCTCGTTTGCGAGCAAGCCGCTGGAAGAAGTGGTCGCCGCCAACCCCCAGACGTTCTTCCAGACCTACTGGGTGGGTAGCCGCCACGACATGGCGCGCCGGACCGCCCGGGCCAAAGAGGCCGGCGTGGTGGGCCTCATCCTCACCTTGGACTGGTCGTTCTCCCAGGGCCGGGACTGGGGCAGCCCCTACATCCCCGAGCGGTTGGACGTAAAGACCATGGTGAGGCTGGCGCCTGAGGCGCTGGTGCGGCCGCAGTGGCTCTGGCGCTTCGCCCGCAGCGGCCACCTGCCGGACCTGTCGGTCCCGAACCTGGCCGGTCGCGACGAGGCGCCGACCACCTTCTTCGGCGCCTACGGCCAGTGGATGCGGTCGACCCTTCCTACCTGGGAGGACGTGGCCTGGTTGCGAGCAGAGTGGGGAGGCCCGTTCATGGTGAAAGGGGTGATGCGTGTCGACGACGCCAGACGGGCGGTCGACGCCGGCGTGAGCGCCATCTCGGTGTCGAACCACGGCGGCAACAACCTGGACTCGACCCCGGCCACCATCCGGGCGCTGCCGGCCATTGCCGAGGCAGTCGGCGACCAGATCGAGGTGCTGCTCGACGGCGGGGTCCGCCGGGGCAGCGACGTGGTGAAGGCGGTTGCGCTCGGCGCTCGGGCGGTGATGATCGGGAGGGCGTACCTGTGGGGTCTCGCTGTCAGCGGCCAGGCCGGTGTGGAGAACGTGCTCGACATCTTGCGCGGTGGCATCGACGCTGCTCTGCTCGGCCTGGGGCGCTCGTCGGTCCACGAGCTCAGCCCCGGGGATCTGGTGGTGCCACCCGGGTTCATCCGCCGGCTCGGCGTTCCCGGTGCCGGCGCGTCGCGCTGAGCCACCGGGGACCCGGCTCACCTGCCGGTGCGCTTCTGCGGCGGCCGTCTCACAGGGCGCGTGCGTCGAGTGCCAGCACGCCGATCAGCACGGCGCCGGGGCCCAGGTGGGCGCCTGCCGCCGGCCCGAGCAGCCCGACACGCGCCGGAGGACCGCCCAGGGCGTCGGCCACCCGGTCGACGACACGGTCGATGTCCGGGGTGTCGCCGTGGCCGACGGCCCAGCAGCACCCGAAGGGGCCAGCGACTGCCTGGGCGTGGGTCGCCAGCTGGCGAACGCCGTCGTCGCGGCGTTTGGGCATGTCCAGGAGCACTGTTCGGCCGCGCAGCGCCAGCACCAGCGGGCGCTGCCGTGAGAGCCGGGCACTGGGCAGGAGCCCGGCACGACCACTTCGGTAGAGCCACTCCACGTCGTTGACCACGGCGAAGGTGTGGAGCCTGGCGGCGGCACGCCGAGCCAGGTCTGCCACCGCCTCGGCATCGTGGGGCTGGGCGCCGTGCACGGCGGCCTCGTGGGCGGCAGCCACCACCAGCCCGGTACCGACGTCGATCGATCGGCTGTCGACGACGGTGACGGTGACCGCGACCTGCCTGGCCGCTTCGAGGGCGTGGTGCACGGTGGCGCTCAGCTCGCCCGAAACGTGCACGGCCAGCACGGTGTCGTCCCCGGTGAAGCCGGCAACCAGCTCGTCGACCGCCGGCGGGGTAGTCGTCGGGATCGCCCCGGAACGGATCTGCGACCAGAACGCCGGCAGTTCTCCGGTGAACGGCGCTCCGTCGAGCCAGACATGACCGCGCACGATCCGCAGCGCCGGCGATGCGGCGATGCGCTCGGGCAGCCCTTCAGAGACGTCGGTCACGACCATCATCGCAGTGCCGCCACCAGACCGAGCACGACGAGCAGTGCGACCAGCATGTAGGCCACGTACGCGTCGAGACGACCCGACTGCAGCCGCCGGGCCCAGGAGGCCAACCCCAGCCAGAGCGCCCGGGCGGGGCGGTAGAGGTACGTCTCCACGGGTTCGACCACCTTGGTGCGAACCTCCAGGTGCGGCGGCCTGTCCGCCGCGGCGCCGGGTTCTGGGGTCACGCTGTCGCCGTCGACGGCCACCAGGGTCCGCGAGGCGCCGAGCACGTTGCCGAGCACGTGGCGCAGGACGTTGGCGTAGCCGAAGGCGCTGTAGTGGTCGGGTCCCATCACGCCGCTGCTGGCCGATCGCCACGCCGGTACCCGCCGGATCCGCAGCAGCCGCCCCCCTGAGAGCCCCCAGGCGGCCAGGAACACGGCGACCAAGCCGATGGGCATGGCCAGGTACAGCCACGACGGCGACAAGATGGAGAAGTTGGTGTACACGGGCTGCAGCACCCAGGGCGCTTTCAGCGCTCCGGACACCACCGAGCTGGGGACCACCGGTGCTAGGCCATGGGCGATGAACCGCACCACCCACGGCGCCGCTGCCGCCAGGGCCAGGCACAGCCCGCCGAGCATCCCCATGGCCGCCCGGCCGGCGATCGCCCCGTCGTGGACGGTGGTCGGCCGGCCACGGCGCAGGTAGTCGCGGCTCAGCACCACCAGGCCGACCAGCCGGACGAAGCAGAGGGCCGCCACCCCGGCGGTGAGCGCCACCAGCGCGCCGGCTGCCGCCATGGCCAGGCGCACTGCGAGCCCCTCGATCCGGAACTCCTGCATGAGCGACTCCAGGATCATCCACTCCGACACGAACCCGATGGTGGGGGGGAGCCCGGCCAAGGTGAGCGAGCCGACGGCAAAGGTCGTGGCGCTGGTGTGGTGCTGGCGCCCCACGCCGCGCAGCTCCTCGATCTCGTCGGTGCCCCGGTCGGCTTCGAAGAAGGCTGCCGAGGCGAACAGGCCCGACTTGGCCACCGCGTGGGCCAGGACCTGCAGGCTGGCAGCCAGCAGGCCCACCGCCACCAGGTCGACGTGATGGGTGGCGGCGCCGGCGAGGGCGACCCCGTAGCCGACCACGATGACACCCGCGTTCTCCACCGACGAGTAGGCGATGACACGGTCGAGACGGGTCTGGACGGCGGCGAACACGATCCCGAGCAGGGCGGTGATCCCGCCGAGCAGCAGCACCACGATCACCAGCCACTCCGGCGGCGCGCCGAGAAGACCGAGGAACCGCCACAGCCCGTAGAACCCGGCGTTCGCCGCCACCCCGGCCATGGCTGCCCGGGCGGGGCCCGGCGCGCTCGGATAGCCCACCGGCAGCCACACCTGGAATGGCACCAGGCCCACCTTGGCGCCGAACCCCGCTACCACCAGCGCGTAGGCGACGTCGTGGAGGTCGCCGGGGCCGATCCGGGCCCAGCTGGCCAGCTGCAGGCTGTGGCTGTGGGCCGCGAGCAGCAAGAACCCGATCAGCAGGGCGGCCCCGCTGATCTTGCCCAGTCCGGCGGTGACCCAGCTGCTGGTGGCTGCCGCGGCTTGGCGCCGTGAGACCGAGGTCAGCACGAGGAAGGCGACGGTGATGGACTCCCAGCCGAAGAGGAAGGTGAAGGCGTCGCCAGCTACGATCACCGTCGTCACCGAGCCCAGCAGCAGCAGGTAGCCGGCTGCTGTGCCGTGGCCCCGGACCCGGCCGGCGGTGCGGACCCAGCTGGCCATGCACAGCGACACCGCCGCGCCGAGCCCGGCGGTGAGCGTGAGGAACAGCCCGGCCAGCGGGTCGAGGCGCAGCGAGGTCTCCCCCAGCCCGAGCGTCGTGCCGAGGTCTACGGTGCGTGGGGTCGTGAGCACCATCTGCACCCCGGCTGCGGTGACCAGGCCGCCGGCGACCGCCGCCGCCGCATAGGGCGCCACTCGGGCCCAGGTGCGCTCGGCGCCGACGGTCAGGTCCCACGCCGCACCGAGCGCCCAGATGACCACGCCGGCCAGCAGCAGGCCGCCGGTCACTGCCTGTCCCTCCCGGTGAGGGGGTCGTCCTGCGCCGGCTGGCCGACGACGCGTGTGTCGAGCCGGTCGGAGCGCTCGGGCAGCAGGCCCATGGCGAGGAGGATGCCGTGCAGCAGGCTGAAAGGGCTCGGCGGGGAGCCGGGCACCCACACGTCGACCGGGAGCACCCCGGCGACCGAGCCCCGGGTGGCGTAGGTGGGGTGCACCAAGCCGCCGCTCACCGAGTCGGTGCCGGCGGCGAGGACGATCTTCGGATCGGGCATCGCCTCGTACGTGCGGCGCAACGGTTCGGCCATGCCGGCTGTTGCCACGCCGGTGACCAGGAGCAGGTCCGCGTGGCGGGGGCTGGCGGTGAAGAAGATCCCCAGCCTGGCCACGTCGTAGACCGGGTTGGTCAGCGCGGCAACCTCCCACTCCTCGGCGCCGTCGGAGCCGGCGTCGACGTGGCGGATGTGGATCGAACGGCGGAGCGCGCGGGTCCGGTCGGCCAGATCGGCCCGCAGGCGGGCCAGTGCCTCGTCGTCGCTCTCGGGAGCCACCAGCATGTGGCGGGAGAGGGCGGCGGTCTCCACCTCGGAGACGAAGGCGAACCGATCGGGCCGGGCGGCGACACACGCGCCGCAGACGATGCAGCGCCCCCGGTCGAGGTGCACGCCGTCCGTGTCCTCGACGATGGCCCCGGTGGGGCACAGCCTGGCCAACGCGCCGGCGGCGCCCCTGGTGCCGGCCGCCGGGTCGGTGGTGCCAGAGCGAAGCACGCGGACCGCGGCCCGGAACCCGTCGCCATACCCGTCGGGTCGGCGGGGGTAGCGGGTGGTGACGATGCCGTCGCGAAGCCCCCGGGTGATCCACGGCATCAGCCCGCCACCCCGGCGATCGACAGGCCGAAGCTGGCCTCGATGAAGGCGAAGTCGGTGAAGATGTCACCTCGGAACGCCGAGGAGAACAGGGCCAGGTTGTGGAACGAGGCAGTCCGCGGCTTCACCCGTACCAGGCGGCCGCCCTCCATGGTCACCAGGTAGAGCAGCTCACCTTGGGGGGCCTCGGCCCAGCCGAGCGCCGAACCGTCGGCTGCGGTCCACGCTCCTTCCACCCGCCACGGGCCCTTCGAGCCCTTCAGCTGGTGCAGCGCCTGTTCGACCAGGTGGACCGACGCTTCGATCTCGTGCACCCGCACTTGCTGGCGGGCGAGCGCGTCGCCGGTCGCCGAAGCGGGGGCCGGGTCGACGTCGAGGACGCGGTAGGCGCCGTAGGGGCGTGACACCCGGACGTCCTCGGCCAGGTCCGAGCCGCGCCCGACCGGCCCGAGCGCTCCGTGGGCGGCCGCCACCTCCGGTGAGACGATGCCGGTCGATCGGAGCCGGTCGAGGAACGACGGGGTGGCCATGAGCGCCCCCACGTCGGAGGCGATCGACCGGGACAAGTGCGCCAGGTCGCCCAAGAAGTCGTCCACCGGGCACAGCGGGGGGCCGCTTGCCCCGCCGGGGACGATCACGCCCCGCCCGAACCGACTGCCGCACAGCCTGGCCCGCAGGCGCAGGACCTTCTCCTTGTGGGTGGTCAACCGGGCGAACGCCACCGCCTGCCCTGCCCCTTCGCTGTGGCGGACCATGGAGTCGAGGTGGTGGGCGATGCGCTCCAGCTCGGCGTGGGCCACCCGCAGCAGCTGGGCCGGCTGTGGCGGCTCGACTCCGGCGATCGCTTCCACCGCCTGGCACAACGCCGACGCGTGGGCCACCGACACGGTGCCTTCGACCCGTTCGGCGAGCAGCACCCCGTCGGCCAACGCGAGATCGCCGAAGCGGCGCTCGATCCCCCGGTGCTTGTGGTGCACCCGGGTGTGCAGGTGGGGGATGTCCTCGCCGAACGTCTCGAGGAGGTACTCCACCGTCTCGAAGACTCCCGAGCGCACCGGCCCGTAGGGGAGGGTGAACAGGCCGTGCCCGCGCACGTGGGGCGGGAGGGCGGCGTGGTCGGGCTGGATCTCCCCGGGGTCGTCAGGCGAGCCGGGACGGGGTCGGACCGATCCGCTGTCGGCTAGGGGGAGCACCAGCGGGTCGAGACGGGGATGGCCCACCGGGACCAGGCCGAACAGGTCGTGGATCTCCCGCTCGTACCAGGCGGCTGCTGGCACCAGGGGGGTCAGTGACGGGTACGTCCGGTGCGAGGCAGGCAACTGGGCGCGTAGGCGCACCAGGCCGGCGCGACCGGCTACCAGCGCGTCGATGGCGGTGGCTCCGCCGGCGAGGGCGCTGGCGGTGAGACCCGCGAACCG
>JAJZNB010000083.1 GCA_021848085.1 Actinomycetes bacterium
GGGGGTTGACAGGTCGGGCGCCTCGGGCGCCGGGCCGGGAGCGCCGGCACCCGCCGCGCCAGCACCCGCCGCGCCAGCACCCGCCGCGCCAGCACCCGCCGCGCCAGCACCCGCCGCGCCAGCACCGAGGGGGCCGGGCTCGTCGGCCAGCACCGGCACGTCGAGCCCTTCGCCGGCCAGAACCCCCGCCAGGCGGCTGGCGCCGCCGGCGGTCTCGGCGCAGACGGTGACGCTGAACCCGCGAGAGGCCAGATCACCGAGGTTGGCGGCCAGGCGGCTGCGGTCGCCGAGCACCGGGTCCCAGCCGTGGCCGGTGACGGTCGGCGTGGCCGGGCCCTCCGCCACCGGCACCAGGGCCAGCACCGGCGCCGGGCAGTTGGCCAGCATCCGGTCGAACGCCACGTGCAGGCGAGGCATGGCGCCGCTGGCCCCGCCGGTGTGCTCGCGGACCCGCTCCGAGGCCGGCCCGTCGGCGGCGTGCTCGGCCTGCCCCTCGCCCGGCGGGCCGGTGGGGGCGGCCACCCCCCAGGTGACGGCCAGGGCGTCGGCCAGGGCCCTCTCCTCGTCGAGCAGCTCGGCGGCGCGGTCGCGCATCCGTCGGGGGTCGACCAGCACCACCCGGGCCTGGGGACCGAGCAGGTCGGGCAGGATGCGGGTGTCGGGGGCGAGCCACGGGAGCCATGACTCCATGCCGTCGAACAGCTGGCCGTCGGCCAGGCGCTCCCAGTGCCCTCGTCCCCACGGCTCCTCGTCCACCAACGCGGCGGCCCGCTGGCGCACCTGGGGTGTCGGCAGCAGCTCGCGGCAGCCGAACAGCTGCACCTCGGGCAGGGCCCTCACCGAGCGCTGGTCGGAGGGGTCGAACTCGGTCAGCCGGTCGACCTCGTCGCCCCACAGGTCGACGCGCACCGGCAGGTCGGCGGTCGACGGGTAGACGTCGACGATGCCACCGCGCACCGCCACCTCGCCGCGATGCTCGACCTGGTACTCGCGCCGGTAGCCGACGGCGACGAGCCGTTCGACCAGTTCGTGCTGATCGACCTGCCGGCCGGGAGCGACGACGACGGGGGCGACCTCGTCGCCGGCCGGTCCGAGGCGCTGCAGCAGGGCCCGCACCGGCGCCACCACCACGTCGGGGGCGACGGCTCCCCCGGCGCCGCTGAGACGCCACCGCAGCTGCAGGCGGCGGCCCATGGTGGCCACCTCGGGGCTGACCCGCTCGAACGGCAGCGTGTCCCACGCCGGCCACAGGGCCACGTCGCCGTCGGCGAAGGTCTGCAGGTCGTGGACGAGACGCTCGGCGTCGGCGGCGGTGGCGGTGACCACCAGCAGCGGCCGCCGATCGGTCAGTCGCACCAGGCCGGCCAGCACGAAGGCGCCGGCGGCGTCGGGAACGGCCAGGGTGGCGGTGCCCGCGGCCAACGCGTCGACCATGGCCGGCTCGCGGCGCAGCAGGGGGGGCAGCGAGCTCAGGCGCACCCGATCAGGGTACCGGCACCGGTCCGGGACACACCCCCCTCCCGGCGCCTGTCGGCCCGCCGGTCGCCCAGGATCACGGCCGGCCCCCGGGCCTGGCCCCAGGTGTCTCCTCGGCCTGGCCCCAGGCGTCCCGGCCGGGATCAGGGGGCCACGTTGAAGCGGTTCATGGCCGCGTCGAGCCCTTCGGCGGCGAGGGTCTCCACGGCGTCGGCGGCCACGGCCACAGCCACGTCGAGGATCTCGAGCTCGGCCTTGCCCGGCCGGCGCAGCACGTAGTCGGCGCCCGACTGGCGGCCGGGGGGCTTGCCGATGCCGATGCGGATGCGGGCGTACCCGTCGTCGTGGAGATGGGCGTGGATCGACTTCAGCCCGTTGTTGCCGGCGGTGCCCCCGCCGAGCTTCACCTTGATCCGCCCGGTGGGCAGGTCGAGCTCGTCGTGGACGACGACCAGCCGGCGCAGGTCGTCGATGCCGTAGCGGCGGACCAGGGCGACGACGGCCAGCCCCGAGTCGTTCATGTAGGTCTGGGGGAAGGCCACCACGGTCAGGCCGCTGGGCCACCGCAGCTGGGCCAGCAGGGACCGGGTGCCCTTCTCGGCCCGGAGCCGCTCCCCGCTGCGCTCGGCGAGCAGCTCGGCAACCCGCGCCCCCACGTTGTGGCGGCTGCCTTGGTACTCCGACCCCGGGTTGCCCAGCCCGACGACCAGCAGGTCGGCCGCCGTCCGGCCCCTCGGGGCGCCTTCCGGCTTCGCCGGCAGCTAGCCCTCGCCTTCGGTGCCGGCGGTGTCAGCCGCGGCCAGCGGCTCACCTTCTGCCCCGGCCGCCCCGCCCTCGGTGCCGGCGGCCCCCTCTTCGGCCGCCGCGCCTTCGGCGCCGCGGGCCAGGCGCGAGGCGATGGCCGTCACGGCCACCGTGTCGGGGTCGACGTCCACCTCGACCCGGGCGGGCAGCGAGATGTCGGCCACGCGCAGCGAGTCACCCACGGTGAGCCTCGACACGTCGATCTCCAACGAGTTGGGGATGTCAGCGGGTGTGGCCTTGACGGGGACGCTGAACAGCTGCTGCTCGACGATGCCGTCGGCCCGGCCCACCTCGACCGCCTCGCCGACCAGGTTCAACGGCACGTCGGCCGTCACCGCCTCGTCACGGTTGACGACCTGGAAGTCGACGTGGATGACCGTGTGACGCACCGGATGGCGCTGGATGTCGCGGGCCATGGCCAGGTAGCCCGAGCCGCCTTCGACCTGCAGCGACAGCAGGGCGTTGATGCCGGCCTCGGTGCTGAGGGCGGTTCGCAGCTCCCGCGCCGCCACGCTGATGGGCAGCGGGTCGGCGCCGTGGCCGTAGACGACGGCCGGGATGCGGCCCTGGTTGCGGAGGCGACGCGAGGCCGCGCTCCCGACCGGACGGCCAAGCTCGGCTGCCAGGGTGATCTCGGCCATGACGACGCACTCCTCGACTGCGGAACGGGGGACCTTGCGCTGGCGCGTCAGCCTGCGGGGCGAGGCGCCGGACGTCCAAGCATAGAGGCCGCCCCGCCGGTTCGTGAAACCGGACCCTCCGGTGACACCGGGCAGACCAGACCGGGGCGACCAGACCGGGGCGACCAGCAGGTGGGCCAGGCCACGGGCCGGGGCCGCCCGCCGGCCCGGGAAACCGGACCCTTCAGCTGCGGAGGGAGCCTGCCGACCGCTGTTGCATGGAGGACACGGCGCCCGAAATGGTGCTGCACGAGCTGCTGGACCAGGGTGCTGCACGGTTCGGGGGCCGCCGACGTGGAGATTCGGTTCCTGTCGCTCGGCACCGCCGCCGACCTGACCGACGAGGAGCGCTGGCTGTCGCAGCCTGCTCCGGAACTGGACCACCGGATCGCCGGCGGCCACCACGGCCACCGCGGCGCAGCGCCGGCCGACCAGATGGGGGCCCCGCCAACCGGCGGACCGGCCCGGGTCGGGCAGGTGCTGGCCGACTGGCTCACTGGCCCACTGACACCGTGGTGCTGGCTCACTGGCACCGTGGTGCTGGCTCACTGGCACCGTGGTGCTGGCTCACTGGCACCGTGGTGCTGGCTCACTGGCACCGTGGTGCTGGCCGGCGAGCCCGTCGAGGTGCAGACCAGCATCGGCGTGACGTGGAGCGACGACACCGCCATCGACCCCGAGCAGCTGGTGGCCGCGGCCGACGACGCCATGTACGCCACCAAGCGGGCCGGCGACGGGCGGCCGGTCGTCGCCGAGCTGTGCCTGGGCTCGGAGCTGCCGCCACCGGGCCTGCCGCCGCTGGCCTGCCGCCGCTGGCCTGCCGCCGGGACCCCGGTTGCCGGCCGCGCCGCGCCGCCACAACCAGGCAGGCCCACCGGCGGCCGGCGATCAGGCCAGGTTGTCGCCGCCGAAGATCTCCGACACCGACGTGTCCTCGAAGACGGCGTCGATGGCGTCGGCGATCAGCTTGGCCACCGACACCACCTGCAGCTTGTCGATGCGCCGGTCCTCGGCGATCGGGAGGGTGTTGGTGATCACCACCTTCGACAGCGGTGACTTGTCGAGCCTCTCGAGGGCAGGGTCCGACAGCACCCCGTGGGTGGCCATGGCCCACACGTCGGAGGCGCCGTTCCCGGCCAGTAGCTCGGCGCCGGCGCAGATGGTGCCGGCCGTGTCGATCATGTCGTCGATGAGCACGCAGTGGCGGCCCTCGACGTCGCCGACCACGTGCAACGCCTCCACCACGTTGGCCGAGCCGCGGGGCCGGCGCTTGTGGATCACGGCGATGTCAGTGTTGAGCAGCTGGCTGTAGCGCTCGGCCACCTTCACCCGCCCGGCGTCGGGGGCGACCACCACCACGTCGTCGATCCCTCGGCGGGTGAGCTGCTCGATCAGCACCGGCATGGCCGTCAGGTGGTCGAACGGCACGTCGAAGAAGCCCTGGATCTGCCCGGAGTGCAGGTCGACGCTGACCACCCGGTCGGCCCCCGCCGTCTGCAGCATGTCGGCCACCAGCTTGGCCGTGATCGGCTCGCGGCCCGACGCCTTGCGGTCCTGGCGCGAATAGCCGTAGTAGGGGCAGACGGCGGTGATCCGCTTGGCCGACGCCCGCTTGGCGGCGTCGATCATGATCAGCTGCTCCATCAGCGTGTCGTTGACCGGACCGCAGTGGGTCTGGACGATGAAGACGTCGGTGCCGCGGATCGACGAGTCGTAGCGGCAGTGGATCTCCCCGTTGGCGAACTCCCGCAGGTTGGCCTCACCCAGCTCCACCCCCAGATGGCCGGCGATCTCCTCGGCCAACGCTGGGTGCGAGCGGCCCGAGACGAGCTCCAGACGGCGACGGGGGACGAGCTCCATACCCGAACGCTACCAACCACCCGGTCGCCGAGCCCCGCCGCCGTGGCGCCAGGCTCAGCGGGTCGGCCCAGGACCCGAGCCCGACCCGGCCGACCCCGGCCCCTCGGCGGGCAGCCGGGCGAAGGCCGGCACCATGTCGCCGGGCGCCACCTCGGCGCCGGGTCCGAGGACCACGAACGGCCCCACGATGGCGCCCGCCCCGACGCGGGCTCCCGCCGCCGTGGTCCGCTGTACCACCGCACCGTCGCCGACCTCGGTGTCCACCAGGTGGCACCCGGGGCCGATCTCGACACCGGCGCCCACCACGCAGTCGCCCTGCAGCACCACCCCCGGGCCGATCTCGGCGCCTGAGCCGACCACGCAGTCGCCCTGCAGCACCACCCCGGGACCGAGCACGACGTCCTCGGCCAGCCGGACGCTGGCGTCGACGTAGGTCCGCTCAGGGTCCCACATGGTGACGCCGCGGCGCATCCACCGTTCGTTGATCCGGTCGCGCAGCTCCGCCTCGGCCACCGCCAGCTGCGCCCGGTCGTTGACCCCGGCGGCCTCCATGGGGTCGGCCACCTGCAGCGACTCGACCCGGTAGCCGGCGTCGTGCAGCACGGCGTAGATGCCGGTGAGGGAGTGCTCCCGGCGGGGTCCCACCGGCTGCAGCCGGCGCAGCGCGGGGGCCAGCACGGCGTGGTGGAAGCAGTGGATGGTGGTGGCCACCTCGTCGATGGCGTACTCGTCGGTGCCGACCTCGGTGTCGTAGACGACACGCTCCACGCCGCCGTCCTTGCCGCGCACCACCCGGTCGTAGCCGGCGGGATCGGCCAGCACCGCGGTCAGCAAGGTGGCCGCCGCGTCGGTGGCCCGGTGGTGGCGGACCAAGGCGGCCAGGGTGGCCGGACGCACCAGCGGCGTGTCGCCGGGCAGCACCACCACGTCACCGGCCCCGTCGAGCTCGGCGTCGGGCAGGGCGGTCAGGCCCACCGCCAGGGCGTCACCGGTGCCGCGGTGCTCGGCCTGCTCCACGAGCTCGATCGACAACGACCGGGGAGCGTGGTCCGCCAGGGTCTTGGTCACCCATTCGCCGCGGTGGCCGACCACCACCACCACCTTGCCTACCGCCACCTCGGCCAGGGCGTCGAGCACGTGGAGGATCATCGGCCGGCCGCACAGCCGATGCAGGGGCTTCGGTCGCTCCGACCGCATGCGGGTTCCCTCCCCGGCGGCCAGCACCACGGCGGACAGCGCAGGCACGGACATGCGGGCCAGTCTCGCATCCGCCGGCCGCCGTCGCCCCGCGCCTGCGTCCGCCACGCTCCTGGCCGGGGCCGGTCCCGCCCGGGTGTGCGCCACCCGGCCTGCACCCGCCTGGATGTCCGCCCGGCCCGCACCCGCCTGGATGTCCGCCCGGCCCGCACCCGCCTGGATGTCCGCCCGGCCCGCACCCGCCTGGATGTCCGCCCGGCCCGCACCCGCCTGGATGTCCGCCCGGCCCGCACCCGCTCGGGGAGCTGCCCACGTGCACCAGCAGCCCCGCGTGCACCATGCTGGCCCGGTGCCGTCTTCGCCGATGCGCTTGCGCCACTCCTTCCCCTGCCGGCCCGTCCCGGCGAACCCGCCGGCCCGGTCCATCCCGGCGAACCCGCGCCTCCGCCGGGGTGCGCCGTGACGGTGCTGGCCTCCACCGTCGACACCGGCTCCGACACCTACCGGGCCAACCGCGACGCCATGCTGGCCGAGGTGGACGAGCAGCTGC
>JAJZNB010000256.1:0-5732 GCA_021848085.1 Actinomycetes bacterium
ATCCGGGCCGCCGAGGAGCCGGCGCCGATCCGGGCCGCCGAGGAGCCGGCACCGCCGGGGGCACCACGGTGGGGACGGCGCCGCCCGCCGGCAGGCCGGCTGGGACGGCGCCGCCCGCCGTCCGGCCGGCTGGGACGGCGCCGCCCGCCGTCCGGCGGCGCAGCTCCTGGAAGGCGGTGTAGTTGCCGACGTAGTCGACCTCGACGGCTTCGGCCAGCTGCAGGGCCCGCAGCTGGTCCGGCTCGGTCCGATGGCGGATCCCGGCGTAGCGCAGCCGTACCGCCAGGTCGCGGCAGCGCTCCCCGGTCGCCACCACCAGGCGTCCGGCCAGCGACTCGAACGGGACGTCCCACAGCCACGACGGGTCGTGCCCGTCGGCCACACGGGCGTTGATGCCGACCACCACCGGCTCGTCGCCACCGGCCAGCAGGTCGAGCAGCTCGGCCCAACCGGCCGGGTTCTTGGCCAGCAGCAGCCGGGCCCTGACCGAGCCGACGCCCACCACGGCGAAGCGGCCTTCGACATCCCCGACGCCGGCCATGGCGGCCAGGGCGTCGGCCTCGTCCACCCCGAGGACAGCGGCGGCCACCGCGGCCATGGCGGCGTTGGCCAGGTTGCAGCGTCCCGGCAACGCCAGGTGGATCCCCAGGCGCTGGCCGGCCGCCGTCACCAAGGTGTCGTCGACCAGGGTGGCGTCGGGGCGGGGCCGGCGGAAGCCGCAGCCGGGGCAGGCCCAGTCGCCGCCTCCGCTGCCGAGCGGCTCGTCGAGGCCTCGAGGGCTGAAGACGATGCGCCCACCGCACACCGGGCATCCCGCGGCGTCAGCTCGCCAGATCTGCCCGGCCGCCACCCAGCGCACCTGCCGGGCCCGGCCGGCGGCGTGGACGACCAGGGGATCGTCGGCGTTGGCCACCACCACCCCGTCGAAGCCGGCGGCGGCCGAACGCCAGCGCTCGGACACCATCCGCACCTCGCTGACCCGGTCGAGCTGATCGCGCGACAGGTTGAGCAGCACCACCACGGCCGGCCGGGCCTGGGCCGCCACCTGGCCCAGGTAGCCTTCGTCGACCTCGAGCACAGCGGGCACACCGTCGGGCGCCCCGGCCAAGGCGGCGACCACCCCGGCCGGCAGGTTGGCCCCGGCACCCGAGGTGGCCACCTGGCCCGAGCCGCCCATGGCAGCGGCCAGCAGCCGGGTGGTGGTCGTCTTGCCGTTGGTGCCGCTGACCAGCGCCACCTGCCGTCGTGCCGTCAGCTTGGCGACCAGGTGCCGGTCGAGGGCCAAGCCCACCCAGCCGCCGATGACCGAGCCACCGCCCAGATGCAGCTGCTGCGAAAGCCGGTTGGTGGTGACGGTGGCCCAGCGGGCCAGCTCGGCACGCCCGGCGCTGCAGCCGGGGCGAGGCGACCGCGCGCTCACGCCGGCCGGTGACCGGGCGGGAAGGTGCGGGCCAATTCGTCGGGCCGCGGCCGCCGCCGGCGCCGGGCTTCGGCGGGAAGCAGGGCGGCCACGGCGGCCATGATGGCCTCGGTGTCCCGATGGGGATCGGCACCCTCGACGGTGAAGGGCTCGCCGACCACCACCTGCACCAGCGGCGGATGGCGCAGCGCGGTGACGTCGGGCAGGCGCGACGAGCGGGGCCAGACCTGCTCGGTGCCCCACAGCCCGATGGGGACGACCGGGGCGCCGGTGTCGGCGGCCAGGCGGGCGGCGCCGGTCTTGCCCCGCAGCTTGGGATCGAAGAAGGCCGTCCCCCGGGGGATGGTCCCCTGGGGCAGCAGCGCCACCGCTTCACCGGCCTGCAGGGCGCGCCGGGCCTCGTCGAGAGCGCGGCCCGGCTGGCCGGCCCGGTCGACGCAGATCCCGCCGAGAGCCCGGGCCAGCTGCCCCACCACCGGGGCGTCGAACACCTCCTTCTTGCCCAGGAAGCGGACGGGGCGGCCCACCCGGGCCAGCACCAGGGCCAGCGCCGCCACGTCGAAGTAGCTGCGGTGGTTGGCCACGAAGATGGCCGGACCCCGGGCCGGAAGGCGCTCCAGGCCCTGCAGGTCGAAGCGGGCGTAGGGGAACAGCTCGGGGCGGACCAGGTGGCGCAGCAGGTGGTAGGCCTCCATCCCGGCCACCGCCGGCACCCCCGGTGGGCGGTCCCAATGCTCCACCGGCCAGCGGCGCACCTGCGCCAGCGCCCACAGCCGGCGGTCGGGGTTGACGGCGTGGGGATGGCCGACCGCCTGTAGCAGGGGCAGGTCGAAGACGCTGTCGGAGCAGGCGTGGCTGGCGGCCAGGTCCACGCCGTGCTCGTCGGCCCAGCGGCGCACCGCCTGCAGCTTGCCGGTGGACCAGACGAAGGGGCCGTCGACGCCCCCGTCGTAGCGGCCCTGGGCCCGGCCGTAGCGGGTGGCGATGACGTCGTCGAAGCCGACCTGCTCGGCGAACGGGGCGATGAGGTCGTGCGGGGTGGTGGTGGCCAGCACCAGGCGGCGGCCGGCCCGCCGGTGCTCGGCCAGGACCACCGGGGCGTAGGGCTGCACCAGCGCGACCAGCTCGGCGGCGGCCAGCTGGCCGGCGCGGCGGACCGTCTCCACCGGCCAGCCCTTGACGAACACGGCGGCGGCCCGCACCAGGGCCATGAAGGCCAGCGATTCGCCCCGCAGGTCGTAGAGCCCGTAGAAGAGGCGTTCACCTGGAACCGACGGTCGCCCCTCGAACAGGCCCTCGGCCCGCATGGCGGCGCTCAGCACCAGACCGCTGGCGCCGCGCAGCAGCGTCCGGTCGAGGTCGACGAACACCGCCGAGGAGCTGGTGGTGACGGCGGGAGGCCGGTCGCCGAAGAGCGACGGCCCGAACCGGGAGACGTCGGTGACGGCGGAGGCCATGGCCGAGACGTTACCGTCGGAGCCAGGCGGTCGACGGGGGGCGAACGCGGCAGGGCCCGGTCGTGGCCGAAGCCGACGAACCGGGCCCAGACGCGGCGCAGGGACCGGAGGGGGGGGTGCCCGGTCCCTGCACTCAGACTCGCCAGGAAGTGGAGGGGGGGGTGTCCGGCTCCCTGTGGTCTGAGACCATTCTGCGCCCTCCATGCCGATCAGTCAAACAGGTATTAGAGATTTGTAGTATCACTGGAAGCGATGGAACTTCGGCACTTGCAGGCGCTGGTGGCGGTGGCGGAGCACGGGTCGTTCTCCGCCGCCGCCGATTTCCTGGGGACGGTGCAGTCCAACATCTCCGCCCACGTGGCCCGCCTGGAACGTGAGGTCGGCGCCACCTTGGTGGACCGCTCGGCGGGGCGCCTCACCCCCGAGGGGGAGGTGGTGGCGTCGCGTGCCTACCGGGTCCTCTCCGAGCTCGATGCTCTGGTGGCCGACGTGGCCGCCCTACGTGAGGAGGTGACCGGCACCGTGCGGGCCGGGATGATCGGCACCACGGCCCGTTGGCTGGTGCCGATGGTCCTCCGCGACATCTCCGAGCGCCACCCCAAGCTGCACCTCATCGTGTCCGAGGGCACCACCACCACCTTGGAGCCGCTCCTGAGCTCGGGCCGGATCGACCTGGCCCTGCTGACCTCGCCGGTGCCTGGCCGCGACCTGAGCTTCGAACCGCTGTTCGAGGAGACCGTGGTGCTGGTGGTGCCGGCCGACGACGACGTGCTGGCCGGGCGCTCGTCGCTGTCGCTGGGCGAGCTGCCCGCCCACGTGATGCTGGCCCCGGCCCCAGGGACCTCGTTCCGCTCCGAGCTCGAAGCGGCGTTGAAGCCGGCCTCGGTGCGGCTGCGGCCGCGGGCCGAGGTCGACGGGGTCCGGCTCATCGCCTCGCTCACCTTCGAGGGCTACGGACCGGCTCTGTTGCCGGCCAGCGCCGTGCCGCCCCAGCTGCGCCCACGTTTCCGTCTGCTGCGGGTGGAGGGGCTTCCGCCGCGCACAGTCGGCCTGTGCCTGCGGACACGGGGCCTGCCCTCGGCTCCGGCCCGGGCCGTGCTCAGCGCCATGCGCCGCACCGTGGCCAGCCCCGACGGTCTCCCCGAAGGCATCCGGGCTCTGGAGCCCGAGTCGGTGACCGGTGCCGAAGGCTCGTTGCGGACGCTCGGGGTGCCCAACGGCTGAGCGCCACCGGCCGGCAACGACCTTCGACGGCGGCGTCCGACGCCGTGCCGGCCAGCGTGGTCGAGCGGCACAACCACCGCCAGCGTGGCAGTGGATCAGCCTTCGGGGGGACGCGGCGGCCGCAGCATCAGCCAAAGGGTGGGCCCGCCGCCGGGGGCGTGCACCTCCCCCACCACCTCGAAGCGGTGCCGGGCGTAGAAGGCGATGTTGGATTCCTTCGACGATTCCAGGTAGGCCTCCCTGCCCTCCTCGTCGGCCCGGCGCAGCACCGGGCCGAGCAGGGCGGAGCCGTAGCCCTGGCGCTGCAGCTCCGGAGCCGTCCCCAAGGTGGCCAGGTACCACAGCGGCCGCCGGGGACGGGCCTCCTCCACCGCCGCCAGCAAGCGCAGCGCGTCGACCGGCTGCGGCCCGCGGGCCACCGCCGGCAGCACAGGCACCAGCCGCAGGGCGTCACGCCAGGTCGCCTTGCGGTGGTCGGCGGGGCTCCACATGGCCACCCCGGCCAGGCGCCGGCTGCCAGAGGGCGAGGGCGCGTCGACCGTCCACACCTCGCCGTGCGGGAGGAACAGGTGCTGCAGCTGGATGCGGAAGAACCGCCGCAGCGCCCGGGCCCGAGGTGCCCCGGCCCGGAAGATGAAGGCGGCCACCGGATCGTCGTCGAAGGCGTCGGCCAGCACGTCGGCGGCGTGGGTGACCTCCCCGGCGTGCAGCCGGCGCACCTCCGCCGCGGATCGAGAACCGGCGCCGGTCACCCGGGCACCCTAGCCGTCGACCTGGTTCCACACCGGGACCGGCCGCCCACACCGGGACCGGCCCTCAATTGTGGGAGGGGTCCAGCGGGTATGCGGCCAACAGGGCCAGCGGTCCGCGCTGGCGGCGCAGCACGTCGTGCCACAGCCGTTCGGGATCCGAGCCGAGCACGTCGTCGGGCTCGGCGGCCACGGGGAACCAGGCACCCTCTTCGAGCTCCTGGCGAAGCTGCCCGGACGACCAGCCGGCGTAGCCGGCGAAGATCCGCACACCCCCGAGCACAGTCGGGTCGGGGCCGACGGTCAGATCGACCAGCGCCACCGGCCCGACCACTTGCCGCCCCAACGCCGCCGGGGCCGATCCAGCCGGCAGCCCGTCGCGGCAGCGGCCCAGGGCGATGACGGTGTCGGGCGCCACCGGGCCGCCCCGGAACACCCGGGCCGGCGGAGCCAGCTCGGCCTGCTCACCCCACGGTTCGAGGATCTCGGCCACCTCGGCCGGCAGCGGCCGGTTGAGCACCAGCCCGACGGCGCCGTCGCTGCCGTCCTCGAGCAGCAGCACCACGCTGCGCTCGAAGTTGGGATCGACCAGGCGCGGTGACGCCACCAGCAGCTTCGGACCCGGAGCTTCGTCGCGGGACCGATCCGACGGTTCCCTGGCGGTGTCAGCCATGCCGTGATGATGACGCGCCCGGCGGTGCCGGCGCAGCCTGAACCCGGGCGGCGACCGCCCCGGAGCTGCCCCGACGGCGTCCTCTCGGGCGGCAGGCCGCGCCCACACGGGTGCGGCGAGGCGAAGGGGCCGCTCGGGTGTCGGGCCCGGCCGGATGTGCACCACGAAGCCCGCCTCGGCCGGTAGCATCGTCCGCACCAGAGAGAGGA
>JAJZNB010000256.1:5742-34424 GCA_021848085.1 Actinomycetes bacterium
GTCCAACTGCATAGTCAACGTCTTGGGACCCTGGAGGTGGCTGGCCGCTGAGGCGGCTCTGCTGGACCACCTGGCGAATCCCAGCCAGACACCCATCGGGATGCCCAGCCGGGAGCTCGTCCCACCCGGCGCAGCACCGGCATCCGGTGCCTTTCCGGCAAGAACGTCTCCGAGGGGGGCGCCGTCAGGCGCCCCCCTCGGCGCGACTGCACCCCGTGCCACCGCCGAAGCTCCCTGACCCAGTGACCCGGCCGCGTCACCGCTGAGCCCACCGGCGATCGGACCCGCGCCCACGCCACCGACGACGGCAGCACCGGCGCCAGGCCGACCCTCGGGCGCACCGGGGTTTTTGCCAACGGTGATGGTTGACGAACGGGTCCGAGCGGGTAGGACCTGAGAGCGCCGGCATCCACCGTGCCGGGTTGCGCCGGGTCCGCAGGCTGCGGGGCAGGCGATCTGCGGTGACCCCCCGCCAGCCGTGGGTCTCGCTCCGCAGCCTGCAGACCCGGTGGGCCCTGCCCTGGCGTGAAGGTTCCGTGGCGCGTCAGCGCCGGGGGGAGGCGGCCAGCACACCGAGGCGGCCAGCACACCGAGGCGGCCGGCACACCGAGGCGGCCAGCACACCGAGGCGGCCAGCACACCGAGGCGGCTCGCCGAGGCGGCCAGCACGGAGCAGTCGGAAAGAGAGGGGTCCATGGGCGAACCGGACGTGCGCCACATCGTGCGAGGACTGGCGGAGCTCTACCACGCGGAACGACGCCGCCCCTGGCGCGACAAGACCCCCATGCGCAGCTCTCCAGCGCCGCAGGACGGGCTCAGCGAATCGGACCGTCCGAGCTCCGGTGAAGGGGTCCGTCTGGGGTCGGGCGGTGCGGAGAGCCGGTCGGCCTCGGTGAAGGCCATCGCCCGGGCCGGCGTCCCCGCCCGCAGCTGACCGGCTCCCCGCTGACCGAGCCACGACCATCGCCCCGCGTCGGCTCTCAGCGCCGGTGCCGACCAGCTCAGCCGCCGGCCGCAGCCGACGTGGCCCGCACCAAGGTGGGCAAGGTGCTGTTTCCCGACGGCTTCACCAAGGGTCAGCTCGTCGGCTACTACGAGGAGCTCGCCCCGGTGCTGGTGCCGCATCTGGCCGGCCGGGCGCTGACGCTCCGGCGCTTCCCCGACGGGGTCGACGGGCCCTCGTTCTACGAGAAGCGGTGCCCCGCGCACGCCCCGGCCTGGGTGCCGGTGGTAGAGGTGGCGTCGGCCTCCGCACCCTCGGGGCGCTACCAGGCCTGCACCGTCGACCACCCGGCCACCCTGGTGTGGCTGGCCAACCTGGCGACGGTGGAGCTGCACCCCTCGCTGTCGCTGGCCACGGCCCCGCAACGTCCCACGGTGCTGGTCTTCGACCTCGACCCGGGAGCGCCGGCCGGCGTGGGCCAGTGTGCCCAGGTGGCCTGCCTGGTACGGGATCTCCTGGCCAGCTTCGACGTGGCCTGCTTCACCAAGACGTCGGGCTCCAAGGGGCTGCAGGTCTACGTGCCGCTGCACGGGGAGCTCACCTACGAGGTCACCAAGCCGCTGGCCCACGCCGTCGCCGTGCTGCTGCAGCGTCAGCACCCCGAGCTGGTGGTGAGCACGATGGCGAAGGCGCATCGGCCTGGCCGGGTGCTCATCGACTGGAGCCAGAACTCGCCGACCAAGACAACCGTCGCCGTCTACTCCCTGCGGGCCCGCGCCACCCCCGGGGTGTCGGCGCCGCTCACCTGGGAGGAGGTCGAGGCGCTGTGCGCCGAGCCCCGACCACCTCGCCGCCGCCCCCCGGCCGACCCGCTGCAGCTGAGCCCGAAGGACGTGCTGCGCCGGGTCCAGACCAGAGGAGACCTGTTCGCGCCGGTGGCCTCCCTGCACCAGCAGCTGCCCGCCTCCCTGCTCGACAGCCTCGCCGCCCTCCGACCCTGAACCGGTCTTCTGCTCCCCCAACCTGACCGCACGCCGGCCGAAGCCGGACCGCCCGCCGGGAGCGGCACCTGCACGTCGTGGTGCCCGCCCGAGCGGCAGCTTCACGTTGTGGTAGCCGGCCCGCCGGGTAGCAATTCCGCCGGCAGCGATTCGTCGGCGACGTCGCCCCCACGTGCAGGGCACCGACCGGAGAGGAGTCCCCCATGGCCCAGGAGCTGCAAGACATGACCGTCGCCGTGCTCGTCAACAACGAGGGTGCCGAGGAGGCGGAGCTCACCGTGCCGCGCCAGGCGCTGCTCGACGCCGGGGCGACGGTGGTCACCGTCGCCCCGCAGGCCGGCACCATCCAGGCTTTTCAGCACCTCGACAAGGGTGGCACGTACCCCGTCGACGTCGCCGAAGAGGATGCCGACCCGTCGCGCTACGACGCCATGGTCCTCCCAGGCGGCGTAGCCAACCCCGACCAGCTGCGCACCAACCCGGCTGCCGTGGCCTTCGTCCGCTCCTTCTTCGACGCCGGCAAGCCGGTGGCGGTCATCTGCCACGGCCCGTGGACCATGATCGAAGCCGACGCGGTGCGAGGCCGGACCCTCACCTCGTGGCCGAGCCTGCAGACCGACATCCGCAACGCCGGCGGCACCTGGGTCGATCAGGAGGTGCAGGTGTGCACCGACGGTCCCAACGTGGTGGTCAGCAGCCGACAGCCCGGCGACCTGCCCGCCTTCTGCGCCGCCATGGTGGAGCAGTTCGCCCGCCAGCGCCAACAGGCCGGCACCCGCTGAGACCGGATCGGGCCGGCTGTCCGGTGGAGCCGGCTCAGGACCAGCCCAACCGGAGAAGCCGGCTCAGGACCGGCCCGTCAGCACCGCCACCGGTTGCCGGCCCAGCACGTCAGCCACCGGCGTCCAGCGGCCTGCCGAGTCGAGCTCGCCGCCGCCGACCACCCGCTCCCAGCGGGCTGGTGCGGCATCGGGAAGGCGCACCGCAGTGGATCCCCAGCAGCCGGCCCCGGTGGGGAACCCGCCGGGGCCGGCCAACGTCCGCGTCAAGCGGGGAACCACCACCAGCGCCCACCGGTGACGGTACCGACGGCAGAAGGCGACCACGTGCCGGGCGGTCGGGCCCCGCACCTCGACCGGCTGATAGCGGCCCCGGCTGAACAGCTGCGGCTGGCCTCGGCGCGCCGCCAGCAGCTCGGCGGTCAGCCGCACCTTCATGCTCTCGTCGCGCCACTCCAGCCGCTCGGGCCACCCGCCCCCTCCGGGCAGCTGGGGTCCCCGGCTGGCAGCGCCGCCCGAGCCCAAGCCGGTGCCGGGGCCGGCCGCGCCAGCCGGGTCCGGGCCGCCGCCGGCCGAACCCAGCCCGGCGCCCCGCAGCCGCCGGGCGGTGCCCGCCAGGTCGAGCGGCACCCGGTTGTCCGGGTCGACCAGGGTCAGCGCCCACCCCTCCCCACCCTGGTAGAGGTCGGGCACACCGGGGGTGGTGGCCTGCAGGGTCACCAAAGCCAGGCTGTTGGTGCACGCCGCCGGGCCGATGTCGTCGAGAAGGCGTTCCACGTCGCGGCGGAAGCGTCGGTTGGCGGGGTGCAGCACCTGCTCCACGAAGCGCTGCAAGGCCTGCTCGTGGGCCGGGGCGGGGTCGAGCCAGCTGGTGCGCTGCTTGGCTTCGCGCTGGGCCTTGTGGACGTAGCGTCCGATCCGGGCGGTGAAGTCGGCCCAGCCGTCCGCCTGCGGCGGCCAGGCCCCCACCACCGTCTGGTAGACGAAGCGCTCCTGGTCGTCGTCGACCGCCACCGCCGATCCGACCTGGCGGAACGCCCGGTGCCAGCGGGACCAGCGTTCCACAGCGCGCCCCCACTGGGCGGGGATCTCGCTGAGGACGGCCAGGCGGGCCCGCACGTCAGCGGAGCGCTTGGTGTCGTGGGTGGTGAGGGTGTTGAGCCCGCCGGGCCACTGCCGGCGGCGCAGCTGCATGGCCTGGTGGAAGCCGGCCGGATCCACCGCCGGGTCCTCGGGCCGTCCGCCCACCTCGGCCGCCGCCAGGCAGCCCTGGTAGCGGTAGAGGGCGGTGTCCTCCACCCCTTTGGCCGCCACCGCCCCGCTGATCTGCTGCCAGCGTCGCAGCGCGGGGCGCGACGCCGGCGCCGGCGGTACCAGCACCTGGTGCAGGGCCGCCGCCGCCCGGCTGGCCTCACCACCGAGGTCGGCGCCGGCCGCGGCGAGGGCCCGGGTCAGCACCGAGCGATCCTGGCGCGACAAGGTGCCGTCGACGCTGTAGGTGCGGTACACGCCGAGGTGGGCGGTCAGGGCGGTCAGCACCGCCCGCACGTCGGCGCCGTCGAGGTCACGTCCGGGCGCCACGTCCTCCACCGCAGCCGTCATCGAGCTGGCCAGGGCGGCGAACAGCCCGGGGAACAGCTCGTCGGCGGCCGCCCGCCGGCAGGCGACGGCCACAGCGGCGAAGTCCTGGTCGCCGGCCAGCCGGGCGGCGCCGGCCGGGTCGAGCAGCAGCCCCCCGGCCAGGTCGGCCCATTCGTAGCCGGTGGTGCCCTCCACCGGCCAGTCGGCGGGCAGCGGCTCGCCCCGCTCGAGGATCTTCTCGACGACGATCACCGGCGCCGGCCCGTCCCCGGCGGCCGCGTCGAGATCGCGGCGCAGGCGCCGGAGGTAGCCGGCGGGATCAGCCAGCCCGTCGACGTGGTCGACCCGAACTCCGACCAGGCGGCGATGGCGGGCCAGCTCGAGGAGGTGGCGGTGGGTGCGGCGGTAGACGGCGGGATCCTCGACGCGCACCCCGACCAGCCCGTCCACGTCGAAGAAGCGCCGGTAGTTGACCTGGTGACGGGCCAGGCGCCAGAAGGCCAGCCGGTAGTGCTGGTCGGCCAGCAGCCCGGCGAGCCGCGACGGGGACAGCCGTCGGCGCCCGGGGCGGCTCCCCCAGCGCCAGGTGGCCGGATCCACCGGGAAGCGACGATCGAAGTAGCCGATCCACGGCACGTCGCGGCGGACCTCGGCGAACAGCTCGCCGGCGGCCAGGGCGTCGCCGAGGGGCCGGCCCAGCACCGGCAGCAGCACCCGGCCGTCGTGGGCCGCCCAGTCGATGTCGAACACCGCCGCCCACCGCGAGGCCGGACCGTGGCGCAGCACGTCGACCCACCAGCGGTTCTGCTCGCAGGCCGCCATGTGGTTGGGGACGATGTCGACCAGCAGGCCCATGTCGTGGCGGTCGAGGACCCCCAGCAGCACCTCGAGGTCGTCTTCGGTGCCGAGACCCGGGTCGAGGCGGGTGGCGTCCACCACGTCGTAGCCGTGGGTGGACCCGGCCGCCGCCTGCAGGAGCGGGGACACGTAGAGCGTCTCGATGCCCAAGGCGCCGAGCAGCGGCACGGCGTCGGCAGCGCCGGCCAAGCCGACACCGGCGAGCTGCAGCCGGTAGGTCGACCCGACGTGGCGCCGCCGGCGGCCCCTCGCCGCGCCCGGCGTGGCCATCAGACCTGGATCCGCTCGTTGTGGCGCAGCACGATCACCGAGTGAGCGGTCAGGTTGACGCTGGCGCCCTGCACCCGGCGGCTGCCCGGCGGCCGGGCGGTGTTGAGCAGCTCCTCCCACAGCCCGGTCCACTCGATGCGGGGCAAGGTGAACGACCGGGAGCGGACCCCGCCGTTGAGCAGCAGCAGGACGGTGTCGCCGTAGGTGGCCCGCCCCCGCTCGTCGACCTCGTCGGTGGCCCTCCCCGACAGCAGCATGCCGATGATCCGGTTGTCGGGGTCGGACCAGTCGGCGTCGGCCATCTCCGCGCCGTCACGGCGGATCCAGGTGACGTCCTTGGTGCCAGCGGGGGTGAAGGGCCGGCCGGTGAAGAAGTCCCGCCGTCGCAGGATGGGGTTGGCGTTGAAGATCTTCACCAGCTCCCGGACGAAGCCCAGCAGGTCGCGCGCCGCGTCGTCGAGGTTCCAGTCGAACCAGCTGATCAGGTTGTCCTGGCAGTAGGCGTTGTTGTTGCCCTGCTGGCTGCGTCCGAACTCGTCGCCGCCGAGCAGCATCCGGACCCCCTGGGAGAAGAACAAGGTGGCCAGCATGTTGCGCTTGATGCGCTCGCGCAGGCTCAGCACCCGCAGCGACTCGGTGGGACCCTCGGCCCCCCAGTTGCGGCTGTAATTCTGGGGGGTGCCGTCCCGGTTGCCCTCGCCGTTGGCTTCGTTGTGGCGGTGCTCGAAGCCGACCAGGTCGCTCAAGGTGAACCCGTCGTGGCAGGTGACGAAGTTGACGCTGGCGTAGGGCCGCCGCCCGCGCGGCGCGTAGATGTCGCTGGAGCCGGCCAGGGGCGAGGCCGGCTCGGGAACCTGGCCGGCGTCGCCGCGCCAGAAGCGCCGCACACAGTCGCGGAAGGCGCCGTTCCACTCGGCCCACCCGGGCGGGAAGCGCCCCAGCTGGTAGCCGTCGGGTCCCACGTCCCACGGTTCGGCGATGAGCTTGACCTGCGAGAGCACCGGATCCTGCTGCACCACCTCGAAGAAGGCGCTGCGGCGCCCGTCCTCGAGCCCGCGGATCAGCACCGGGGCCAGGTCGAAGCGGAACCCGTCGACGTGCATGTCGGTCACCCAGTAGCGCAGGCTGTCCATGATCAGGGCCATGGTGCGCGGGTGCACCAGGTTCAGGCTGTTGCCGGTGCCGGTGAAGTCCAGGTAGACGCGGCGGTCGTCGGGGCGCAGCCGGTAGTAGACCGAGTTGTCGATGCCGCGCAGCGACAGGGTCGGGCCGCCGTCGCCGCCCTCGCCGGTGTGGTTGTAGACCACGTCGAGGATGACCTCGAGCCCGGCTCGGTGCAGGGTCTTGACCATCGACTTGAACTCGGCGACCTGTTGCCCGGCGCCGGCGGTGGCGTAGGCGACGTGGGGGGCGAAGAAGGCGATCGAGTTGTAGCCCCAGTAGTTGGTGAGACCCTTCTCCACCAGGGTGTGCTCGCTGACGAACTGGTGGGTGGGCATCAGCTCCACCGCCGTCACGCCCAGGTCGAGCAGATGGTCGATGACGGGGTCCGAGGCCAGCCCCAGGTAGGTGCCACGCAGATGTTCGGGCACGTCGGGATGGCGCATGGTCATGCCCCGCACGTGGCACTCGTAGATGACGCTCCGGTTCCACGGGGTGCGCGGTGGCCGGTCGTCACCCCAGGTGAAGGCCTGGTCGACCACCAGGCTCTTGGGCATCGCCCCGGCCGAGTCGCGCTGGTCACGCCCGCCGGAGCTGCGGTCCTCGCCGTAGAGGACGTCGCTCCAGCGGATGGCGCCGCTGACCGCCTTGGCGTAGGGGTCGATGAGCAGCTTGGCCGGGTTGAAGCGGTGCCCGTGCTCGGGGGCCCACGGCCCGTCCACCCGGTAGCCGTAGGCGGCGCCCGGGCGGACGTCGGGCAGGTAACAGTGCCAGGTCCGGTCGGTGGCCTCGGGCATGGGCACGGTGACGCTGGGCGTGGTGGCCGACGCGCTGTCGAAGATGCAGAGCTCGACGGCGGTGGCGTGCTCGGAGAACAGGGCGAAGTTGACGCCCTCGCCGTCCCAGGTCGCGCCCAACGGATGCGGCGACCCCGGCCAGACCCGCACGATCAGGCCGCCTGGCCCGGGCGGCCGTAGACCACGAAGCCGTAGGCGCCCAGTGCCACGCCGCCGCCGGACCCGACGGTCGTCGGGGCGGCCGGGCCCTCCCCGCCCAGGTCGGCGTCGGCACCGTCGAGCAGCCGGTGCCAGGTGCCGCCGCCGGCCCGGGCGTCGCCCGGCAGGGTCGTGTCGGCGCTGGCGTCGCCCGGCAGGGTCGTGTCGGCGCTGGCGTCGGCGAAGTTGAGCAGCACCACCGCTTCGGCCGGGCCCGCGGCGGGCGCCGCCCCGGGGCGGGCACCGCCGCGGCGGACCACGGTCAGCAGCCGACCCTCGGCGTGGGCGGTCAGCCACCACGGGGCAGCGAAGGCCGGATGGGTGCGGCGCAGCTGCAGCAGCCGGCGGAACAGCGCCTCGCGTCGGGCGTGGGGCAGATGGTGGCGCAGGCTGCGCTGCAGCCGGGCGGCGGCGAAGGTGGCCGGGTCGGCCGGGTCGAGCGGGTCGTCGTCCCACAAGGCGCCCATCTCGGCGGCGCGGCCACGGCGGACAGCCTCCACCAGCGTCGGGTCGCGGTGGTCGATGAAGTACGGGAAGGGGGCGGTCTCGCCGTACTCCTCCCCCATGAACACCAGCGGCACGTTGGCCGCCAGCAGCGTCGCCGCCGCCGCCAGGCGGACGGCTGGCGCCGGCACCAGCACGGTCAGCCGCTCGCCGCGGGGCCGGTTGCCGATCTGGTCGTGGTTCTGGTCGAACACCACCAGCTGGTCCGCCACCAGCCCTCGGGGGCGGTCCCCGTGGCGCCGTCCGCGGCTGCGGTTGTACTGGCCTTGGAAGACGAACCCGTCGGCCAAGGCGGTGGCCAGCTGGTCGGGAGCGCCGAAGTCCTGGTAGTAGCCGCGGCGCTCGGGTGTGATCAGGGTGCGCAGAGCGTGGTGGAAGTCGTCGTTCCACTGGGCGTCGAAACCCAGGCCGCCCTCGGCGCTCGGGGCCAAGGTCCTCGGGTCGTTGTCGGCGCTCTCGGCGATGAGCAGCAGCGGCCGGCCCAGCTCGGCGGCCAGGGCGGCGGTGGCCTCCGACAGCTCGCGCAGGAACGGCCGGGCGGTGGGATCGACGATGCCGTGGATGGCGTCGACCCGCAGCCCGTCGACGTGGAACCGCTCCATCCACCAGCGGGCGCTGTCGATGAAGAAGCGCCGCACCTCGTCGGAGCCGGCCCCAGCCACGTTGACGGCGTCGCCCCACGGGGTGCGGTAGGCGTCGGTGAGGTAGGGGCCGTAGGCGGGGAGGACGTTGCCTTCGGGGCCGAAGTGGTTGTACACGGCGTCGAGCAGGACGGCCAGGCCTCGCTGGTGGGCGGCGTCGACGAAGCGCTGCAAGGCGGCCGGCCCGCCGTAGCCGTGGTGCACCGACCAGGGGAAGACCCCGTCGTAGCCCCAGTTGCGGTGGCCGGGGAACTGGCACAGCGGCAGCGGCTCCAGCGCCGTCACCCCCAGCTCGGCCAGCCGGTCGAGGTCGTCGATGGCGCCGTCGAGGGTGCCGGCGGCGGTGAAGGTCCCCACGTGGAACTGGTAGATGACGAGCTGGTGGCGGGGCGGGGGTCGAAACCCGCTGTCGTGCCACCGGTGCCGGGAGGCGTCGAACACGGCCGAGGGGCCGTCGACCCCGTCGGGCTGCCAGCGTGAGGCGGGGTCGGGCAGCTGGCGGCTGCCCAGGGCGAAGCGGTAGCGGGAGCCATGTCCGACGCCGTCCACCACCACCCGGTGGTGCTCCCCGGCGCGCTGCAGGGGGACGCGCCGGAGCTCGGTGCCGCCGTCGTCCACCAGCACCAGCTGCAGCCCGTCCAGTGCCGGCGCCCACACCACGAAGCTGCACGAACCGTCGTCGGCCGGCACCGCGCCGAGGCCCGCCGCGGCGGGCAGCACCGAGGAGCTCACCGGGCGCCGGCGGAGGCCGGACCGCCGACGTGCTTCAACACGACGGTCGCCAGCGGCGGCGCGGTCAGGTTGACGGTGCGGGGCCGGCCGTGCCACGGGACCGGCTGGGCCTCCACCCCGCCGAGGTTGCCGACCCCGCTGCCGCCGTAGTCGGTGGCGTCGGTGTTGAAGATCTCCTGCCAGAAGCCGGCCTCGGGCACGCCGAGCAGCATGTTGTGGCGCGGCACCGGCGTGAAGTTGCAGACCACCAGCAGCAGCTCCCCCGCCTTGGAGCGGCGCAGGTAGCTGAGCGTGGAGTTGGCGGCGTCGTCGGCCTGCACCCATTCGAAGCCGGCCGGGTCGCAGTCGAGCTCGTGCAGGGCAGGTTCCCGACGGTACAAGGCGTTGAGGTCGCCGACCAGGCGCAGCACCCCCTGGTGGGCCGGATGCTGCAGCAGGTGCCAGTCGAGGGAGTGGTCGTGGTGCCACTCGCTCCACTGGCCCCATTCGCTGCCCATGAACAGCAGCTTCTTGCCCGGCTGGGTCCACTGGTAGCCGTAGAGCAGGCGCAGGCCGGCCAGCTTCTGCCATTCGTCGCCGGGCAGCTTGCCGAGGATGGACCCCTTGCCGTGGACGACCTCGTCGTGCGACAGGGGCAGCACGTAGTTCTCGGAGAAGGCGTAGAGCCCCCGGAAGGTGATCTGCCCGTGGTGATAGCCACGGTAGATCGGGTCGCGCTCGAGGTAGGCGAGGGTGTCGTGCATCCAGCCCATGTCCCACTTGTAGCCGAAGCCCAGTCCACCGACGTCGGTCGGGCGGGACACCCCGGGCCAGGCGGTGGACTCCTCGGCCATCGTGGCCACGTCGGGGTGCTCGCCGTAGACACCGATGTTGAGCTGGCGCAGGAAGTCGATGGCTTCGAGGTTCTCCCGGCCGCCGAAGCGGTTGGGGATCCACTCGCCTTCCGCCCGCGAATAGTCGAGGTAGAGCATGGAGGCCACCGCGTCGACCCGCAGGCCGTCGACGTGGAAGGTCTGCAGCCAGTGCTCGGCCGACGACAGCAGGAAGCTGCGGACCTCGTTGCGACCGTAGTTGAAGATGTAGCTGTTCCAGTCGGGGTGGATGCCCTGGCGGGGATCGGCGTGCTCGAAGAGATGGGTCCCGTCGAACTCGCCCAGGGCGAAGCCGTCGGTCGGGAAGTGCGACGGCACCCAGTCCAACAAGACCCCGATGCCCGCCTGGTGGAGCTGATCGACCAGGGCCATGAGCTCCTGGGGGGTGCCGTAGCGCGACGTGGGGGCGAAGTAGCCGGTGGACTGGTAGCCCCAGCTGCCGTAGAAGGGATGCTCCATGATCGGCAGCAGCTCCACGTGGGTGAAGCCGGTGCGCCGCACGTGCTCCACCAGGCGCGGGGCCACCTCGCCGTAGCCGAGGAGCCGGTTTGGGTCGTCGGGGGAGCGCATCCACGAGCCGAGGTGCACCTCGTAGATCGACACCGCGGCGTCGAGGGCGATGCGCCCGCCGCGCTCGCCCATCCAGTCGCTGTCGCCCCAGGTGTAGTCGAGGTCCCACACCACCGAGCCGGTGGCGGGTGGGACCTCGGCATGGAAGGCGAACGGGTCGGCCTTGTGCAGCTGCACGCCGTCGGCGGTGGTGATGGCGTACTTGTAGACGTCGCCGTGGGCCGCCTCGGGCACCATCGCCTGCCAGATCCCCGACGAACCCACCGGTTCCATCGGATCGGCGGAGGTGTCCCAGCCGTTGAAGTCCCCGATGACCGACACGGCCCGGGCGTTCGGCGCCCACACGGCGAACTGGACGGCCCCGCCACCGGCCTCTTCCACCAGGTGGGCTCCCAGCTTGTCGGCCAGGCGCCGGTGGGTGCCCTCGTTGAACAGGTAGATGTCCTGCTCCCCGATGCCGGCGCTCGTCCGGGGAGCCGAAGCCGGCCCCGGCGGCGGTCCGCCGGCCGCCTTGGCTGCCCCGGCCGTCTTGGCTGCGCCGGTCGTCTTGGCCGCCCCGGCCGCCCTGGCTGCCCCGGCCGCCCTGGCCGGGCCGGCCGTCTTCGCTGCCCCCGCCTTCTTCGCCGGACCCGCCTCCTTCGCTGCCCCGGCCGTCTTCGCCGGGCCGGCCTTCGTCGCTGCCCCCGCCTTCTTCGCCGGGCCGGCCTTCTTCGCTGCCCCGGCCTTCTTCGCCGGGCCGGCCGGCGTCGCCGGAGGGATGTCTGGATCGTGATCGTCGTGCGGGGTCACCGCCCGCCTCCTTCTCCGCCGGACGTCGCCGGTCCGGCCTTCGGCCCCCGCCGATGGTCGTGTCGCGTGGTCCCGGCCCGGCGGGTTGCGCCCAGGGTTCGCAGCAGCGCGCCCAGCTCGGCATCGTTGCAGATCTGGTCGAGCCGGCGAGCCATGCGGCGGCGGAAGTTGCCCGCCTCGGGGCCGGTGCCGGGCCGGTTCTGCGGCTCGCGCTCGCCCCACAGGTCCTCGAGGTCGACCAGCACCAGCCGCGCCGGCCCGGCCAGCAGCAGCCGCAAGCAGCCGACCAGCGCCTGATGCGCCCCCAGTGCCCCGCTGCCCGCACCGCCGGTCAGCTGGGCCGACAGCCGGCGGCGCAGCTGCCGACGCCGGGCGCGCCGGGCAGCCGCGGCATCGTCGTGGAGCAGCCCGCGTCGGACCTGGTCCTCGATGTCGTCGCCGTCCCAGAAGGCGGCGAAGGGCGGCAGGTCGTGGGTGCCCAGCGAGGCCAGCACGTCGGCCGGCGGGTCGGGCAGCGGCGCCTCCGGGGCGCCCACCTCGAACTGCACCACGAACGAGCGCAGCATGCCGTCGCGGCGCATCGCTCGGCGGACCTCGGGGGGAACGGTGCCCAGATCCTCTCCGACGACGGCCACGCCCGCCCGCCACGCCTCGAGCACCACCACCGCCCGCAGCTCGTCGGCCCGGTAGCGCAGGTAAGCCCCGCCCACCGCGGCCATCGGCTCTCGACCCGACCCGGCCCCCGCCCCGGCTGGCGCCACGAACAGCCGGTGCAGGCCCATGACGTGGTCGATGCGGACGACGCTGGCGTGGCGCATGGCATGGCGGAACACGGCGATGGGATAGCGGTAGCGCTGGCGGCGGATGCCGTCGGGATGCAGCGGAGGAAACCCCCAGTCCTGCCCGCCGGGGAAGAAGTCGTCGGGCGGCGCACCACCCGACAGCCCCAGGGCAAAGGCGTCGGGCTGCCACCACGGGTCGAAGCCGGCCCGGTGCACCCCGACCGGCACATCCAGGTACAGGCCGGTGGCGGCGGCGGCCTGGCCCAGCTGGTGGTCGGCCACCCACTGCACGTACAGGTGGTAGCGGACCAGGTCCTCGTCGACCGGCTCGGGCACCGCAGCCCCCACCGGGCCGGCCGCCGGGGCGGCGGGCCAGCCCGCCGAGGACATGCCGAAGGTCTCCGACGCGGCCCGGAACCGGGCGTACAGCTCCACCTCGGGGTGAAGGGCCACGAAGCGCTGCAGCTGCCGGCGCCGTTCGGAGTCGCCGGCGAACAGGGCGGCCGCTGCCGGCTGCAGCACCCGGCGCTTGGCCGCCAGCACCGCCTCGGGATCGGCCCGCCGCCGACGCCGCAGCCCGACCAGCACCTGGCGCAGGTCCGACGAGGCGAGCACCGCCGCCGCCTCCGGTGCCTGGTGGACCTCGGGCAGCCGCTCCACGTCGATGTACAGCTCGTTCCACGCCACCCGACTGGCCGGCAGGTACGGGCTGGGTTCGCTCACCGGCCCGTCGAGCAGGGCGGCGAACAGCGGCAGGGTCCCGACCAGGTCGGCCCCGGCGGCGGCGGCCCACTGGCCGATGGCGGCCAGATCGCTGAACGACCCCACGCCCCAGTCGCCCCGCCGCCGGACGGCGTGCAGCGGGGCGAACACCCCCCAGCCGCGAGGCGGCGCCGGACAGCGCGGCGGGGCGGCGATGACCAGGGCGTCGCCGACCAGACGCGGCCCGCCGATCCGTAGCTGGTGGTAACCCGGCGCCAGCGCCAGGTCACCCGACAGCCGCAGGCGGTACGCGACCCGCCCGGCCGGGGAGGCAGCCGGTGCGGCCGGCTGCAGGGCCGAGGCCAGCGGAGCCTCCACCACCGTCCCGTCTTCGTGCTCGAGGACCGCCACCGCCCGGGCCAGGTCGCGGCCGGCCGGCAGCGACAGCACCGGCGCGGTCGACCGGCCGCCTCGCAGCGCCACCACCGGCTCCAGCTCACGGTCCTCGCGCCACGCCCGACGCTCAGCCAGGGCGGCGGCCTGCGCCGCGGCGGTGGACACCGACACCCCCAGCCCGTCGAGCACGCCCAGCAGGGTCTCCTCCGCCACCTGCTGGCGTGACCCGTCCTGGGCCCGGTAGTCGGGTTGCACACCGTGGGCGCGGGCCAGCTCCACCACCAGCCGCCGGCGCCGCGGCGCCGACGGCCCGCCGGATGTCACTGCTCGTGCTCCAGCAGGTCCACGATGCCCTGGGCCGGGATGTCGACCCAGCCGGGGCGGGTGTTGGCTTCGTAGCCGAGCTCGTAGATGGCCTTCTCGAGCAGCAGGAAGTCGAGCAGGGCGCTCAGCTCGCCGCGGGCGGCGGGGACGAACGGGGCGCCCTCGGTGGCCTGCAGGTACGACCGCAGGAACATGCCGCTCACCGACCGGTACCACAGCTGCAGCAGGCTGGCCAGGGTGTCGGGGTCGCTCGACATGGCTGGATCCACCGTCAGGTGGGCGGCGGCCTGCTGGGCGGCGTAGTGGAACGAGCGGATCATGCCGGCCACGTCGACCAGCGCCGGGCGCTTCAGGCGCCGTTGGGTCAGCGACCGCGACGGCTCACCTTCGAAGTCGATCAGCACGAAGTCCTTGCCGGTCCACAGCACCTGACCCAGGTGGTAGTCGCCGTGGCAGCGGATGCGCTGCACCGCCACCTTGACGGCGCTGAGGCGCCGGAGCCGCTCGAGGATCTGCTCCTCGCGATCGAGCACGTCCTGCACCAGCGGCGAGCCGGCCGCCGTGCGCGCCACCCGCCAGGTGCGCTTCAGCAGGCTCCGGGCGGCGTGGTACATGGCCTGGCGGTCCATGGCGGTGAGCGGCTCGGGGGTGAACGCCGGCAGGCCGCTGGCCGAGGCCAGGGCCCGGTGCAGCTCGGCGGTGCGCCGGCCCAGCAGATCCGACCACTCGCAGTGCGGACCGATCAACGGATGCTGGGGGTCGCAGCCTGCCGTGTCGAGGGCGTCGATGATGCTGGCCGGCATCGTGCGGCGCACGTCGGCCGCCTCGTAGCGGGCCAGGGCCTCCTCGAGCCCGTGGTGCAGGGCGTCGACCACGTAGCTCCACCCGTCGCCCTCGTTGGGGACGAACTCCTCGAGCGTCACCAGCGTGGTCGCTCCCACCGGGCTGCGGTCGGGGCGCAGCTCCAGCGACCCGGCCAGCGCCGGGGTGGCGGCGAAGCGCACGTGCTCGGCCAGGAACCGGCCGATCTCCACCCCCGGGTTGATGCCGGCCTCGGCTCGGCGCAGCAGCTTCATGATGAGCCGGTCGCCGAAGGCGATGGAGCTGTTGGACTGCTCGGCGGCCAGCGGCGCCGGGATGACCTCGTCGGGCAGGCGGGTCAGCAGCCGCCGCAGCGCCGGGGTGGGCACCGCGGCCAGCCGGCCGGTGCGCCCGGCGACCTGGCGGCGGCTGGTCATCAGCCCCAGCAGCGCCCGGGCCAGCCTCGGGTCCCACACCGCGTCGTACAGCACGCCGGGCTCGTCACCGACCTGCAGGTCGGCCACCACCGCCTCGGGATGGAAGGTGTCGAGGTCGTGGGCCTGCGGTCCCGACGCCCATCCCAGCGGCAGCACGTAGGTCTCGGGGCTGCCCACGTCGAGGTCGACGTCGACCAGGGCGATGTGGGCCAGCGGCACCCGGCCGCGCCCGCCGTCGGGGATCGGCAGCAGGTCGAGCACGTCGGCGCCCTTGATGCGCCGAGCCTTGTCCCGGAACCAGCGCCGCTCGGCGATGTAGGACGGCAGCGCCGCCTCGAGACCGCCGAGCTGGGGGCCGGTCAGCACCTCGTCCCAGCGGTTGTCGACCCGCAGCGACGGGCGCGGCGCCCGCACCGCCTCGGGCTCCCCCTCGAGGGCGAACCAGTAGAAGGCGTGCGGGCCCAGCGTCAGCAGGTAGGGCAGCTCCCCCACCGTCGGGAACGGCGTGCCGCCGAACAGCTCCATCGGCACCTGGTTGGCGAACTCCGACAGGTCGATCTCCGCCGCCTGGGCGTGGCGTGACAGGTTGACGACGACCAGGATCCGCTCGTGCTCGTACTCTCGCAGGAAGGCCAGCACCTTGCGGTTGTCCTGGCGGATGAGACGCAGCGACCCCCGCCCGAAGGCCCGGTAGCGGTTGCGCAGGGCGATGATCCGCCTGGTCCACCACAGCAGCGAGCTGGGGTTCTCGAGCTGGGCTTCGACGTTGACCGCCTGCGGCTGGTAGCCGGGGTCGATGATGACGGGCAGGTACAGCTGCTGGGGATTGGCCCGGGAGAAGCCGGCGTTGCGGTCGCTGCCCCACTGCATCGGGGTCCGCACCGCGTTGCGGTCACCGAGGTAGATGTTGTCGCCCATGCCGATCTCGTCGCCGTAGTAGACGATCGGCGTTCCCGGCAGCGACAGCAGCAGCCCGTTCATCATCTCGATGAGCCGCCGGTCGTTGCCCAGCAGCGGCGCCAGGCGGCGCCGGATGCCGACGTTGACCCGGGCCTGGGGGTCTTGGGCGTAGGCCCGGTACATGTAGTCGCGCTCCTCGTCGGTGACCATCTCGAGGGTCAGCTCGTCGTGGTTGCGCAGGAACAGGGCCCACTGGGCGCTCTTCGGGGCGTCGGGAGTCTCCTGGAGGATGTCGACGATCGGGAAGCGGTCCTCTTGGCGGGCCGCCATGAACATGCGCGGCATCAACGGGAAGTGGAAGGCCATGTGGCACATGTCGCCGTCGCCGAGGTAGGCCACGGCGTCCTCGGGCCACTGGTTGGCCTCGGCCAGCAGCATCCGCTGCTCGAAGCGCTCGTCGATGTGGGCCCGCAGCTTCCTGAGGAACTGGTAGGTCTCGGGGAGGTTCTCGCAGCTGGTGCCCTCGCGGGCGTACAGGTAGGGGACGGCGTCGAGGCGCAGGCCGTCGACGCCCATGGCCATCCAGTAGTCGACCACGTCGATGATCGCCTCCTGGACCGCCGGGTTGTCGTAGTTGAGCGCCGGCTGGTGCGAGTAGAACCGGTGCCAGAAGTAGGCGGCGGCCACCGGGTCCCACGTCCAGTTCGACGTCTCGAAGTCGGTGAAGATGATGCGGGCCTCGGCGTACTTCCGGTTGGTGTCGCTCCAGGTGTAGAAGTCGCGGGCCACGGTGCCCGGGGCGGCCCGGCGGGCCCGCTGGAACCACGGGTGCTCATCGGAGGTGTGGGCCAGCACCAGCTCGGTGATGACCCGCAGCCCCCGCCGGTGCGCCTCGCGCAGGAACAGCCGGAAGTCGCGCAAGGTGCCGTAGCTGGGGTGGACCCGCCGGTAGTCGGCGATGTCGTAGCCGTCGTCGCGCAGCGGCGAGGGGTAGAACGGCAGCAGCCACAGGGCGCTCACCCCGAGGTTCTGCAGGTAGTCGAGCCGTGAGATCAGCCCCCGGAAGTCGCCGATGCCGTCGCCGTCGGAGTCCTGGAAGGCCCGGACGTGCAGCTCGTAGATGACGGCGTCCTTGTACCAGTGCTCGGGGTCGGCCCCGATGCTCACCGACGATGTCGCGCGGGCTCCTGTCGTCACCGCTCTCACGCTAGGCCGCTCAAGCGCCCGTTGCGGACGCCGGCGGCGGCGTGACGTGGAACACGTGGGCGGGGACGACGTCGGGGTCGAGCGCCGCGAAGTTGTCCCACCCCCAGCGGTAGCGGGCGTCGGTGAGCAGGTCGTGGACCTCCACCTCGCCCTCCACCGCCAGGCCGAGGGTCCGCAGGTCCAGGTGGACCCAGCCCGACTGGCGATGGTGCGGATCGAGGTTCACCACGCACAGCACCACGTCCTGGGCCGGCCCGACGGCCGGCCAGCGCTTGCTGTAGGCGATCAGCTGGTCGTTGTCGGTGGGGTGGAACCGCAGCGACCGGTTCTGCTGCAGGGCCCGGTGCCCGTGGCGCACGGCGTTGACCCGTCCGATGACCTCGGCCAGGCTGTCGGGCCGCTCGAGGTCCCAGTGGCGCACCACGTACTTCTCCGAGTTGCGATATTCCTCGGATCCCGCCTGTCGCGGCTCGTGCTCTTGCAGCTCGAAGGCCGGTCCGTAGATGCCGTAGCTGGCGCTGAGGGTGGCGGCCAGCACCAGCCGGGCCAGGAAGGCGCCCCGACCGCCGTATTGCAACGTCTCGTGGAGGATGTCGGGGGTGTTGGGCCAGAAGTTGGGCCGGAAGTAGTCGGCCAGGTCGGTGCCGGTCAGCTCGGTGAGGTAGCTCTCGAGCTCCCACTTGGTGTTGCGCCAGGTGAAGTAGGTGTAGGACTGGCTGAAGCCGATCTTGGCCAGGTGCTCCATCACCCGGGGCCGGGTGAACGCCTCGGCCAGGAACAGCACGTCGGGATGGCGACGGTGGACGTCGTCGATCAGCCACTCCCAGAACCGCAGCGGCTTGGTGTGGGGGTTGTCGACCCGGAAGATGCCGATGCCGTGGCCGACCCAGAAGTCGACGACGTCGGCCAGCGCCCGCCACAGGCCCCGCCAGTCGTCGCACGCGAAGTCGAGCGGGTAGACGTCCTCATAGCGCTTGGGAGGGTTCTCCGCCGGGCGGATGCTGCCGTCGGGCAGATGGCGGAACCAGTCGGGGTGCTGGTGCACCCACGGATGGTCCGGTGAGCACTGGTAGGCCAGGTCGAGAGCGACCTCGATGCCGCGCCCGGCAGCCGCGTCCACCAGCCGCTCCACGTCGTCGACGGTGCCGAGCTCGGGGTGCACCGCGGTGTGGCCTCCCTCGGCGCTGCCGATGGCCCACGGGCTTCCCGGGTCGCCGGGGCCGGCCACCGGCGCGCCGTCGGGACCCTTGCGGTGGGTGGTGCCGATGGGATGGATGGGGGGCAGGTACAGCACGTCGAAGCCGAGACGGGCGACGTAGTCGAGGCGCCGCACCACGTCGGCCAGGGTGCCGGGCCGCTCGGGATCCGGCGACGCCGAGCGCGGGAACAGCTCGTACCACGAGCTGAACCGGGCCCGGGCCCGCTCGGCCAGCAGCGCCAGCGTGTCGGAGACGGCGCCGGGGGTCGGGTCCGGGTGCCGCCGTGCCGCCCGCACCACGGCGGCGTCGGCCACCACCGCCACCCCGTCGGCGACGTCGCCGGCCGCCGCCGTCTCGGCCCGCTGCGCCGCCTGCAGCAAGGTGTCGGCGTCTGTGGAGCCGGCCTCGCCGGCCCGCTTGGCCGCCTGCCCCAGCAGCTCGGCACCGGCCCGCAGCTCCAGGGCTACGTCCTGCCCAGCGGCCGCCTTGGCCTGCAGCCCGTGGAGCCAGGTGCCGTAGTGGTCGATGGTGGCCCACAGCGCGAACTCGTGGCGACCGGTGGACTCCACCGGGAGCTCCCCCTCCCAGCGGTCGTTGCCGACCGGCACCAACGGCCGGCGCTGCCAGGTGTCCCCGCCGACCGGCCGGAAGCGGACCTCGACCAGCAGGTGGTCGTGACCGTCGGTGAACACGTCGGCGCTGACCGGCACCGGCTCACCGACGGTGGCCTTGCCGGGACGGCGTCCCCCGTCGATGCACGGCCGGATGCCGGTGATGACCGGGCGGGCCCGGCCGACGTCGTCGCCCGGCAGGGGCCGCTCGGGACGCGTGCTCACCATGCCCGCCCGAGGTCCACGAGCCGGTCCCTACCCGCGCTCGCCGCTGGGCATGCCGGAGCCACCCGGGCCGAGGCGCCTGTCGACACCACCCGGACCGGCCGCCCCGAAGCCGTAGGCCCGCAGGGCGTACTCGGTGACCATCCGCTGGGTGGTGAAGAACGACCCGTTGAGCGCCATCGCCCACCTGCGCACCTCGGTGAAGCTGTCGCGGTGGTGGCGGTAGAGGGGGAGCACCGTCTCCGACAGCGCCCGGTACAGCAGCTCGGCGTCGGTCCGGTCGACCTCGGGGTCGCCGACGCGGTGGCCACCGTCATGGCCGGCGTCGGGCCCGACGGCCCAGCCGGTCACCCCCTCCACATGGCCCTCCACCCACCAGCCGTCGAGGACGCTCAGGCTCGGGACACCGTTGAGGGCGGCCTTCATGCCGCTGGTCCCCGAAGCCTCGTGGGGCGCCACCGGGGTGTTGCACCACACGTCGACGCCGGCCACCAGCCGGGCGGCCAGGCCCATCCCGTAGTCGGGCAAGAAGACGACGGTCACCGCCCCGGCCAGCTCGGCGGCGCGTTGGACCACCCGGTGGATCATGTCCTTGCCCGGCACGTCCAGTGGGTGGGACTTGCCGCTGTAGAGGATCTGCAGTGGCCCGTGCTCGGCCACCAGGGCCCGCAGACGATCGGGATCCGACAGCAGCAGGTCGTTGCGCTTGTAGGGCGTGGAGCGCCGCGCCACCCCCAAGGTGAGCGCCTCGGGGTCGAGCGTCACCCCGGTGCGCTGCTGCACCTCCTCGCACAGGGCGGCCTTGGCCTCGGCGTGGGCGGTGGCGATCTCCCCGAGGGGGATGCCGGTGGCGTAGCGCACCAGGGTGTTGTCGCGGCGCCAGGCCGGCAGGTGCCGATCGAACAGCCGCTGGGTCGACGGTGCCGCCCAGGTCGGCACGTGGATCCCGTTGGTGATCGACTGCACCTGGAACTGGGGGAACATGGCCTGCGACACCTGGCCGTGACGTTGGGCCACGCCGTTGACGAACCCCGACAGGGCCATCCCCAGCAGGGTCATGTTCACCCAGCCGTCCTCCACGCTGCCGACCCGGTCGAGCAGCTTCACCAGGTCGTCGCCGAGCACGGCGCCGACGGTCTCGAGCGGGAACCGGTCGTGGCCGGCGGGGACGGGGGTGTGGGTGGTGAACACGCAGCGGCGCCGTAGGGCGTGCAGCTGCTCGTCGTCGACGTCAGCCGGGTCCGCGCCGGCGGCCGGCACCACCGCCGCGGGGCCGGTCCCATCGGCCGGGGCGCCCCCCGGGTCGGCCTCGGCACCGATCAGCACCCCCACCGGCACCAGCGAGGCGTGACCTTCGTTCATGTGGAAGCGGGCCACCTCACCGTGGCCGAGCCGGGAGAGCAGCGCCGGGCCGGCCAGGCCGAGCACCGCCTCCTGGGCCAGGCGCTGGTGGGGATCGCCGGTGTAGAGCCGCCCGGTGATGGCCCGGTCGGCCGGGTCGTTGCCGTCGAGGTCGGTGTCGAGGAAGTAGACGGGGACCGTGCCAGCGGCACCGTGCACCAGCAGCCGCCAGGCCCCCACCGTCACCCGACGGCCTCCGACGGCGATGGTGACGGTGGCTTCGGTGCGCTCCAGCCGGCTGGCCGGGTCCCAGGAGGCGTCCAGCTCCAGCTGGTGTCCCTCGGCGTCGAGCTGTTGGCGGAAGAACCCCTGCCGGTACACGAGGGTGACCCCCACCAGGGGCAGGCCCAGATCGGCCGCGGCGCGCAGGTGGTCCCCGGCCAGGACCCCCAAGCCGCCGCTGTAGGTGGGCAGCTCGTCGTCGATGGCCACCTCCATGGAGAAGTAGGCCACGGTCCCGGCCGGCGCCGGCGCCGAGCCACCCCGGGCGGCGGGCCGCCTCGCCAGGCTCATCGGGTGCTCCGACCGGCGCGGCGGCGGGGGCGTCCCCGCCGGCCGGTCGGCTCCGCGGCTTCGGCGGTGCCGCCGCCATGCTCAGCTGCTGCCACTGGTGGTATCGCTCCTGTATGGGTTCCGGTTGGATCGGGCCGCCCTGTCAGTCGCCCGGCGCGAGCGCCGGGCAGGGAGGCCCGGCCGTGGCCGGCAACCCTCGGCGGGTGGCGCCGGCCACGCCCACCCTCCATACTCGGCCACCGGGCGGGGGGGCGCCACCCCGCCCCCCCGCAGCCATGCCCCACGAGCCCGGACCCGTGCCCCACGAGGAGGCCGATGCCGCCCGCCGACCGCCAGCCGCCGCCCGCCGACCACCAGCTGCCGCCCGCCGACCACCAGCCGCCGCCCCCCTTCGAACGGGCCGCCCTGCGGCGACTGGTACGGCAGGTGCCCGACTTTCCCACCGCCGGTGTGCTGTTCGCCGACATCACCCCGCTGCTGGCCGACGCCGGCGCCTACCGTCACGTCATCGAGCAGCTGATCCGTCCCTACCGGGGCCGGGTGGACCAGGTGGCGGCCATCGAGGCCCGCGGCTTCATCCTGGGAGCTCCAGCCGCCCTGGCCCTGGGGGCGGGCTTCGTGCCGCTCCGCAAGGCCGGCAAGCTGCCGTCGGCCACCGTCACCGCCGACTATCTGCTCGAGTACGGATCGGCCACCTTGGAGATGCACGCCGATGCCCTCGGCTCCGGCCACCGGGTGCTGGTGGTCGACGACGTCATCGCCACCGGCGGCACGGCCCAGGCCGCCGTCGACCTCATCCGCTCCACCGGCGCCGAGGTGGTGGCGGTGGCAGCACTGCTCGAGATCCCAGGGCTGGGGGGCATCCGCCTGCTGCAACAGCACGTCGGGGTCCACCTGGTGCTGGACTGACCGCCCGGCACCAGGCCCCGCCGCCCCGCCGCCGCCAGCGGCCCCGCCGCCCCGCCCCCGCCAGCGGCCCCGCGGCGCGGCCGCGGTGGGTACCGTTGCTGCATGGGCGACGCACCGACGGGCGACGACTGGGTCTGGCTGAGCGGCGACACGCTGCCCGTGGCCGATGCGCTGCTGTGGGCCGTGGTCCCAAGCTGCGGTGCCGTCGTCACCTTCTGTGGGACCGTCCGCGACCACTCCGAGGGCCACCAGGGGGTCACCGCCCTCGAGTACGAGGCCTATCCCCGCGGCGTGGACCACACCCTGCAGCAGATCATCGCCGAGACCCGCCAGCGCTGGCCGGAGACGGGACGCGTGGCCCTGTGGCACCGCACCGGCATGCTGCCGCTCGAGGAGCTGGCCGTGGTGGTCGTGGTGTCGGCCCCTCACCGCGGCGAAGCCTTCGACGCCGGCCGCTTCTGCATCGACAGCGTCAAGGCCCGCGCCCCCATCTGGAAGCGCGAGCACTGGCCCGACGGCAGCTCCTGGGTCAGCTGCGTCCACGACGATCCGGCGGTGCCGGCGTGATCCCCCTCGAGGAGGCGCTGCAGACGGTGCTGCAAGGCTGCACCCCGTTGGTGCCGGTGTCGGTGCCCCTCGACGACGCCCTGGGCCGGGTGGCTGCCGCCGCCGTGGCGGCCGCCGGCCCCGTCCCTCCCTTTGCCAATTCCGCCATGGACGGCTACGCCGTGCGGTCTGCCGACGTGACCGGCGCGCCGGTCACCCTGGCGGTGGCCGGCACCGTCACCGCCGGCCGGGTCGGCGAGCCGCTGCAGCCCGGCCAGGCCATCCGGATCATGACCGGCGCGCCGGTTCCCGACGGGGCCGACGCCGTCTGCATGGTGGAGCACACCACGACCTCGCCCGATGGAGCCGAGGTGGTCATCGAGCATGCTGTGTCCGCCGGTGAGAACGTCCGCGCCGCCGGCGAAGACCTCGCCGCCGGGCAGCCGGTGCTCGAGGCCGGCACCGTGCTGCAGCCCGCCCACCTCGGGGTGCTGGCCAACGCCGGAGCGGCCGCGGTGCTGGTCCATCCCCGGCCCCGGGTCGGCGTCCTGTCCACCGGCGACGAGCTGGTGGAGGCGGGGGGCCCCCTCGCTCCTGGAAGCGTCTACGACGCCAACCGCCACAGCCTGCTGGCCGCCGTCGCCGCCGCCGGGGGGGACCCCGTGGACCTGGGCGTGGTGCCCGACGACCAGGACCTGCTGGTCGAGGCCCTCCGGCGCGCCGGCGACCGGTGCGACCTGGTGCTCAGCTCCGGCGGGGTCAGCGTCGGCGACCTCGACGTGGTGCGGCTGGTGCTCGAGCGGGTCGCCGACCCCCTGCGATGGATGCAGGTGGCCATCAAGCCGGCCAAGCCGCTGGCCTTCGGCCGGCTGCGCCCCAGCGGCACCCCGCTGCTCGGCCTGCCGGGCAATCCGGTGTCGGCGCTGGTGAGCTTCGAGCTGTTCGCCCGACCCCTGCTGCGCTGCCTGGCCGGCCACCGCCCGGCGCGCCCGGCGCCGTGGCGGGCGGTGGCCGGTGCCCCCATCAGCCGGCACCCCGACGGCAAGACCCACTTCTTGCGGGCTCGGCTGCACGTCGGTGCCGACGGACGCCTGATCGTGACGACGGTCGGCAGCCAAGGTTCGCATCAGCTGTTCGCCACCGCCACGGCGAACGCCGTGGTGGCGGTCCCCGACGGCACCGGCGTGCCGGCCGGCACCGTCGTCGACGTGCTGGCGCTGTCGGGGACCGCCGCGCCGGCAGCGACCGGCGGAGACCTCTCCGCCTCGGGTGCCACCGCCTCGACGAGCTCGCCCGCCGGGACGGGTCCTTCCCCCACCTGGAGCAGCGCCGGCACCGGCGCGGCCAGCGCGTCGTGAGGGACCCGGCCGTGAGCGCGCCGGCCGGCTCCACGCCAGAAGGCTGGGCGCCGGTGCGCCTGCGCTCGACCCGCCGCCCCGCGCCAGACGGCGGCGCAGCAGCCGGCACCGACGCAGCGCTGTGCGACCGCTACGGGCGCATCCACGACGATCTGCGCCTCTCGATCACCGACCGCTGCAACCTCCGCTGCACCTACTGCATGCCCGACGGGGTCGAGTTCCAGCCCCGCCACCAGCTGCTGCGCTTCGAGGAGATCGTCCGGGTGGCCGCCGTCGCCCATCGGCTCGGGGTGCAGGCGGTGCGGGTCACCGGCGGTGAACCGCTGGTGCGGCGGGGCGTGGTCGACCTGGTGGCGGCCCTGAGCCAGGTCGGCTTCGACGACCTGTCGCTCACCACCAACGGCATGCTGCTGGAGCCGCTGGCCCGGCCGCTGGCCGAGGCCGGGCTTCGCCGCGTCAACATCAGCTGCGACTCGCTGCGCCCCGACCGCTTCACCGCCATCCGCCGCCGCGGCGACCTCGGCACCGTGCTGGGCGCCATGGACGCCGCCGAGGCAGCCGGTCTCGGCCCGGTGAAGGTGAACGTGGTGCTGGTCGCTGGCGTCAACGACGACGAGGTGGAGGACTTCGCCACCTTCGCCCGCACCACCGGACGGCCGGTGCGCTTCATCGAGTTCATGCCGCTCGACGCGCCGGGTGCCTGGCAGCGTGAAGCGGTGGTCGACGCCGCCAGCGTGCTGCGGCGGATCGGGCGGCGCTGGGCGCTCGAACCGGTGGCCGCCGCTGATCCCTCCGCGCCGGCCGAGCGGTACCGCTTCGTCGACGGCGCCGGGGAGATCGGCGTCATCGCCTCGGTCACCCGGCCGTTCTGCGGGACCTGCAACCGCCTTCGGCTGACCGCCGACGGGGCGGTGCGCAACTGCCTGTTCGGCACCGACGAGGTGTCGCTGCGCGACCTGATGCGCCAAGGCGCCGACGACGCCACGCTGGCCGACGCCTTGCGGGCGGCAGTCGGAGCCAAGCTGCCCGGTCACGGCATCAACGAGCCCGGCTTTCTGCGCCCGGCCCGATCCATGTCGATGATCGGCGGATGACTCCGCCCGGATCGCCGCCGGCGGCTGGCTAGCATCCGGGCATGGACCGCACCATGCGCCAGTGGCTCGACGACTTCGCCGCCGTCCTCGGCACCGCCACGCCGACCGACGCCGAGGTGGAGGCGCTGCTGGCCCTGGCCGGCGTGGCCGCCCACGCCTCGGAGCGCACCGCGGCGCCGGTGTCGTGCTGGCTGGCGGCCAAGGCCGGTACGTCGCCCGCTGAGGCGGCCGAGGCTGCCCGCCGGCTGGCCGATCCCTCCGACGGCTGACCGAAGGCCGGTCGCACGGCACCACGGTCACACGCCGCCAGCGGACGCCGGTCCCGGCGGGCCGGCGGTCAGCGCTCGGCCAGCTGGCCGGCGACGACGGGAGCGGGGGGCTAGGTTGCGGGCAGCGAGCTCGGGAGGGCACATGGCACCACAGCCGATCGCCGGGCTGCTGCTCACCGGCGGGGCCAGCAAGCGCATGGGCGTCGACAAGGCGTCGCTGCCGCTGGTCGGGGGCGGCACCCCGGCCAGCCGGGTGGCTGCTGCCCTGGCCGTCCACACCTCGCCCACCGTGCAGGTCGGTCGCCGGGCGGTGCAGCTCCCCTGGGTGCCCGACCGCTGGCCGGGCCAGGGTCCGCTGGCCGCTGTCGCCTCGGGCCTGGAGGCGCTCGGAGCCGTTGGCTACCGTGGCCCGGTGCTGGTGGTGGCCTGCGACCTGCCGCTGCTCACGCCGGCCGTGGTGGCGCTGGTGGCCAACTGGCCGGGGGACTCGACGGTGGTGCCCGTGGTCGACGGCCGGGCCCAGCCGCTGTGCGCCCGCTACGGCAGCGAAGCGCTCGCCGCCGTGCCCGAGCTGATGGCCGCCGGCGCCCGCTCCATGCGGGCCCTGCTCGACGCCACCACCGCCGTCGAGTGGCTGGGCGACGAGCGGTGGGAGGTGGTGGCCGAGGCGGCGGCCTTCGCCGACGTCGACCGGCCCGAAGACCTGCGCCGGCTGGGTCTCGAGGTGGCAGGCTCATGACGGGCACCGGCGCCTTCGGCGCCGGTGCCGGCCGGGGGCGACGTGTCGGCGAAGTCCGGGTGGAGGCTCTGCGCCCCGGCCGGCGCCTGCAGCTGCCCGACGCAGTAGCGGCCGAGGAGCCCCTCGAGATCCGAGTGGCTCCCGCGGGCGCCGATCCGCAGGTGCTGGGCGTCACCATGCGCACCCCGGGCCACGACTTCGAGCTGGCCGTCGGCTTCCTCTTGTCGGAAGGGGTCGTGCGCCATCCCGCGACCGTGCGCGCCGTGCGCTTCTGCACGCTCGGTGCCGAGGAGGAGCAGCGCTACAACGTCGTCACCGTCGACCTGGGCGCCCCGGCCGACACCAGCCCGGCCGGCACCAGCCCGGCCGGCACCAGCCCGGCCGGCACCCAGGCTGTCGCCGTCCGCCCGCGGCGCTTCCCGATCAGCTCAGCCTGCGGCGTGTGCGGCACCGCCACCCTCGACGACCTGCAGCGTCGCTGCGCGGCGCTGCCGCCGGGGCCGGAGCTGGCGGCGACCACCCTGGTCGACCTGCCCGAGCAGCTGCGGGCCAGCCAGAAGGTGTTCGAGCGCACCGGGGGCCTGCACGCCGCCGGGCTGTTCGACGTGGACGGCAAGCTGCTGGCCGCCCGGGAGGACGTCGGCCGCCACAACGCCGTGGACAAGCTGGTCGGCTGGGCCGCCCTGCGTGGGGCGCTGCCGCTGCACCAGGCGGTGCTGGTCGTGTCGGGCCGGCTGGGCTTCGAGATCGTCCAGAAGGCGGCGGTGGCGGGCATCGCCATCGTGGTGGCGGTGTCGGCTCCCTCGAGCCTGGCCGTGGACACGGCCCGCCGCTTCAACATGACGTTGGCCGCCTTCGTGCGCGACGGGCGGGCCAACCTCTACAGCGGCGCGCAGCGGGTGGTGGGCCAGCCGCGCGCCGCCGTCAGCCCAGCAGCTCCTTCAGCTGGCTGATCTGCGGGGCGGCGTCGCCGAGGACGGTGACGTTGAGCACCGTCACCCCCACCTCGCGGTAGGCGGCGATGCGCTCGGCCACGTAGGCCGGCGGACCGATCAGCGACGTCTTCTCGAGCAGGTCGGCTGGCACGGCGGCCGCCGCCTCCTCCTTGCGGCCCTCGAGGTACAGGTCCTGGATGGACTCGGCCTCGGCCTCGTACCCGTAGCGCCGGCACAGGTCGTTGTAGAAGTTGCGGCCCCGGGCGCCCATGCCGCCGACGTAGAGGGCGACCATGGGGCGGGCCAGGTCGCGCAGGTGCTCGAGGCCCTCCCCCACGGCGGCGAGGCCGCCGGCGGCGATGTCGAGGGGGCCGAGCTCGGCCGGTCGCCGGGCGGCGCCGGCGGCCAGATCAGCTCCCCACACCTCCTCGGCCCGCTCGGGCACGAACAGGAAGGGGAACCAGCCGTCGGCCACCTCGGCCGTCATCTCGACGTTCTTGGGCCCCATGGCGGCGATCCAGATGGGGATGTCGGTCCGGTAGGGATGCTGGATCAGCTTCAGCGGCTTGCCCAGGCCGGTGCCCTGCCCGGAGGGAAGCGGCAGCGTGTAGAGGCCCTGGTTGACGAGCCGTTCGCGTCGCCACACCCGCCGGCAGATGTCGACGATCTCCCGGGTGCGCCCCAGCGGGGCGGTGTAGGGCACGCCATGCCATCCCTCGATCACCTGCGGCCCCGACGCCCCTAGGCCGAGGATGAAGCGCCCCTCGCTGAGAGCGTCGAGCCCGGCGGCGGTCTGGGCCAGCAGCGCCGGGGTGCGCGAGTAGATGGGCAGGATGGCCGAGCCGAGCTGCACGGTGGTCGTCTTGGCTGCCAGGTAGCCGAGCTGGCTGGGCGCGTCGAAGCCGTAGGCCTCGGCCACCCACACGATGTCGAGGCCGGCACGTTCCAGGTCGGCGACCCGGTCCGCTCCCTCCTTGAAGCCCTTGGAGTAGTCGAGCATGGTGCTGAGCCGCATTGGTCGCCTCCTGGTCGCTGGCTGCGTGTTCGGTCGCTGGTGGTGTCGGCGCTGGCGGCGGACCGGTGGCGAGGGAACCTCCCGACGGCCCCGGCGAGATCTGCCCCTACCCCACCAAGGTGATGCCGCCGTCGACGGGGACGACCGCCCCGGTGACGTAGGTGGCCGCCGCCGAGGCGAGGTAGATGGCCACCCCGGCCATGTCCTCGGGCCGCCCGATGCGCTTCATGGGGGTGCCGGCCACGATCTGCTCCCCCGCCGCAGCCAAGGTGGCCGCCATCATCTTCGACTCGAACGGCCCCGGCGCGATGGCGTTGACCGTCACCTCTGGGGCCAGACGGCGGGCCAGGTGCCGGGTCAGCTGGTGCACCGCCGCCTTGGAGGCCGAGTACGAGTACGTCTCGAGCATCGGCACGTGGATCCCGTCGATGGATCCGACGTTGATGACCCGGGCCGGGTCGTCGAGGCGCGAGGCGGCCCGCAGCAGCGGCAGGGTGAGCCTGGTCAGGTGGAACACCGCTTTGACGTTGAGGTTCAGCACCCGGTCCCAGGCGGCGTCGTCGAACTGCTCGAGCGGCGCGCCCCACGTCGCCCCGGCGTTGTTGACCAGGATGTGCAGCTGAG
>JAJZNB010000238.1 GCA_021848085.1 Actinomycetes bacterium
AACCGTCCGTTACCCGAAAGCAGCGTAACCATGTCCAGAAGATCGTCGGTAAGCCGTATGCGGGAAAACCGCACGTACGGATTGAAAGGGGGATGGGGAACCGGGCTCGCAAGAGCACCGCGCCCCTAACTACCAATGGAGCAGCGACACGGGGTGGACCAGCCACACGGGCAGCACCACCAGCCGGCCGGCCCCGCCGGCTCGTCGGGTGTGCCGGAAGACGGGCTCGGGGTCTTGCACCTGTTCGCCCAGGTCGGCCCCGGCTACGACCCTGCTGCGGCGCAGCGGGCGCTGAAGCAGGCCGAGGCGGCTGGGGTGCAGGTGGTGACCGCCGCCCTGCTCGGCCACAAGGCCGACGTGGGGTTGGTGGCGCTGGGCCCCGACCCCTGGCAGCTGCGCGACCTGCAGACCGCCGTGCAGGGCGCCGGCCTGCAGCTGAGCGGCTCGTACCTGTCGCTCACCGAGGTCTCCGAATACGCAGCGGGCATCCCCGACGAGATGAAGCTCCACCGGCTGCGGCCCCAGCTCCCCCCCGAGGACAAGCCCGCCTTCTGCTTCTATCCCATGTCCAAGCGCCGGGAAGCCCGCCACAACTGGTACGAGCTCGACTTCGACACCCGCAAGGAGCTGATGTACGGCCACGGCCAGGTCGGGCGCAGCTTCCGGGGGCGGGTGCTGCAGCTCATCACCGGCTCCACCGGCCTCGACGACTGGGAGTGGGGCGTCACCTTGTTCGGCCGGCGCCTCGACGACCTGAAGGACTGCGTCTACCAGATGCGCTTCGACGCCGCCTCGGCCCGCTACGCCGAGTTCGGCCCGTTCTGGACCGGCCTGGTCGGCGCCCCCGACGACGTCCTGACGCGGGTGGGGCGGCGGTGACCGTCGTCGACGAGCGCACCTCCGAGGCCCGCCTGGCGGCGCTGCTGTCGGAGCTCGGCCGGGTGGTGGTCGCCTTCAGCGGCGGCGCCGACTCGGCCTTCCTGGCCCACCGGGCCACCACCGTGCTCGGCCACGACCAGGTCCTGTGCGTCACCGCCGTCTCACCCTCGCTGGCCCCCGAGGAGCACGCGGCGTGCGCGGCCCTGGCCGAGGAGTGGGAGCTGCGCTGGCAGGCGCTCCCCACCGCCGAGCTGGCCGACCCGGCCTACCAGCGCAACGACGCGCAGCGCTGCTACCACTGCAAGGCCAACCTCCTCGGCGTGCTCGGCCCGCTGGCCGCGGCCGAGCAGGCCACCGTGGTGCTCGGCGTCAACCTCGACGACCTCGGCGACCACCGGCCCGGGCAGCAGGCGGCGGCCGAGCGCGGCGCCCGGTTCCCGCTGGTGGAGGCCGGCTTCACCAAGCAGGCGGTGCGCGACGCCTCGCGGCGGGCCGGGCTGCGGACCTGGGACAAACCGGCCGCCGCCTGTCTGGCCTCGCGCCTGCCCTACGGCACCCCGGTCACCGTCGGCCGGCTGCAGCGTGTGGCACGGGCCGAGTCGGCGCTGCGCCGGCTGGGCTTCCGCCAGCTGCGGGTCCGCCACTACGGCGACCTGGCCCGCCTCGAGCTCGAACCGGCCGAGCTGCCCCGAGCCGTCGCCGAGCGGCGACAGGTGGTCGAGGCGGTGCGTAGCGCCGGCTACACCTACGTCACCCTCGACCTCGAAGGGTTCCGGTCGGGCAACCTCAACGCCGCGCTGCCCGGAGGTGGCCGATGATCGACGTGCGTGTCAAGCTCACCTTCCCCGAGAGCCTGGTCCGCCAGCCGTTCATGGCGACCCTGGTGCGCGACCACGACGTGGTGCCCAACATCCGGCGGGCCAACGTCGACGAGCACGAAGGATGGATCGTCTGCGAGCTCAGCGGCCAGCCCCAGGCGGTGGAGTCCGCCCTCGCCTGGCTCCGAGACGAAGGCATCCGGGTCGACCTGCTCGGTGACGTCGTCGACGGCTGATCGCCAGCTGGCCGAGGCCGGTCGGGCCCTGGCCGACGCCGTGGTGGCCGCTGTGCCCGGCTGGATGGTGCGCGCAGTGCTGTCGGTGGCCGACGCCTGGCAGGCCGCCGGCCACACGCTGGCGACCCCGGCGGTGGCGCAGCAGGCCGCCGACGCCGCCCGGCAGGTGGCCGACCAGGTCGCCGCCCGGCTCTACCCGCTGGTGGAGGCCGACGTCGACGACCAGCGCACCACCCCGCTGGCCGTCGTCCGGGCGTCGCTGGGGCCGGCCACCGCCGTGCTGCGACGCGCCGGCGTGGCCCCCGTCGAGCGCGACGACGTGGCCGCCCGGATGTTCCCCGACGACGACTACGGTCTGGTCCCCGCTTCGCTGGCCGCCGTGGCCCCCGACCTCGGCGACCTGGGCGTCGCCTGGGGGGCGGCCAAGGCCATGGCCCACCGGGCCCGGCACCGTCACGGCGGGTGACCCGCCGGTCCCCCCCGCCGCCATCGGGAGACGAGCCGGCGCCGGGCAGGTGACCGGGCCCGGCCCGCCGCGCCCCTCTCGGTGCCGGCCGTGGGAACCGCCCGACGGGTAGCGATCCCCCCAACCCACGCTTGCCGGTGACGGTGGGCGGCGTCGGCGTCCGATCCGAGGTCGGCGCCCACGACAGGCGGCCGGAGGTGGCTGGCTGACCCTGGTTAACCCTGGTGCGGGGCGTCGCTGGCCCGGCCGGCGCGACCGGGCACGTCGCCCGCGGAGCCCGAGGTGGCGGCGATGTCGGCCGACCCGGCCAGGTCCTCGGGAGCCGAGCGCCACAGGGGGCTGCGCACCCGGTCGTAGAGGACGTCGACCGGCTCGCCCCGCAGGGCGGCGAACACGTGGCTGCCCCAGCGCTCGAACCCGGCCAGCGGCTCGGGCAGCGCATCGGGGGAGAACCAGCCGACGTCGGCGCACTCCAGCGGGTGGGCCTGCAGCTCGCCCCCCACGGCCCGGCAGTGGAACACCAGCGAGTACAGCGGGATGCGGGTGAAGCCCTGGCGCAGCCCGTCGAGCACGGCGATGAGCCGCAGCGGCTCGGCGATGATGCCCGTCTCCTCCCGGACCTCCTTCACCACCACCTCAGCCGCCGAGTAGCCCACGTCGGCCCACCCGGTCGGGTACAGCCACACCCCGGAGTCGGCCCGCCGGATCAGCAGCAGCTGGCCCGCATCGTTGCCGACGGCGGCACCCACCGCCACCTTGGGGGTGACGTAGCCCGGCACCCCCGGCGCCACCTGGCGCAGCCACTCCTCCACCAGTCCGGCGCCGTCCTCGGGCTGGGGCCGGTCCGGGTCGAGGGCAGCTCGGATGTCGGCCGCGACGTGCAGGATCTCCTCGAAGCGCTCACGTTCGTAGAGGCTTTCGGTGAAGCCGAGCCCGGTCCTGGCGATGGCGGCCAGGCTCTCGCTCCATCGCAGGAGCTGGCGGGCAGGCACGGAACGGTCCACCGCGACGACGCTAGCCGAGGTCCCACCGTCAGCCCGTGTGCAGCCTGCCCCCCGTTCCCATCGGTAACAATGACGCCATGCCCGTGCGCCCCGAGTGCCGCCACTACGTGATGCAGACCAACCCCCGGGGTGAGAAGCTCGAACGCTGCCGGGTGGAGGCCAACAGCCAGCTGCCGTTCACCTGCCCCGACGGCTGCGTCTTCTTCGAGTCGCGGCGGGTGTCGTCGGCTGGCTGGCACGTCCCGCCCAAGCCCGACGCCGGCGCCTGAGCGCCCGCACTTCGCCCCGCCGCCAGCCGTCCCACCTCGACGGAGACGGTGGGCCGTCGAGCCAGGCGGGCCGTCGAGCCAGGCGGGTCAGCCCGTGCGGGCGTCGGGCGCCAGCGACGCCAGCGGCTCCGGCAACGGCTCGCCGGCGGGGTCCGCCTCGCCCAGGCCGCCCCGGGCCCAGAAGTCCAGCACCCGCTCGGCGTTGACCCGGCCCGCCACCAGCAGGGCGTCGGTAGCGGAGAAGTCGTCGTAGCGCGACACCGGCTCCGAGTCGACGCTGAACACCACCACCTCCACCCCCCGGGGCAGCACCTCGAGCTCCCGGGTGAAGCGGGAGTGGATGGCGATGAAGAAGGCGGTCAACACCGCCTCCACCGGCCGGCGGTACTGGTGCGGGGTGTAGCGCAACGGGCCGCACAACAGCACGAAGATCCGGTTGGCGCCCTGGGCGATGGCCCGCCCGATCGGCACGTTGTCACGCACCCCCCCGTCGATGAAGGTGTCGCCGTCGACGGTCACCGGCGGCAGCAGCGCCGGCAACGCGGCCGACGCCAGGATGGCGTCCATCGCGGAGCCTTCGGTGAACCACTGGGAGCGGCCGTCGGTCAGGGAGGTGGCCACCACCTCCAGACGGAGGGAAGCCTCCTCGATGTTGCGGAACGGCACGCCGGTCTCGATCACCTGCCGCAGCCCTTCGTTGCTGTGCACCGCCTCGCGCTGCTGCAGGAACCGCCAGGGGCCAGGGATCCGACCCGACGGGAACACCGCCTCGCGGGTCACGGTGCGCCAGATGGCCTCCATCCGCTGCACCCCGGCCCGGTCGGGCTGGGCGGCGAAGCCAGCGGCGTTCAACGCACCGACCGAGGCGCCGTACACCGCGTCGGGGACGATGCCGTGATCGACCAGCGCCTGCAGCATGCCGACCTGTGCCGCTCCTCGCGAGCCCCCACCGGCGAAGACGAAGGCGGTGTGCCCGGCGCCGCGCAGCCGGGCCAGGCGCTGGTGGCGGACCACCTGCCGGCGGGTCATCCCCGGCGTCACGAACACGCCACCAGGCAAGGCGGCCAACGTCACCGCCGGCCTCCGCCGGGCAGGGCCCTCCCCTTCGGCCTCCTCTTCGGCTTGGGCGCTGCCGCCCCCGGCGCGCCGGAGGCACTGGGCCGCCTCGGCGCCGCCGGCGGGTGCTGGGCCCCCTGCCCCCCCTGGGCCCCCTGCCCCCCCTGGGCCCCCTGCCTCCCCTGGGCCCCCTGCCTCCCCTGGGCCCCCTGCCTCCCCTGCCTCCCCTGGGCCCGCTGAGCTCGCACGGCCCGGTCCCGGCGCAGCGCCCACCGCAGGGCGGCCACCCCCAGCCCCACCATGAGCAGGGCGAAGACAGCGAAGGTGGCGTCGAAGGCGGCCGTCACGTCAGCTCCGGGGCGGGAACGGGCGGCTCGACCCGGTGCGCCGGCGAGATGCCCAGCTGGTGCTCATGACCTGCTCAGGCTACCGGCTGCCCGGCGGCGGTCCCAGAGCCGGCGCCGACCGTGGCCGCTGATACACCCGCCGGCCACAGTGTCGCCATGGATCGCCCGATCGCCGCTCCCGTTCCCGACCCTGCCAGCCGACGGCTCCTCGACGAGCTGCGCGGCCGGGGCCACGCCCGGCCGGCAGCCGATCCGGCGCTGGCCTGGGGCTGGCGCGACTGGCTCGAGGACGCCGTGGCCGGCGCCGGCGGCGGCGCCGGCCAGCATCGGCTGACGGTCACCCCTGCGCTCGCCTCGCAGGCCCTCACCTGCGACACCCATCTGCACGACGCCCTGCGCACGCGCCGCGACCTGTCGTGGAGTCGGGTTCGCCAGCTGCTGGTCGGCACCGTCTTCCGCCAGTGGGTGACCGTCGGCACCAGTGGCGAGCCGCTGGCGGCCGCCCTGGCCGGGCTGGCCGCCGCCGGCGACCCGGCTGGGGTGCTGGGCTGGGTGGCGGCGCTTCCTCCGGCGCAGCTGCGGCGCCTGCGGGCCGAGGTCGCCGCCCACGCCCGCCGCATCCGCACCTGCTGGCCGGTCCCACCGGCTTCGTGGATGCCCCGCACCGCCGAGCAGCTGGCCGTGCCGCTGTGCGGAGGTCGGGTGGTGCTGTCGGCCGTCGCCGACCTGGTTCTTGGCCCCCCGGCCGGCACCGAAGCCACCGTCTGCATCGTCCGGGTGGAGGCCGGGTCACCCCAGGACGAGCACCGCCAGCAGCTGCACATGTGTGCTCTGCTGCAGACGCTGCGCAGCGGCGCCCCGCCGTTCCGGGTCGCCACCTGGTACTCGGAGAGCGGACGGCTCGACGTCGACGACGTCGACGACGAGCTGCTGCTCGAGGCCCAGCAGCGCACCGTCACCGCCGCCGTCCGCTGCTGCGGTCAGGTCGCCGGCGCCGCTCCCGAGGTGGCCGGCGGCACCAGCTGCCGGTGGTGCCGGCCCCAGCGTCGCCGCGGCCAGGCTCCGGTGGCAGGCGTCGGGCGCCCACCGGCTGGCGGCACCCGCGCCAGCGTCGCCGCCCGGCGAGCCGGATGAGCACCGCGGCCGCGCCATCGGCTATGCCGGGGCGCCACCAGCCACCGGTGGACGCCGGTCGCGACGGTCGGCTCGGCCTCCACCTGCCGCGCACCGCCGCCCTGACCGGCGTCGTCCTGGCTCCGCTGGCCGCGGCGCCGGAACCCGGCGAGCTGCGCCGACTGCACGCCGAGCTCGCCGGGCGGCTCGCCGCCCTGGCCGGACCGCTGGCCGCCGGCGGCCCGTGGCGCCTCGACGGGCGCCGGCTGCTGCTCGGTCTCAGCGGC
>JAJZNB010000223.1 GCA_021848085.1 Actinomycetes bacterium
CTGGCCCGTGACGTCGTGGAGGCTTACGCCTGCTTCCGTGTCGGGTACCACCGCGGGCTCGACACCTTGCGCAAGGCGGGGTGGCGAGGCAGCGGCTACGTCCGGTGGGCCCATCCCGGCAACCGCAGCTTCCTGCGCAGCCTGCACGGCCTGCAGCTGGCCGCGGCCGCCATCGGCGAAGCCGACGAGCAGCAGCGCTGCGAGCTGTTCTTGCACCAGTGCGACCCGTCGTGGCCTCCGGCCGAGCTGTCGGCACGCTGAGAGGCCGGCGCTGGACCCGGCGGGTGCGGGCGGTCGCCGCCGTCGCCGCCGTGGCTGCCGTCGCCGCCGCCTGCGGTGACAATGCCACCGTGTCCCAGTGGGTGTCGAGCACCCAGTTCGGCGAGCACTACGCCATCTTGCAGGCCGACAACGCCCGCATCGGCGTCGACCTGCGGAGCTACCCGCCGCCGCCCAGCACCAAGGCCGACTGCAGCGTGCTGGTCGCCGACCTGTCCAACATCGCCGGTGACCTGCCGACTCCCGACGCCCGCCTGACCGCCTTGCTCGACGCCGCCTTCCACTCCGACCAGGCCGCCGCCTCTGACTGCGTCGAGGGCCTGCCCGCCGACCGGGCCAAGCTGACCCAGGCTGACGCCGAACGGGTGCGGGCCGAGCACCAGCTGGTGGCGGCCATGGCCCGGATCGCCACCGTCACCGGTTCGGTGCCGCCGACCTCGACCACCACCACCATCCCCGGAGGAGTCTTCGGATGAGCCCCGCCACCCGTGGAGGGCCGGTGCCGGCCGGCCGGGACCCCGACAGCTACGACCGGCTGCGCCGCCGGGTGCTGTGGCAGCTGCCCACCGGCCTCTACCTGCTCGGCAGCCGCAGCGCCGACCGCCGCAACCTGATGGCGGCCAACCTCGTCACCCAGGTCGCCACCGAACCGAAGCTGGTGGGCGTCGCCGTCGAGGTGGGGGCCGTCACCCACCAGCTGGTGCGCGCCGGCGGGGCGTTCACCATCAGCCTGCTGCACCGCGGCGACCGGACCCTGGTCCGCAGGTTCGTGAAGCCCGTCACCGACTGCGAGGTGGACGAGCACGGCGTGGGCACCATGCAGGGAGTGGCGGTGCGGGCGTCGGCCGGCGGGCTGCCGGTGTTGGCAGCAGCGGCCGCCTACCTCGAGTGCCAGGTCCGCCACACCCTCGACCTCGGCAGCCACAGCTGGTTCGTGGGTGAGGTCAGTGACTGCGACGCGACACCCGACGTCGCCGCCGAGGACGCGGACATCTTGCGCATGGAGGACACCCGCATGAGCTACGGCGGCTGAGCGCGGCCAGCTCCGGGGGTACGCGGCCGCGTCGCTCGGCCTCGCCCCGCTCGAAGCGGAGCGGCTCTGCCCCGGGCGGCTCTGCCCCGGCCGGGTCAGCCTCCGGCGGTGTCGTCTTGGCGCTTGTCGGGCGGGCGCAGGTCAACCCGCAGGGTCAAGATGCCGTCCTCCAAGGACACCTCGGCGTCGCCCACCATGGCGTAGTCCATGTAGTCGAGGCGGGCCTGCTCGATGTAGCGCTGCCGGTCGGTCCCCTCGATGGGGGGGATGCCTCGGGCCCGCACCGCCTGGGCTCGTCTGCGGAAGCGCTCCACCATGGCGGCGGGATCGAACTCGTCGGCCACCGTCTCACCATACCGGCCCTCGACGGTGCCTTCCGCAGCCGACGGCACAGCTGCCTCGCAGCCGACGGCACAGCTGCCTCGCAGCCGACGGCACAGCTGCCTCGCAGCCGACGGCACAGCTGCCTCGCAGCCGACGGCACAGCTGCCTCGCAGCCGACGGCACAGCTGCCGGTGAGCGGTGGTGGCGGCCCGCATCCTCAGCGGCGTTGGGGCCGGTAGACTGCTGGGCGACGGCTGGGGCCTGACGCTCAGCGAAGCTCGGTCTGCAGCTGACGCACTCGCGTACGGAGGAGTCGCAGTGAAGAAGGGACGGCATCGCCGCTTCGAAGAGGCCCGCAGCCTGAAGCGCTCGGTCGCGACGGCGAACCGCCGCTGCCCGGAGTGCGGTGCCGAGCCCGATGACGAACACGCCTCGTGGTGCCTGGCCGAATCCGAGGAGCTCGACGAGATCCTCGGCTCCGCCGACCCCGCCGGCGTCGTCGACGAGGACGATCCGCTGGCCGAGTAGCCGGCGGCGGCGCCGGCCGGTCAGCGGCGCCGCACGGTGGGATGCGGGAGCCGCACGGCGGGATGCGGGAGCCGCACGGCGGGATGCGGGAGCCGCACGGCGGCGGTGAGCCCGGAGGGATCGGCGGGGTCGCCGGCGTCGCGCCGGGCCCGGAGGTAGGCGAGCAGCTGACGGTGGACGGCGACACCCACCATGGCCTGCAGCTCGTCGGCCAGCGCTTCGTGGGCCGGGCGGCTCCCCACGAAGGCGTCGGGGGCGTCGGTGCACCACCAGTGGAATTCGGTTCCGCCCTCTCCCCAGTGGCGGCGTTCCCACTGGCGCACCGTCGAGGTGACGTGGCCGTCGTCGGCCACCTCGTCCTCGCGTCGCAGCGGGAGCTGCCAGCAGACGTCGGGCTTCAGCTCCAGCGGCGGCCGGCCGCGCTCGAGGGCGGCCCGGTGCAGCGCGCAGCCCGCCCCGCCCGGCCACCCCGGCCGGTTCAAGAAGATGCAGGCGTCGTCGACCAGCCGGGTGGTGACCGGTCCGTCGGCGGTGGTCTCCACCACGCCGTGGCGGCGCCCCTGGCGGCGGAACTGCCACTGCTCGGCGCTGAGCGTGGCGGCCGCCCGCCGCACCCGGCGGATGTCGTCGTCACCGGTGAAGTGGGCGCCGTAGGAGCAGCAGCCCTGCTGCAGCTCCGGTGCCGGCCCGGTCAGCACCCCCTGGCAGCCGCGGCCGAAGATGCAGGTCCAGGGGCTCTCGAGGAAGGTGACGTCGAACAGCCAGGTGCGGTCCTCGTCGGGATCGGGCAGGCTCACCCATTCGTGGGCCCCACGGGGCAGCTCCCGGGTTCGCACACGGCGCCGCTCGGCGCTCACCGGCATCCGCCGGCCGACTGCAGCTGGGTTCCGGTGGGTTCGGCGCAGCAGAACCAGGCTTCGGTGAGCCGCGGCCGCAGCTCCGGCGGCAGGGCCGAGCGCAGCCTGGCGGGTGGCTCCGGGGCCGGTCCGAGCCCACCGGGCACCACCGACCCGACGGCGTCGCGCACCGCCGACGTCACCGTCGGGGTGTCCCAGCCCTCGTCGCCGGCCTGCTCGGCCAGGGCGGCGAGCCGCTGCTGCAAGGCGTCGAGCGCCGGGTCCGGTGACCGCCACCGCCAGCCGAGCAGCTCGGGGTCGTAGCCGTCGAGCTGCCCGCTGGTGAGCAGCCCGTCGGTGAGCAGCAGCGACCCTGGCGGGACCAGCAGCCGGATGCTGTACTGCACGGCGTCGACGTTGCCGCCGAGGTCGCAGCCGGCCACCAGGTCGACCAGCGCGGCCAGGTCTTCGGGGTTGGTCCACGGCGTGAACGGCAGCAGCGACGGCCGCGGCTCGATGCCTTCGGCGCGCAGGACGGCCACTGCCTCCACCGAGTCGGCCACGCTGTGGCCCTTGTCGAGGACGGCCAGGATCCGATCCGTGGCCGACTCGAACGCCGACACCACGAACAGGCAGCCAGAAGCCGCCATGTGGGGCCACAGGTCGCGGTGGCGCAGCACGTGCTCCACCTTCACCGTGACGTCGAAGGTCAGCTCGGGGAAGGCGCCGTGGACGGCATCGACCACCCGCCGGGCGTGTTGCGGGCCGTTGAGGAAGTCGGGGTCGCTGAAGGTGACGTGGCGCACCCCCTGCTCCACCAGGCCGGCCACGTCGGCGACCACCGTCTCCACCGGCACCACCCGGATCCGTCCGTCGTAGACGACCGGCACCGGGCAGTGGCGGCAGCGGTGGGTGCATCCCCGGCTGGCCTCCACGGCGGCGGCGAGGCGCTGCTCCCCGCCGACCTGCAGCCGGGCGTAGGCGCTGGGCGGCGGCAGCACGTCGCGGGCCGGAGGCGACGACGGTCCGCGGCGCAGCGTCACCACCCGGCGAGGCGCCAGCGGCGCCCCTTGAGCCGCATCGGCTCCGGGCCGGGCCGGGCGGCCGGCATGGCGCTCGGCACCGGCGCCCGCCGTCACCGCGAGCTGCTGGGTGTCGAGCTGCCGGGCCCAGGCCACCAGCTCGGCGTCGGTCTCGCCGGCGACGGCGAGGTCACACCGACCGCCGTCGTCGCCGGCGGGCTCGGCGGCCACCATGGCGTAGAGGCCGTAGAAGCACAGCGGCAGCTCGGGACGCTCTGTCCGCAGTCGTCCGGCCACCGCCCGGGCCAGGCGGGCGGCGGTGTGCATCGGCACCGCCAAGGCCACCGCCTGTGCCCACGCCACCGGCTCCGGGGTCAGCGGCTGCAGGGCCACGTCGACGGCCCGCACCTCGTGACCGGCCTGACGCAACGCGCCGGCGGCCGAGGCCACCAGCACCGGCTGGTGGCCCAGCTCGTAGGTCGACACCAGCAGGACTCGCACCGACGCCACGGTAGCGGTCGGGGCCGTCCACGCCGCACCGGCGACCGGACGGGCCGGCGGTGGTCACTCGATCCGGACCCGCAGCAGCCGCTGCACCCGGCGCAAAGCGCCCTCCACCGCGGCCGGCTCCGCGCCGCGGGCGAAGACGAACCCGAGATACCGGTCTCCTTCCGGCAACGGCAGCACCGGCCGGCCCGGGGGCACCGTCACCTGCACCGCGACGATGCCCTCGACGGCGGCGGCCTCCTCCTGTCCCTCGACCGCCACCAGCGTCCCGGCCCGCTCGATGGGCAGCATCAGCACCCCGGCTGCCCCGCCGGCCAGCTGGTCGACCACCGGCCGCCCCAGGGCGTGGGCCAGCACCAGCTCTTCGAGGCTGTGGCCGGCGCCGAAGGCCAGGGTCCGCGAGCACAGCCCGCCGATGGTGCGGGCCGCCACCTCGATCACCGCCGCCCGCCCGCCGCCCACCCGAAACTCGGCGTGCACCGGCCCGTCCACCAGCCCCATGGCCGCCGTGGCCTGACGCAGCGCCCCCAGCGCCGCCTGCAGATCAGCCGGCGGCAGGCGGCTCGGCGTCACGTAGATCGTCTCCTCGAAGTAGGGGCCTTCAAGAGGGTCGGGCTTGTCGAACACGGCCAGCACCCGCAGCTCCCCGTCGACCAGCAGGGCCTCGACCGCCACCTCGGCCCCGCCCACGAATCGCTCCACCAGCAGGGGCGCCGAAGCCGGGCAGCCTGCCGCCGTGGCGATGGCCCGGCTGCGCCGCACCGCGACGGCCAGCTGTTCGGGATCGTCGGCCCGGATCACCCCCTGGCTGCCCGACAGGGTGGTCGGCTTCACCACGCAGGGGAAGCCGACCCCGAGCGCCGCTGCCTCTTCGGCCGCCACCTCGGCGTCGAGGACGGCGAACGCTGGCTGGGGCACCTCGGCTCGCTGCAGCAACAGCCGCATCAGCTGCTTGTCGCGCGCGGCGCGCACCGCTGTCGGCGGGTTGTGGACCAGCCCCAGACGCTGGGAGGCCACGGCGGCGGCCACCGTGCCGGCGTCGTCGACGGCGACCACCGCGTCGAGCGGCGCGATCCGGTCGTGGGCCACGATGGCGTCCGCCGCCTCCTCGGGTCTTCCCAACGGCACCTGCAGCGCTCGGGGACCCATCACGCGGCTCAGCACGTGCGCCTCGGGGGAGCCCACCACCACCTCCACCCCCAGGGCGCGGGCCGCCTCGACGAAGTCGGTGGCGCGGTAGGAGGCGCTCGGCACCAGCAGGAGGACACGCGCCATGTCCCTATGATGGCCGACCGTAGGATGAGCACCGGAGGTGAGAGCCATGGCTGACGACAGCGACGCTGCGACCACGGGCGGGCCCGTCGGCGCCGACTCGGTGCTCACGATCACCGAGTCCGCGCTGGGAGTGGTGCTCGACGCCCGTTCGCAGGAGCCCGACGCCGAGCGCCTGGCCCTGTGGGTGGAGGTGAACGGCGCCGACGGCGGGTCCTTCACCTACGACATCTACTTCCAGGCCGCCGCCGACGCCGGCCCTGACGACAGCCTGGCCTACCAGGGGGAGCTGCCGGTGGTGATCCCGGTCGCCAGCGTCGACCGGCTTCGGGACGCCCGGCTCGACTGGTCCGACGACGGGGAGGGAGGCCTGGTCATCCTCAACCCCAACACGCCGCCGAAGCCGATGACGGTGCCGGCCGGCGACATGTCGGACCCGTTGGCCCAGCGGGTCCTCGAGGTCCTCGAGATGCAGGTCAACCCCTCCATCGCCGCCCACGGTGGGCGGGCCGACCTGGTGTCGGTGGAAGCCGGCACCGCCTACCTGCGGCTGAGCGGCGGCTGCCAGGGCTGCGGGATGGCCCAGGTCACCTTGTCGCAGGGCATCGAGGTGGCCCTGCGCGAGGAGATCCCCGAGCTGGTCGGCGTGGTCGACGTGACCGAC
>JAJZNB010000153.1 GCA_021848085.1 Actinomycetes bacterium
GGCGGGCACCGAGGCGGCGGGCACCGCGGCGGCGGGCACCGCGGCGGCGGACGGGGCCGCCGGGCGCCGGCCTCGGCGGGTGGTGTCACGCCAACGTGAGCTGCAGCCTGAGACGACCAGTGTGGCCATCGTCGGCTCAGGACCGGCCGCCATGGGAGCCGCCTGGGAGCTGATCGAAGGCGGCGCTGCGGTCACCGTCTATGAGCGTGACCCCACCCCCGGCGGGCTGCTGGGCTGGGGCATCCCCGACTTCACCTTGCCTGCCGCGGTGGCCGGCCGGCCCTGGGACCAGCTCCAAGACGCCGGCGTCGAGCTGCACTGCTCGACCCCGGTCGACGCCGACATGCTCCAAGGCCTGCTGGCCGACCACGACGCGGTGATCTTGGCCCACGGCGCCGGCCTGCCGCTACGCCCACCGATCCCCGGGGTGGACCTGGCCGGAGTCGAAGACGCCACCAGCTTCTTACAGCGAGCCCGGACCGCCCTGGCCAACCAAACCAGCCTCGACGACCTGCGCCGGGCCGACGGCACACCCGCCACCGTGCTGGTCCTCGGCGCCGGCAACACCGCCATGGACGTGGCCCGCTGCGCCCGACGCCTCGACACCAACCCGATCTGCATCGACTGGATGGACCCCCGCTTCGCCCCGGTGCGCCCCGACGAGCTCGACGAAGCCCGCCACGAAGGCGTCGAGGTGCGCTTCACCAGCACCGTGGTGGAACTGGTCGGCACCGACGGCACCGTCAGCGCCGCCCGCATCGCCGCCACCCGCCAAGACCGCGCCACTGAACGCCCCCACATCGAGAAGAACAGCGCCGAGCTGGTACCGGTCGACCATGTGGTGCTGGCCATGGGCTACCGCCTCGACCCCGAGCTGTCCACCGGCGACCTCGCCACCACCGTGTCGAAACAGGTCGACGGACTACCCGACCGGCAATGGACCGCCAGCGGCATCCTGGCCGTCTCAAACCCACCCTACGCCCGCCGCCAACCCGTCGGCCGCCTCGCTCTCGGACGCGAAAAAGCCCGGACCACCGCGGCGCTGCCCCGCCGCCCCCGGCTGTGGGTCGCCGGCGACGCCCTCACCGGCCCCGCCACCGTGGTCGAAGCCATGGCCCAAGGCCGCGAAGCAGCCCGGGCCATCTTGGCCCACCGCCCCCAGCGCCCCGGCACCCACCACCCCCACATCAGCCACGTCGTCGTCGGCTACGACAGCGTCGGAGGCCGCACCAAAGCCTGCGCCTGGGCCATCGCCAACCAGCTGACCGACACCACCACCACCGTCGAAGTGCTCCCCCTAGCCCGCATCGACACCAAAGCCCTCGCCCGCGCCGACCTGCTGATCATCGGCACCTGGACCGAAGGCAAGATCATCGCCGCCGTCGGCCCCGCCCGCAGCACCCGACGCTGGCTCGCCGCCCTCCCACCCATCGCCGGGCTCCCCGTCGCCACCTTCTGCACCTACAGCATCGACCCCCGCACCACCCTCAGCCAACTCCGCCACGCCATCGAAACCGCCGGCGGCCACATCATCGCCGACGCCGCCTTCCGCGGCCGCACCGCCACCAACACCGCCACCAACTTCGCCGTCACCCTCCACATGAAGCTCGCCACCCACCAACCGCAGGCCAGCTGAACGGGCCCGGCGGCGCCCGGAACCCAGGAGGTCATCGAACCGTGGATCTCAGACTTTCCAAGCGCGGCGACTACGTGGTGCGTTCGGCGATCCTGTTGGCCCGCGCCTACCCTCTGGAGCGGCCGACGAAGCTGCGACAGATCTCGGCCGAGATGGAGGTGCCACGGACCTTCGTCTCCCAGATCCTCGGCGACCTCGTCCACGCTGGACTGGCCCTCTCCGCAGTCGGCAGCAACGGCGGCTACCGCCTGGCCCGGCCGCCGATCGCCATCAGCCTGCTGCAGGTGGTCGAAGCCGGCGAGGGCAGCCTCGGCTCCGAGGCCGGCGCCTTGACCGACCCCCCTCGACGTTGGGAGAAGGCCTGTCCGCTCCACGACGCCTGGCACAGAGCGAGCCAGGCGCTGCGCGGCGAGCTGGCCGCCACGAGCCTCGCCGAGCTGGCCGCCCTCGACGAAGCCATCGGGGCTGACGACACCCCGGTGCTCCCCGATGGGCACCGGCACCAGGCGGTGGTGCCCGTCGCCGACTCGGTGCAGGTCGAGATGCCGGCACCGGCCGTCGCGACCCGTCTTCGACGAGGCGGAACGTGGCTGGCTCCGCATGTGACCGCCGCCGCGGCCAAAGGGGAAGCCATCCGCTTGCGCCTGGGGCCGACCGGCCCGTCGTGGTTCGGCAAGACCGTGGCCGTCAGCCTCGGCGATCCCGACGCCACCGGCGACACCCTCCGGATCCCGATCGCCTGGGAGGCGACCGGACCGTCCGCGCTGTTCCCCCGCTTCGAAGGCACGATCCTGCTGAACGAGGTCGACCCCGAGCGCTGCGAGCTGTTGCTGTCGGGCCGCTACCGGCCCCCGCTCGGGCGTGCCGGCCAGCTGCTCGACGACACGCTGCTGGCCTACGTGGCCCGGGCGACCATCCGCTCGTTCCTCCGCAGCGTGGCTCACGGGCTCGAGTTCGCGCCGGCAACCAGCCCGGCGCACCCCCAGGCTGCCGACGCCGAGCCCGCCGCCTCCGTCGGATAGCGATCGAGGCGCCCGCCCACAGGGGCAGACCACCGTGTGGGCCAGGGCCCGGGATCGGCGTGGTCGAGGAGCACCTCGACGTGGCGATCCGAGAGCAGCAGACCGGGCACGGATGGCGCCGCCGTGCTTCCCACAGGGGCAGGCAGCGCGCCGGGACAGGCAGCGCGCCGGGGCAGGCGGTCCGATCAGCCGCCGGCGGACGCCGACGGCTCGACCACGACCAGCCGGTCACCGCCTTGCACCAGCGGATCCTCGCTCACCCCGATGTGGACCTCCTCGGCGTGGACCACGCCGAGGACCAGCCCACGGTGGCGGCTGCGCACCTCGCTGAGCCGGCGGCCGACGTCGTCGGCCCCGGCCAGCACCTCGCGCATGCGGGAGCCCTGCAGGGCCATCAGACGCAGCAGCACCTCGCCGGCGTGCGGCGCCTCGAGGCTCTTGGTGAGGGTCTGCACGACCAGGTCGTCGGCCGAGACCTGCACCGGCACCCCGAGCTCGCGCAGGGTGCGGCACACGCTGGCCGAGCGGGCCAGCGCCACCATCGGCACATCGGGGGCGGCATGGCGTACCAGCACCGCCGTCACCAGCACGTCGGCGTCGCTGCTGCCGGTGACGAGCACCTCGGCCGCCTTGTCGGGATGCGAGCGGCGCACGGCCTCCTCGCCGGTCGGGTCGGCCCGCAGATGGCGTACGTCCTCGGGAAGGCTGGCCGGCTCGGTGGCGCTGACCACGATCACCCTGCGGCCAACGGCCGACAGCCGGGCGGCGACCTGGGGCACCACCGGGTCGTTGCCGTAGACGACCACCTCGCCGCCGGCGGGCTCAGGACGGACCACGTCGAGCAGCCTACGCAGGTGGGTGGCGGCCACGGCGCCGGCGAAGAGGGCGAAGGCCGAGGCGAACAGCGGGATGGTGGTGAGCATCACCAGGGAGGCGACGGCCCGGCCCACCGCGTTCTTCGGGGTCACGTCGCCGTAACCGACGGTGGTGGCGGTGGTGATGGCCCAGTAGATCGCCGTCCCGAAGCTGACGTGCTGGGTAGCGGCAAACCCGGCGGCCCCGCCGAGCAGGCAGACGAGGCCGATCGCCACCAGACGTCCGGCCTGCGACCGCCGCAGGCGAGAGACCAGCAGGGCGAGGATCGACGGCACCTGCGAAGCATGCCAGCTGCGGCTCCGGTGCCGGTGCCGGTGCCGGTGGCTGGTCCCTTGGTACCGGGCCGGGCCCGGTCAGCGGGTCAGGGTCGCCGCAGCAGATCATGCCGTTCGCGTGCCGTCAGTGGGCTGCCGGTCATTCGCTGCGGCTGAAGGAGACGACGGCCACCCCCAGCAGCCCGAGGCCGAAGACGGCCACCATGGCGATCTCCACCAACGTGGGCACCGGCCATCCGGCCCAGCTGACCCCGGCGTCGAGGCGGGCCCGCACCAGCGGCGACAGCTGCAGGTGGGCGAAGACCAGGTGCCGGATGGGGACCACGGCGTAGGTGAGCGGGTCGATGCGGTTGAGCACCGTCAGCCAGGTCGGCAGGTGCGAGGCGGGGAACATGGCCCCCGACAGGAAGTAGAGGGGGAGCACCAGCATCTGGGTGAGGGCCATGAACGACTGCATCTGCTTGATGCGAGCCGACATCATCACGCCGAAGGCGGTGATGGTGAAGGCCAGCAGCAGCTGGATGCCGAACACCTCGAGCATCAGCAGTGGGGCGTAGGGCACGCCGACCAGCCCGGCCAGGGCGATGACGATGATCCCCTGGAAGCCGGCCACCGTCGCCCCGCCCAGGCACTTGCCGATCACGACCGAGCTCCGGTGCACCGGGGCGACCAGCATCTCGCGCAGGAAGCCGAACTCCCGGTCCCACACGATCGAGGCCGCGGCGAACAGGGCGGTGAAGAGCACGGCCATGGCCAAGATTCCCGGGTACAGGAAGGTGCGCAGCGACAGCCCGCCGGAGAAGCCCGTCGTCAGCTGCGACAGGCCGGTGCCCAACACGAACAGGAACAGCAGCGGCTGCACCAGCGAGGTGACGATCCGCAGCCGGTCGCTGAAGAAGCGGATGACCTCGCGCTCCCAGACGATCTTGACGGCCCGCAGCTCGCTGCCGCGGGTGCGGCGGGCCACCCGCACCTGGGCCAGAGGCGGGCTGGTCGGCACGGTGGTCGTGGCCATCGACCTACCGCCGGGCGGTGAAGCGGGCCATGGCGTCGCGACCCCGCTGGGTGGCCGACACCTCGGCGTCGCGGATGGTGGTGCCGGTGTAGGACATGAAGACGTCGTCGAGGGTGGGTCGGGCCACGCTCACCGAGCGGATGGCCACCGGCAGCTCGGCGAACAGGCGGGGGACGAACTGCTCCCCGGACTCGACGGAGAAGGTCACCATGCCTTCGACCACCACCGCCTCGAGGCCGAAGCGCTGGTGCAGGGCGGCGATGGCGGCGCCATCGTCGTCGGTGGTGATCTGAACCCGGTCCTTGCCGACCGACGCCTTGAGCGCCTCGGGGGTGTCGAGGGCGATGATCTGGCCGTGGTCGATGATGGCGATCCGGTCGCAGTACTCGGCTTCGTCCATGTAGTGGGTGGTCATGAAGATGGTGATGTCCTCGCTTCGCTTCAGCTCGCTGATGTAGGACCAGATCAGCGCCCGGGTCTGCGGGTCGAGCCCGACGGTCGGCTCGTCGAGGAACAACACCCGCGGTGAGTGCAGCAGCCCCCGGGCGATCTCCAGCCGCCGCTTCATCCCTCCCGAGAAGGTGGCGACCTTGCTCTTGCGCCGGTCCCACAGCCCGACCATCTCGAGCACCTGGCGCATGCGGTCCTCCAGGCCGGCCCGGGGGACGCCGTAGAGCTCGGCGTGCAGGCGCAGGTTCCGCCAGGCGCTCAGGTAGCCGTCCAAGGTGGGGTCCTGGAAGACCAGCCCGATGTGGCGGCGCACCTCGTCGCGCTGGTGCACCACGTCGAAGCCGGCGACCGACGCCCGCCCGCCCGAGGGGGTGACCAAGGTGCACAGCATGCCGATGGTGGTCGACTTTCCCGCCCCGTTGGGCCCGAGGAACCCGAAGGTCTCGCCCGGTTCCACCTGCAGGTCGATGCCCCGCACCGCCTGCACGTCGCCGTAGGTCTTCACCAGCCCGGCGACCGACACCGCCGCCTGCACCGTCGCCATCGACCTCGAACCCTCTCGTGCTCGGCCGACGGGGTGCCGGCCGACGTCAAGCATAGGGTCGGGGCTGCCCGGATCGGCGGGCGGGGATCGGGGCGCCGGCCGGCGCGGCTGGGCTCGGCAGCGCCCCCCCTCCACCGGCAGCATCGGCCCCGGACCGGCGCTGTCTCCCCGCCGGCGCTGTCTCCCCGCCTGCGCTGTGGCCCCGGACCGGCGCCGCCTCCCCGCCGGCGCCGCCCACCTCAGCGGGTGGCGCCGTAGAGATCCTTGTAGCGCTCCACGATGGTCTTCTTGCTCGTCTTGCCCACGCTGGTCTTGGGGATGTCGGCCACGAAGAGGATCTGGTCCGGCAGCTGCCAGCGGGCGAAGCGCTCGAGCAGCAGGCGGCGGATGTCGTCGTCGCCCACGGCCGCACCCGGTCGGGTGACGACCAGCGCCAGCGGCCGCTCTTGCCACCGGTCGTGCGGGATGCCGACGACGGCGGCGTCGACCACGTCGGGGTGGGCGACGATGGTGTTCTCCATGTCGATGGAGGAGATCCACTCGCCGCCGCTCTTGATGACGTCTTTGATGCGGTCGACGACCTTGAGGTAGCCGTCGGGGTCGATGGTGCCGGCATCGCCGCTCCTCCAGTAGCCGTCGACGAAGCTGGCTTCGGTGCCGGGGGCGTCGTGGTAGCCGCCCGCCACCCACGGGCCGCGCATGCACACCTCGCCGATGCTCGTCCCGTCGTGGGGCACCTCGTCACCGTGGACGTCCACCACCCGCACGTCCACCCCGGTGATGGCCAGCCCCTGCTTGCGCTTCAGGTCCCACTGCTGCTCGGGGGAGAGCCGCTGGCGCAGCGACGGCTTCAGCCGGTAGTTCATGGTCACCAGCGGTGTGGTCTCGGTGGCGCCGTAGACGTGGATGATCTCGGCCCCGGTCAGCTCCTTGAAGCCGCGCATCATCGACAGCGGCGGCTCGGTGGCCCCGGAGAGGAACCGGGCGCGGCGCAGGTCCGGTTTGGTGTCGAGGGTACGGATGTACTGGAGCATCGGCTGGAAGATGGCGGGCGCCCCGTGGGCCAGGGTGACGCCCTCGTCGATCATCAGGTCGACCAGCGGCGCCGTGTCGTCGGCGCTGTAGCGGCCGGGGAAGACGAGCTTGGCCCCCATCATGGCGCAGGCGTAGAACAGCCCCCACGACTGGCCGTGGAACATGGGGACGATGACCAGGGCGCAGTCGTCGCTGTTGATCCCCACGTTGGCGGCCATCATTAGCGAGTGCAGGTAGATGTTGCGATGCGAGTAGTACACCCCCTTCGGCCGCCCGGTCGTCCCCGACGTGTAGCAGGCGCTGTAGGCACTCTTCTCGTCGACCACCGGCCAGTCGTAGTGCTCGCTGGCCTCGGCCAGCAGCTCCTCGTAGCCGTGCACCGGCGACAGCGACGTCTCGATCTCCGCCGCCGGCCGGTCCGACATGACGATGAACGCCCGCACCGTCCGCAGGCTGGGGGCGATGGCCTCGGCCACCGGCAGCAGCGACTCGTCGACCACGACGTAGGCGACCTGGCTGTGGTTCCCCACGTACGACAGGTCCTCCGACGAGATCCGCAGGTTCATCTGCAGCAAGGTGGCGCCGATGCCCGGGACGGCGAAGTACAGCTCCAGGTGGCGGTGGGTGTTCCAGTCGAGGACACCGACCCGCTCGCCGGGGCGCACCCCCAGCGTCTCGAGCGCGTTGGCCAGGCGCCCCATGCGCCGGTAGGCGGCGTCGTAGGTGTAGCGCGACGTCTGCCCGTGGGTGCGGTAGACGATCTCCTGCTCGGGGTGGCTGCGCGCCGCGTGGCGGATGATGGTGGTCGTGTTCAGCTGGTAGTCGTCCATCGACGTGGACAGACATCCGCGCACGCGTCTCATGTGGAGCGCCCCCGTTTCGACCGGTCCGACGGCGGTGGCGCCGGCCGGAACGGGGCGGCCACCTCGTCGAGGAACCGGTCGAGGGCGTCACGCCGGCGGGTGCCGGTGCCGAGGTTCCAGTCTGGCACGATGAGCTCGTCGACGCCGGCATCGACGTAGCCGCCCAGCAGCTCCTGCAGCTCGGCCACGCCGCCTCGTACCATCGGCATGGGGCGGCGCCACTGCTCGCCGTGGCCGTCGAGGTCGACCAGCACCTGCGCCGAGCGGCTGATGGTGCTGGGATCCCGGCCGGCCTGCTGGCAGTGCCGGTCGAGGACCGCCCCTTTGGCCGCCAACACGTCGGGGGTCCCCCACGTGTTCCACTCGTCGGCCCAGCGCGCCACGATCCCCAACGTGATCCGCTCACCGCCGCCACCGATCAGCAGGGGAAGGTGCGCCCGGGCCGCCTTGGGCTCCATGGGGGCGTCGGTGAGCTGGTAGTAGCGGCCGGCGAAGTCGCCGCGGGGGCGGTCGAAGAGCTGGCGCACCACGGCGCAGGCCTCCTCCAGCCGGGCCAGGCGTTCGGGGACGCCCGGCAGGTCGATGCCGTAGGCCTGGTGCTCGTTGTGCTGCCAGCCGGCGCCGAGCCCCAGCACCAGGCGCCCGCCGCTCAGCTGGTCGACGGTGGCCGCCATGTTGGCCAGCACGGCCGGATGCCGATAGGTGTTGCCGGCCACCAGCGAGCCGATCCGCACCCGGGGCACGTTCACGGCCAGGGCCGCCAGCGTGGTGAAGCACTCGAGCATCGGCGTGTCCACCGGCTCCGCCGCCGACATGAAGTGGTCCGCCACCCAGATCCCGTCCCACCCCGATCCGGCGGCGTGCCCGGCGACCTCCATGAAGTCGTCGAGCTTCTGGGAGGTGGTCGGCCAGACGCTGAATCGCATGGTGCCGACGCTACCCACCGCCGAGGCCGGCGGCACCGACCGGCCTGCTCCGTGACCGTGGCCTGACCGCTCCAACGTCAGCCGCGCCGGCGCCGCCTCCCGGCCCGCGAGGGCTTCGACACGTCGGACCGGGTCCTGGCTTGCCGCCCTCGCCCGCGCACGGGGGAGCACCGTGTCGAGGACGCCAAGCTGATCTGCACTGAGCTGCGGCGCACCGTGCAGCCGTCGTCGCCTGGGCGGGTCGACCCGCCCAGGCTGCCAATATGGGCTGATGGGACCGGTTGAAGGCGAGCCGCCCGAGCATCAGCTCGGCGGGATGTTCGGCTCGGTGCACGAGCAGCTGCTGCGCATCGAGCAGACGCTGCAGGTCGAAGGGACCGAGGCCAGGGCCATCGAAGCCCGCATCCTCCCCGCGTGGCGCAGGGTCAGCGAGGGTGAGCACCGACTCCCCATGGCGGCTCTGGTCGCCGTGGCCATCGTCTTGCAGATGGTGCTGCCGGCCTCACTGGTCATCGGACCGGCATTGCTGCTCCCGTCGCTCGAAGCGCTGCTGCTGGTCGGTCTGCTGGCCGCCAACCCCCGGCGGATCAACCGGACGTCGACCGCGCTGCGCCTGGCCAGCGTGGGGTTGACCGTGCTGATCTCGCTGGCCAACGCCTGGGCGTCGGGACAGCTGATCAAGGGCCTCGTGGTGGGAACCTCGGCCAACAACGCGTCGTTGCTGCTGTCACGGGGGGCCAGTGTCTACGTCACCAACATCATCGTCTTCGCCTTGTGGTATTGGGAATGGGACCGGGGTGGGCCGGTCGCCCGCGCTCGCGCCGTGCGCCCCTACCCGGACTTCCTGTTTCCCCAGATGGCCCAGCCCAGCGTCGCGTCCCCCGAGTGGCGGCCGATGGTCCTCGACTACCTCTACGTGTCGTTCACCAACGCCACCGCCTTCAGCCCCACCGACACCATGCCCCTGTCGAGGTGGGCGAAGATGCTGATGCTCCTCCAGTCGACCGTCGCCCTGCTGACCGTGGCCTTCGTCATCGCCCGGGCCATCAACGTGCTGCGCTGACGAGCTGCACCCGCTCCTCCCCACGATCCGCTGGCCGAGGCCGATGGCGTCGCCGCCAGCATCTGACCCCGCCGGCATCTGACCCAGGAGGACCCATGGCCCCGAGACCCACCGCCCCCCGCATCGCCCCGCTGCCCGCCGCCGAGCGCCGGCCGTCAGCCCAGGCCCTGCTCGACACCGTGACGGTGGCGGGCAGCGAGGCCAACATCTTCACCACGTTGGTGCGGGCCGAAGGGCTGACCCGACGCTGGCTGCCGTTCGGGGGCCGGCTCCTCAACGGCAAGCTTCCCGCCCGCCACCGTGAGCTGCTCATCCTGCGCACCGCCTGGAACTGCCAGGCCGAGTACGAGTGGGCCCAGCACGTGGTGCTCGGACGAGCAGCCGGCCTCTCCGACGAGGAGATCGGACGGGTCCCAGGCGGCGCGGACGCCGGCTGGGACGAGCACGACCAGGTGCTGCTGCGCGCCGCCGACGAGCTGCACCGCGACTGGTGCGTCTCCGACCCCACCTGGCGGCAGCTGGCCGCCGCCTACGACGAGCAGCAGCTCATCGAGCTGCCGATGCTCGTCGGCCACTACCACATGGTCGCCATGACGTTGAACAGCCTGGGGGTGGCGCTCGACGCGGGTCTGGTCGGCTTCCCCGACTGATCGGCCCGAGCTCCGCCGCGACGATGTCGGCAGCCGACTGCTAGACCGGGGGGGATGGAGCTCGATCTTCACGTGCACCGATTCGACTGGGCCGGCGGGCCGGCGTCGATCGGACCGGCCGTCGCCGACCTGGCCCGGCGGGCGGAGGCCATCGGGGTGCGCACCCAGTCGTTCATGGACCACTACTTCCAGATGGACTGGATGGCTCCCGCCCACGATCCGATGCTCGAGGGGTACACGGCGCTGGGCTTCGTGGCCGGGGTGACCAGCCGCCTCCGCCTGCGGCTGCTGGTCACCGGCGTCACCTACCGCCATCCCGGCCTGCTGGCCAAGATCGTCACCACCCTCGACGTCGTGTCGGGCGGGCGGGCCGAGCTGGGCATCGGCGCCGCCTGGTACGAGCGCGAGCACCGCGGCCTGGGCGTGCCGTTCCCGCCGGTCGCCGAGCGCTTCGAACGGCTCGAGGAGACCATCCAGATCTGCCGGCAGATGTGGAGCGACGACGACGGGGCCTACCAGGGTCGCCACTACCAGCTGGCCGAGACCATCTGCTCCCCGCCTCCTGTCAGCACCCCGCGCCCCAGGCTGCTGATCGGCGGCAGCGGCGAGCGCAAGACCCTGCGCCTGGTGGCCCAGTACGCCGACGCCTGCAACATCTTCGGCGGGCCCGACGACATCGCCCACAAGCTCGACGTGCTGCGCCGGCACTGCGAGGCGGTGGGCCGCGACCCCAACGACATCGAGGTCTCGGCCATGTACCGCGACCTGCCGGCCGGCGCCGGACCGAAAGAGGTGGTGGCCGGGGCCGCGGCGCTGGCCCGCGTGGGGGTGTCGACCCTGGTCACCGGGGCGGTCGGGGACGACCCCGGCGGCTGGCTCGAGGGGACCTTCGGCCCGGTGATGGACGATCTGGCCGCCATCGAGCCGGCCCGGCTCTGAGCCCACCGTCGTGGCGGCCCCCGCCAGGGGACCAGGCGGGTCCGCCCGGCGGCCGCTGGGCCTCCGCAGCTCGACAGGCCCCTGATCCGACCGCTGCTGCGCCCCGACCGCCGGGACCCCCCGACGCCGACGCCGGCGGCGCCGTCGGGCTCAGCACCACAGGCGCAGCCCGCCGAACAGCCCGGCGGTGTTGTCGACGATGACCACCTTGTCACCCAGGTCGCCGGGGTCACCCAGGTCGCCGGGCAGGCGCTTGGCGTTGCCGCCACCGATGTAGCAGCGGTCGAAGAAGGTGAGCGCCTCGAGGGCGGTGAGCGCCTTGCGGACCCGCCCGACCCAGCGATCGTCGCCGACGGCGCGGCGGGCCGCGTCGCCGAGCTGCTCCTCGTAGGTCTGGCCCTTGCGGAACCGGTGGTGGGCGAGCTCGAGGTGCGGCAGCAGGTGCCCGTCGTAGAAGGCGGCTGTCCCGAAGCCGGTGCCCACCGTGAGCACCAGCTCCAGACCCTCACCGCAGACCACGGCGGCGCCCTGCACGTCGGCGTCGTTGGCCACCCGCACCGGCACGCCCAGGCGCCGTTCCAGCGCGCCGGCCAGGTCGTAGCCACGCCAGGCGTCCACCAGGTGCTCGGCCGTGCCGGTGCCGGGCCCGGCGGTGGTGGCCAGGTTGGAGGCGGAGAGGACCCGCCCGGCCCGCACCATGCCGGGGAACCCGACCGAAGCCCGGTCGAACGCCCCCAGGCGCGCCGCCAGCCCCCAGATGTCGTCCACCAGGCGTCGCGGCGGGCACGGATAGGTGGTGGCCACCCGCAGCCGCTCGGCCACTGCCGTGCCGGCCGGGTCGAGGATGGCTGCCTTCACCCCCGACCCGCCCACGTCCACGACCAAGGTGCGCGGCGACGAGCCGGCGTCGAGGCTGCGGGGCCGGGCGTCGGACCGGCTGGTCACCGCCGAGGGGCCGCCTGCTCGGCTTCGGCAACGGCGTCGGCCATTCGCCGTACCGCCTCGGTGAGCACCGTGGCCGAGGTGGCGAAGTTGAGACGGGCACAGTGCGCACCGCCGGGCCCGAAGGCGGGGCCGGCGCTGAGCAGCACCCGAGCATGCTCGAGGAGCCAGGCGGCGACCCCGACCCGGGCGCTGGCATCGCCGCGGGCCACGGCGCTGGGACCGTCCCCGACCAGGGCGGGCAGGGCGCCGAAGTCGATCCAAGCCAGGTAGGTCCCTTCCCCCGGCGTCCAGCGCACCGACGGCAGCTGCGCCGCCAGCAGCTCGCCGAGCAGGGTGCGGTTGCGCTCGAGGCCGGCGACAACGGCATCGAGCCACGGCTGGCCGTGCCGCAGGGCCGCCGTGTGGGCCAGCACGCCGACGTGGCTCGGACCGTGGCTCACCACCTCAGGCAGGCGGGCCAGGTCGCCGGCGGCGTCGGGCCCGGCGAAGGCCACCGCGGCCTTCAGGCCCGGCAGGTTGAAGCCCTTGGACGCGGAGGCCAGGGCGAAGCCGCGTCCGGCGCCGGGAACGGCCAGGTAGGGGGTGAAGGTGGCGCCCGCCAGCACCAGCGGCGCGTGGATCTCGTCGGCCACCACCCGGACGCCGGCGGCCTCCGCGGCGGCCGCCACCGCCGCCAGCTCGTCGGCGGTGTGGACCGTGCCGGTCGGGTTGTGCGGGTTGCACAAGAGGAAGGCGGCGCGTCCGCCGGCCCCCAAGGCACCGAACGCCTCGGCCAGGGCGGCCAGGTCCAGGCGCCCCTGCGCCGTCAACGGCACCTCGACCACCCGCCGGCCGAGGTGCTCGACGAAGGCGTAGAACGGCGGGTACACCGGCGGGGTCACCACCACCGGATCGCCAGGGCCGGTGACCAGCTGGAGCAGCTCCACCGCCCCGAGCATCACGTCGGGGACCATGGCGCTTCGCGACACGGCCAGACCGTCGAACCCCCAGCGCTCGGCGGCGAAGGCGGCGTAGGCCTCGGCGTAGTCGGTGCCGTAGGAATAGCCGGTGTCCCCCCGGTCCAGCGCGCCACACAGCGCCTCGACGACGGCCGGGGCCGGCATGACGTCCATCTCGGCGACCCACAGCGGCAGCACGTCGGGGTCGGCCGCCCGCCACTTGGCGCTGGTGCGCTGCCGGAGCTCTCCGAGAGTCAGGTCGAAGGGGGACGTGTCGAAGGGGGACGTGTCGACGGCCACCGCACGGACGCTACCTGCTACCCGCCGTCCGCCGCCCCACCGCCCGACCACCTCCCGACGCCGGCGTCGGTCACTCGGCAGGCCAAGGACGCGCGTCGGGACCTTCCTCCCTACCGTGGCCGGGTCGCCGGTCCCAAGATCCCGCATGCGAACCCGGTCGCCGTCGGCGGTCGCCGTCGCGGCAGGGGCCGAGCACCGAGGAGCGGAGGGACGATGGCGGCAGAACCGTCGGGAACCGCAGCGGCGAGACCGGCTCCCGGGGCGCTCACGGCACGGATCGCTGAGACATCCGGCGGGGACTGGCGCCGGGACGCCGCCTGCCGGGGTGAGCCGCTCGAGCTGTTCTTCCCCAGGCTCGACGTCGTCCCCGACGAGGCGCGCCGCATCTGCACCACCTGCCCGGCGGTCACCGCCTGCCTCGAGTATGCCCTGGCGCCGCACGTGCCGCCCATCATCGGGGTGTGGGCGGGGCTGAGTGCCAGCGAACGGCGCCGGCTGAAGCGGCAGGTGGCCTGAAGCTGGCGACGGGCAGGGCCTCGACGGCGCCTGGACGGGCCACCACCTCGCCCCGGAGCTCAGCCGGCTGACGGGGCGGCCCACACCGGGCCGCCGGTGAGAGCCCGGTACGCCCGATATGCCCCCCTGGGTATTGGCGGGCCGCTAGGATGCTGCCGAGTTGGGGGGGACCAGCCACAACCTGAGGTCGCCACCATGAAGACCGTCATCATCGGAGGGGTGGCGGCGGGCATGTCCGCCGCCACCCGGCTGCGACGCCTCGATCCCTCCGCCACCATCGTCGTGCTCGAGCGCGGCGGGCACGTGTCGTTCGCCAACTGCGGGCTGCCGTACCACCTGGGCGGCACCATCGAGGAGCGCTCGGCGCTGCTGCTGCAGACGCCGGAGGCGCTGCGGGCCCGCTTCGGGCTCGACGTGCGGGTGCATCACGAGGTGCTGCGCATCGACCGGGACGCCCAGCGCCTCGAGGTGCGCGACGTCGCCGGCGGCGCCCACTACATCGAGACCTACGACACGTTGGTCTTGGCGCCGGGGGCGACCCCCTTCGTGCCCGACATCCCTGGCGCCGACCGGGGCTTCACCTTGCGCAGCATCGAGGACCTCGACCGCCTGGTGGCCGCCCTGGCCGAACGGCCCCGCACGGCGGTGGTGCTCGGCGGCGGGTTCATCGGGCTCGAGGTGGCCGAGAACCTGGCTCGGCGCCAGGTGGAGGTCACCGTGGTGGAGGCGGCCGGGCAGGTGCTGGCTCCGTTCGACCCGGAGATGGCCGCCGCCGTCCAGCGCGAGCTGCAGCGCCACGGGGTCGGCCTGGCCCTGTCGACGTCGCTGGTGTCGGTGGACGCCGACCGCGTCACCACCACCGACGGTGACACCGTGCCGGCCGACCTGGTGGTGTTCGCCGTGGGGGTGCGGCCCGACACCAGGCTGGCCCGAGCCTGCGGGCTGGCCGTCGGTCCCCGGGGCGGGATCTGCGTCGACGGCCAGCTGCGCACCAGCGACCGGCGGATCTTCGCCGTCGGCGACGCGGTGGAGAAGACCGACGCGGTGGACGGCGAGGCGGTGCTGGTGCCGCTGGCCAACCTGGCCAACCGCCACGGCCGGCGGGTGGCCGACGTCATCGCCGGCCGTCCGGTGCCGCCCCGGGCGGCGCAGGGGACGGCCATCGTGAAGGTGTTCGACCTGGTGGCGGCCATCACCGGCTGGAGCGAGCAGCGGGCCCGGGCCGCAGGCCGTCCGGTGGCCGTCATCCACACCCACGCCACGTCGCACGCCGGGTACTACCCGGGGGCCGAGGCGCTGTCGTTGAAGCTGCTCTACGACCCCGACGACGGCACCATCCTCGGCGCCCAGGCGGTGGGCGGCGCCGGCGTCGACAAGCGGATCGACGTGCTGGCCACGGCGAAGGCCGCCGGGTTGACAGCACCGGAGCTGGCCAACCTGGAGCTGGCCTACGCGCCGCCGTTCGGTTCGGCCAAGGATCCCGTCAACATCCTGGGCTACATCGCCGAGAACCGGTTGGGGGCGGTCCGCTCCATCCAATGGCACGAGCTGCCCACCGCCATCGACGCCGGGGCGACGGTGCTCGACGTCCGCACCCCCGAGGAGTTCGACGCCGGGCACATCCCCGGGGCGTTCAACGTGCCAGTCGACGATCTGGGCCTGGCGTTCGGCTTCGACGGGCCGCTGGTCGTCTACTGCCGGGTGGGTCAGCGGGCCCACGTGGCGGCCATGGCTCTGGCCGGCGCCGGGCGCGAGGTGGCCAACCTCGACGGCGGCTGGCTGACCTGGGAGCTGGCGACCGGAGCCGAGGTGGAGGAGGACGCCGCCGAAGCCGCCTGAGCGGCCCGCCGCCCGGGCGGCCGGCGGAGCGGGGCGACCCCTGCCCGAGCAGCCAACCGCAGCCGGTGTCGAGCGCGGGCCGGCCCCGATCACCGGCCGGGGGCGGGCTGGCCGCGGGCCGGGTCGGGAAGCGGGCCGAGCTCCACCACGGTCGCCCCGACGGTCCGGGCGGTGGCGGCCACCGCCCGGTGGTGGGTGAAGACGATGATCTGCTGGTGGCGCGCCTCTTCGGCCAGCAGCGCCAGGGCCGCCTCGGTGCGCCGGTCGTCGTGGGCCATGAGGACGTCGTCGAGGACCACCGGCAGGGTTTCGGCACCGTCGGCGCGTGCCGCCTGCTGACGTTGGCGGATGCCGGCCAGGCGCAGGGCGAGGAAGACCTGGTCGGCGGTGCCCTCGGAGAGGCCGTCGGTGTCGGCGTCGACGTCGCCGGACAGCTCCACGACGAGCCGCCGGGAGCTGTCGGGCGAGCCGGCAGCGGTCAGGCCCTGCACCCGGCCGCCGGTCAAGGTGGCGGCCACGGCACCGGCGTGCTGCAGCAGCGTGGTGTCGGCCTGGGGGCCGTCGGCCTCCACGACGCGCTCGAGCAGCCCGGCCATCAGCTGCAGCCGAGCCCAGCGGCGGGCCAGCGCCGCCATGCGGTCGAGGGCGTCGACCTGCTGCTGGCGCAAGCCGGCGGCGTCGCGGTCCTGTTGGGCCGCCCGCAGGCGGCCGGCCAGAGCGGTGCGGCGCTCTTGGGCCTGCTCGAGCTGGCCGACGGCCTCCGCGGCGGCGTCCTCGGCCTGCCCCACGGCTTGGGCCACCTGTTCCACGCTGCGCCCGGCGAGACGCGCCACCAGCTCGTCGGGGTCGTCGCCGGGAGCGGCGGCCCGGAGCTGGTCGAGCACGGTCTGGTGCCGGCGGTGCAGGTCGACCAACCGGCGGCTGCGCTCCACCAAGGCGGCCACGTCGCCGCCCGGCGCCGGTGCCGTCAGCTGGGCCAGCGCCGCGGTGGCCTGCTGGGCGGCGGCCTCGGCCTTGGCTTGCTTGGCGCGCAGCGTGGCCCGCTGGCGCTGGCGTTCACGGCGGGTGCTGTCGGCGTGGCGGGCATCGCTGACCCGGCGGTGGGCGGCGGCCAGGGCGGCCGCCGGATCGGTCGGGTCGAGGTCCAAACCGGCCACCGCCACGGCCACCTGCTGCTGGAAGCCATCGGTGGCGCCGGTCAGCTCGTCGGCGTCGGCGTGGAGCTTCGCCAGCTCGGCCAGCTGCCCGGCCAGGATGTGCGCCACGCGACGGCGCAGCCGCCAGGCCGGCACGTCGAGCGCCGGCGGCAGCCGACCGCCCTGCAGCGTCTGGCGCCACTGCTCGACCAGCTCGGCATGGCGGGCGGCGGCCTGGTCGTGCCGGTGGCGGGCCTGGTCAAGTCGGCGCTGCCGCTCGTCGGCCCGGGTCTGGCGCTCCACCTGCTGCTCGGCTTCGGCGGCGGCGTCGCCGGCGGCGACGTCGGTGGCGCTGAGGGCGACGTCGAGGTCGGCGGCCAGCGTGGCCCGCACCCCGAGGTCGGGCAGCTCCCCGGCCAGCCACGGGTCGCGGACCCGTTGCCAGGCCTGGTCACGCTGGCGGCGGGCGCCATCCCAACGGCGGTGGGCGGCGTGCGCCGAGGCCGGCTCGACCTCGCCCAGCTCGGCCACCGCCGCCCGGACCTGCCGGTCGGTGTCGTCGAGGCCACGCCGGGCGTCGTCGACGACGTCTGCCAGCCGGTCGAGCAGGTCAGCCAGGTCCGCCGGCACCACCAGCGCCGGCGCGCCGGCGCGCACGGTGGCGTCGTCGGCCAGGGCCAGGGCCGGGTGGAGGTCGGCCGCCGTCTGGCGCAGCTCGTCGAGCAGGCTCCGGATCCGCCCATGGAGACGCTGGCACCGTTGGCGCCGCTCGGTGTCGGCAGCCTCGCCTCGCCGCAGCTCGTCGACCCGGTCGGCGACGGCCAGGGCGTCGGGATCCGGGTCGGGCAGGGCGGTGGCGTCGAGCGCGGCCAGGTCGGCCTCTAGGTCACGTCGGGTTCGCTGGGCGGCGGTCAGCTCGCCGGTCAGCTCGTCGTGGCGGGCCAGGTCGGTGTCGCTCAGCACCGTCCCCTCGGCCCCCAGGACGGCGATGTCGCCGGCCAGGGCGGCCAGGGCGAGGGCAGCCCGGTGGGCCCGGCTGTCGCGGCGGGCGGCGTCGGCGGCGGCGGCGGCCCGGGCGTGGGCGGCGCGGGCATCGTGGAGGTCGGCTTCGGCTTGGCGCAGCTGCTCGGCCAGCCCGGCGACGGTGTCGGCGGCCTGGACGGCGTCGGCCAGCCGCTCGCCGAGGTCGTCGACGGTCTGCTTGGCCGCGCGCAGCAGCACGGTGCGGGCCCCGCGGTGGCGCCGCCAGATGGTCTCGGCTTCCTGCACCATCCGGTGGCGGGCAGCGCCCAGGTCGACGCCGGTGCGGGCCTCGAACAGCAGATCGGCCAGGTCGCCGCCGTCGCGCAGCACGGCCTGGCCGCCGCGGCGCAGCCGATCGCGGTCGAGGCCGTAGCCGGACTCCCACGCCGGGCGGCTGGTGACGGCCCCGTCGGTCCACCATGGGCTGACCACAGCCCCGGTGGGATCGCGGTGGCCGCGGCTGCTGACGGTGAGGGTGTGGCGGCCGGTGGCGTCCTCGAGGTCAGCGGTGAGCTGCAGGCGCGAGGGGGCGACCTCGAAGGCGTACCGGTGCTGGCGCGGCACCAGGCCCCACAGCACATCGCCGATGGCGTGGGTCAGGGTGCTCTTGCCGGCCTCGTTGGGTCCGTGGACGACGGTGAGGGCGGGGCCGAACCCGACGCTGCGCTGGCGGAAGGCCCCGTAGTGGTCGAGGGTGAGCCGGATCAGCTTCACAGCAGCCCCCCGTCGGCGCGCTGCTGCAGCTCGCCGGCCGCCTCGGCCAGCAGCTCCTCGAGCGTGCCGGGGTCGCGCAGGTCGAGGCCGGCCGGCCGCAGGTAGTCGTGGCCCAGCTCGCTGAGCAGCATCGGCAGGTCGGCGAGGTCGAGCAGCGCGCCGGCCTCGGCGCCGGCGATGGCGTCGGCTAGCTGGGTGCGCTGGTGGGCCGGCAGTGCCGTGCGGAGCGGGTCGGGGTGCAGGTCGACGCCCACCGCGCTGACCCCGATGGTGCGCCGGGCGCCGTGGGCCCGCACCTCGGCCTCGAGCCGCTCGGGCTCACAGGTGAAGGTGGCGTGACCGACGACCTGCACCCGCACGACCAGCAGCCGGCCGTCGGCGTCGAGGGCGACGCCCGCCGCCGCAACCAGCTCGCCCATGTCGGCCAGGTCGTCGGCCGACACGGTGACGGTCTGCCAGCGGGCCACGTCCAGCGCCACGAAGTCGAGGGCGGCGGGCGCCGCGGGGCGCACCGTGGCCGACCAGGCGCCCTTGGGCCCCGCCTCGCGGACGTGGCGCCCCTGCAGGTTGCCGGAGAAGGCCACCGTGTGCGGGGCGGGGGAGAGGATCTCGCGGGCGTGCACGTGGCCGAGGGCGAAGTAGTCGTAGCCGCGGCCGGTCAGGTCGACGAGGTCGCACGGGGCGTAGGGGTCGTGCCCTGCGTAGCCGGCCACCGACGTGTGCAGCACGCCGATGTTGCACAACCCTGGGACGGGGTCGGGATAGGCCTGGGCCAGGTTGGTCACCACGGCGCGGGTGGCGAAGCTCTGGCCGTGGACGGCGAGGCCCACGTCGTCGAAGGTGACGGTCTGTGGGGCGTCGGCGCTCAGGACGTGCACGTTCGGCGGCAGGGTGACGGCCCGCCGGATGACGCTCTGGGCATCGTGGTTGCCACGGACGATGACCACCGGGACCCCGGCGTCGCCGAGATCGCTCATCCGGGCCGCGAAGTAGGCGCCGGTGGCGTAGTCGCGCCAGTCGCCGTCGTAGAGGTCCCCGGCGATGAGCAGGGCGTCGGGCCGCGCCTCGAGGCAGTGCTGCACCAAGGCGTCGAAGGCGCGGCGCGTGGAGAGGCGCAGGGCGCTGGCCAGGTCGCGGTCCTCCAAGGTGCCCAGCCCTTGCATGGGCGAGTCGAGGTGGATGTCCGCGGCGTGCACGACCCGGACGTGGTCGCTGCTCATCGCTCTCCCTGACGGCGCCCGCCGCGCCCGTCGATCGCTGGCGGCACCGAAGCGGCGGGCTCTTCGGGCTGTGCTGTCTGCCAGGCGGCTGTCGCCCGTTCGTAGATTGAACCATGGGGCTGTGCCGCTCCCGGGGGATCCACCGCCGGTGACCCGCCGGGGCCGGCGGAGGCTGATAGCAAATTGGCGGCCGAACGCTCCTTCGACCGTCCGCCCCGACTCCCACCTTCGGCCGTCTCCGCCTCGTCTCCCCTCTCTTCGACGTCCCTCTTCGACTGGAGCCCGATGACCCACCTCCTCACCACCCAGATCGCGCACCACGGGTACCTGGCGGTGTTCGTGCTGATGGTGCTCGAGTCGGCCTGCATCCCCATCCCCAGCGAGGTGGTCATGCCGTTCGGCGGTGCGCTGGCCGCCGGTCTGCTGGCCGCAGGCCACCCCCACGTCGGGCTGGTCGGCATGGGGGTGGCCGGCACCGTCGGCAACCTGGTGGGGGCGCTGATCGCCTACCTGGTGGGGAGGGCCGGGGGCCGGCCGCTGCTGGAGCGCTACGGCCGCTTCGTCCTGATCCGCACCGAGCACCTCGACCGGGCCGAGGCCTTCTTCGCCAGGCGCGGCGACCGCGCCGTGCTGGTCGGTCGGGTGCTGCCGGTGGTGCGCACCTTCGTGAGCCTGCCGGCGGGGGTGGCCGAGATGCCGGTGGTGCGGTTCTCGCTGTTCACCCTGCTCGGCAGCCTGCCGTGGACGTTCGGGCTGGCCGGCGCCGGGTATGCCCTGGTCGCCAGCTGGCACACCGTCGACTCGGTGATCAGCGCCGTCAGCATCGTCTTCGGGGTGGCCCTGGTGGCGGTCATCGTCGGCTGGCTGGTGCGCCGGGCCCGCAGCGAGCGGGCCGCTCGGACCGCCGGGCAGCCGGGCGGGTCGCCGTCGCCGGTGGTGCCGGAGCCGCCGGCACAGAGCGAGCCGTCGCCGCCGTGGCGCTAGATCAGCTCACCACCCCGCCGCCGGGCCGTCAGCGGTTGGCCGCATCCCAGTTGCGCTCCAGGTTGGCGATGAGGCCCGGGCTGTGCAGGCAGTGGGCCTGCTGGCGGGCGTAGACGCTCATGTAGGTCCGGAACTGGTCCAGCGGCTCGGCCGCGGCGCGCAGGGTGCGGCGGTTGCCGAGCAGGGCGGTCATGCCCACGCTGGTCAGGGCCGCGGCGGTGCGCTCCAGCGCGGCGGGCACCGCATCGGGCTCGACCACCTGGTCGACGGCGGCCCGCCCCTCGGGCTCGTCGACCGGGAAGGTCCGGTCGAACAGGATGGCCTGGCGGGCCAGGCGGTCGCCGATCCGCCGCGGCAGGCGCAGGGCGGCGCAGCCGGGGATGATCCCCTCCTTGTTGGCCGGCAGGTTGAAGTACGAGCCGTGTTCGGCCACCACGTGGTCCACGACCAGCAGCCACTGGCAGGCGCCGCCGATGGCGAAGCCTTCGAGGGCGGCGATCCACGGCTTCTCGACGCCGGGCTCGGCCGGGGACTCCTCGGGGCGCACGCCGTGGCCCCGGTACATCTTGGTGAGGGCGCCCAGCTCCCGTTCGACCATGAACTCGACCAGCGAGATGCGGCCCTGGTAGAGGCTGGTCAGGTTGATGCCGCTGCCGAGGATCCGGCGGCCGGCGTGCTTGGGGTGGGTGGCCGGCGCGCCGCGAAGCACGCCCACCTCGATCCGGGGGTCGAGCAGCACCAGGTCGACAGCCACCTCGAGGGCGGCGACCGACTGCTCGTCCTCGGCGTTGAGCACGGCCAGGTTCTGGACGGTGACGGTGCCGACCGTGCCGTGGCGGTCGACGCGCACCGGGCCCAGGTCGACGCTGCCGCTGCGCTCGAACTGCTGACGTCTGGCCAGCGCCTCGGCCGTCGGCAGCGACATGGCGTACAGCAGGTGGAGACCGGCGGCCCGGTCGGCCAGCACCCGCGACACGAAGCGCCCCTGGTCGATCTCGAGGCCGGACTTGTCCTTCTGGAGCAGCTGGCGCTCGGCGTCGACGGCGGCCCGGCTGGGCACCAGCCCGGGGAAGTCGTCGCCGGCGGCGCCCACCAGCTCGGCTACCCGCAGGTGCCGGCGCCGGCCGTCGGTCAGCTCGTCGTAGATGCGGGCGAGACCCGCGCTGTCCACCTCTGACAACGTCGTCACAATGCCACCCTAGTCCCGGGGCGGGTGTCGGACCCGGATGGGCCCAGGCGCCGGGACCACCTCGGGCCGCCGGGCAGCGGACCGGTGGGGGCCCCGGCCTCAGGCGACGGTCACCATCGGTACCAGCGGGACCGCCCGCCGCCGGTCCGCTCCCCGCGGGCCAGGCCGAAGCCCACCAGCCAGGCGACGAAGACGATGGCCGCCACGATCCACAGCAGGTGCACGGCGAAGCCGAGCCCCACGAAGAGGAACGCCAGCAGCAAGACGAGCAGGATCACAGCCATAGATCTCTCCTTCTCCGGTGAGTCTTTTGCCTACCCGCCGCGCCGCAGGCCCACACCATTTACCGATTGTCCAGGGGAACCATTGGTCCCACGAACGTTGGATTCCAGCCCAACCAGATGTCCAGGCCAGCCCGATGTCCGGCGCCGGTCACCGGCCGCCGGCGGCGGCGGGTAGCGTCCGGGCGTGGAGCGCGTCGGCGGCCGTGGTTGACGCCGTGGTGATCGGAGCCGGGCCCAACGGTCTGGTCGCCGCCAACCGGCTGGCCGACGCCGGCTGGTCGGTGACGGTGCTCGAAGCGGCGGAGGAACCCGGCGGCGCCGTGCGCAGCGGGGAGCTGACCCTGCCCGGGTTCCGTCACGACCTGTTCAGCGCCTTCTATCCGCTGGCCATGGCCTCGCCAGCCCTTCGTAGGCTGCACCTCGAGGAGCACGGGCTGCGCTGGTGCCACGCCCCGCTGGTGGTGGCCCACGCCCTGGCCGACGGTCGCGCCGCCGCCATCTCCACCGACCTCGACCAGACGGCCGCCTCGCTGGAGGGCTTCGCCCGGGGCGACGGGGACGCCTGGCGCACCCTGTCCCGGCAGTGGCAGTCGGTCGGGGAGCCCTTCCTCGATCTGGTGTTCCGGCCGTTCCCGCCGCTGCGCCCGGCCGCCCGGCTGGCGGCGCGGCTCGGGCCGCGGGAGCTGCTGCGCTTCGCCCGCCATCTGCTGCTGCCGGTGCGGCGCATGGGGGAGGAGCTGTTCGCCGGGGAGGGGGCACGACTGCTGCTGGCCGGCAACGCCCTGCACAGCGATGTGTCGCCGGAGTCGGCCGGCAGCGGCCTCTACGGCTGGCTGCTGTGCTGCCTGGCCCAGCAGCACGGCTTCCCCCTCCCCAGGGGCGGCGCCGCCGAGCTGACCGGCGCCCTGGTCCGCCGGCTCGGTGCCCGGGGGGGCACGGTGCGCTGCGGCTGCGCCGTGGTGGAGGTGGTGGTCCGCCGGGGCCGGGCCGTGGGTGCCCGCACCGCGGCGGGGGAGGTGGTCGAGGCCCGCCGGGCGGTGCTGGCCGACGTGGCGGCCCCGGCCCTCTACGGCGAGCTGGTCTCCGCCGAGCACCTGCCCGCCGGGCTGCTCCACGACGTGGAGCGCTTCCAGTGGGACATGGGAACGGTGAAGGTCGACTGGGCCCTCGACGGGCCGATCCCATGGACGGCCGAAGCCGCCCGCCAGGCCGGCACGGTCCACGTGGCCGACGACGTCGACGAGCTCACCGAGCATGCCGCCCACCTCGCCATGCGCCGGCTGCCGGCCCGGCCGTTCCTCGTCGTGGGTCAGCCGTCGCTCGGCGATCCGACCCGCTCCCCGCCGGGGACCGACACGGCCTGGGCCTATACCCACATCCCTCGCCGCGTCCACGCCGACGCCGCCGGTGCGCTGCCGGTGGGCGGGGGAGAGGCGGCCTGGCTGGCGGGCTTCGTGGCGCGCCTGGAGGCCCGCATCGAGCTGCGGGCCCCGGGCTTCGGCCGGTTGGTCCGGGCCCGGCACGTGGCGTCGCCGGCGAGCTTGCAGGCGGCCGACGCCAACCTGGTGGGCGGCGCCGTCAACGGCGGCACCGCCCAGCTGCACCAGCAGCTGCTGCTGCGGCCGGTCCCCGGCGCAGGCCGGGCCGAGACACCGGTCGCCGGCCTGTACCTGGCTTCGGCTTCGGCCCATCCCGGCGGCGGGGTGCACGGAGCGGCGGGAGCCAACGCGGCGCGGGCCGCGCTGCTCCCCGCCCACCGGCCGCGCCACTGGATCCTGGGGAAGATCCAGGGGGCGGTGCGTCCCCCGAGGCTCGGGTAGCCGCCGACACCCCCCGCCACCGGCAGCCCCCCGGGTTGGCCCCCGCCCTTCGCCAGCCACCCCCGCCCTTCGCCAGCCACCCCACCGCCCATCGTCCACCGGCTGGCGGTGGCTGGCCACGGCGACGGCGGGTGTCGGGCCGTAGGCTGCGGCCGTGCGCATCGACCTCGGGCCGATCGGGATCTGGACATCGGCCTTCGAGGGGCACCCGGCCGCGGCCGCCCGACACGCGGCCCAGCAGCTCGAGGCGCTGGGCTACCCGATCGTGTGGCTCAACGAGGCGACCGGGCGCGACCCGTTCGTGCTGGCCTCGCTGCTGCTGTCGGCCACCTCCACCCTGAAGCTGGCCACCGGCATCGCCAACGTCTACGCCCGCGACGCCATGACCATGGTCGCCTGCCAGAAGACGCTGGCTGAGGCCTTCCCCGGACGGTTCCTGCTCGGCCTGGGAGTGAGCAGCCCAGTGCTGGTCGAGAAGGTGCGCCGGCACTCCTACGACCGGCCGCTGTCGTACCTGCGGTCCTACCTCGACGCCATGGACGAGGCGCTCTACACCGCGGTAGCACCGCCCGACACCCCCCCGCGGGTGCTGGCTGCCCTCGGCCCCCGCATGTTGGAGCTGGCCGCCAACCGGGCCCAGGGGGCGCATCCGTACCTGACCACACCCGACCACACCCACCGGGCCCGCCAGATCGTCGGGCCGGACGCGCTGCTGGCCCCCGAGCAGATGGTGGTGCTCGACACCGATCCCACCCGGGCCCGCGCCACCGGCCGGGCCGCCCTGGCCTTCTACCTCCGGGCGCCGGGCTACCTGGCCAACCTGCGCCGCCTCGGCTTCACCGACGACGACTGGGCCGACCCCAAGGCGGCGTCGGACCGCCTGGTCGACGGCGTGGTGGCCTGGGGTGACCTCGGCCGGATCGTGGCCCGGGTGGGCGAGCACCTGGCCGCCGGCGCCGACCACGTGTGCCTCCAGGTGCTGCGCCCTGACCGGGAGCTGCCGCTGGTCGAGTGGCGCGAGCTGGCCAGCGCCCTGCTCTGATCCGGCCGGCGACCCGGCAAGGGCTGCCGGTGGGGACGACCCACAGCCGGGCCGGCCGGATCCGTGGCTCGGCGCCCCGAGGTCGGGATCAGCGCGGCGACGGGCACGCGGCGGTGCCGTCGACGGTGGTGGGTCCCGCCTCGGACGGCAGCGACAGCTTGCAGCTGACCTCGGCGATCCCTTCGGTGACGGTCTCGGCCAGGGCGGCGATGGCCTCCTGGGTCTGGCCGGCTTCGAGCAGCCAGCGGACGGCGGCCAGCTGCTGCACGATGGAGTCCCCGGCCCGGATGGCCGCCTGCTGCTCGTCGCACAGCGCCTCGAGCTGGCGGGCCTGGCGGGCCTGGCTGGCCTGGAGCGCCTGACGTCGGACGGCCACGTCGACCTGCCAGCCGACCAGCCCCCCGACCAGCCCCATGACCAGCACCGGGCCGAGCCAGCCGGTCAGGTCGAGGTCGCCGGTGCCATGGACCCCGGCCAGCACGCTGAAGGCCACCGCCCCGACCGCCGCCGCGGCCAAGCCGCCCCGGCGGCCGAAGCGCAGCGCGCCAAGCGCGATCGGGACCACGTAGAGCAGCGCGGCGGCCTGCCCGGCGCCGTCGACGTACCAGCGCAGCGCCGTCACCCCGGCGAAGGCGGCCACCACGACGGCCACCGCCACCGGGCGTGAGCTCGGCGCCTCGCGGCGGGCGACGCCCCAGCTGGCCGTCGCGAGCCTGGTGATCCACCTGTGTCCAGCTGCCACGCGTCCCCTCCGTCGTCTCGCCTGCCGCTCCTTCCCCGCTGGTTGCGGCCCATGGTGCGCGCCGGCCGGTGCCGCCGACCAGGGACCTTCGGCCCGGCCAAAGACGGCAGCGGCCAATCGGGCACCCGCCGCTACGATCAGGCCATGCCCGGTTCGCTGCTCGGCAACCGCGTCCGCCGCCTGGAGGATCCCGACCTGCTGACCGGCCGGGGAACCTACGTGGCCAACCTGCCTCTGGACGGGTGCGCCACGGCGGTGTTCGTCCGCTCCCCGCACGCCCACGCCACCGTCGACGCCGTCGACGGCACCGCAGCCCGCCAGGTGCCGGGCGTCGTCGGCGTGCTGACGGCAGCCGACCTCCACATCGGCCCGGTCAAGGGGTTCGTGGAGCTCAACCCGGCCTGCGCCCGCCCGGCGCTGGCCCAGGGCAAGGTCCGCTTCGTCGGCGAGCCGGTCGCGGTGGTGATCGCCGACTCCGAGGCGGTCGCCGTCGACGCCGCCGAGCTGGTGACGGTGGATTACACCCCGCTGCCGGCGGTGGTGGATCCCGAGGCTGCCGTGGCCGATGGGGCGCCGCTGCAGTTCGAGGAGCTCGGCACCAACCTGGTGGCCGGCATGGCCGATCCAGCTGGTGCCGACCCGCTGGCCCCGGCAGCCACGGTGGTGCGGGCCCAGCTCCAGAACCAGCGGGTGGCGGTGATGCCCATGGAAGGCGACGCGGTGGCGGCCGTGCCCGGGAACGGCGGCGCCGGGCACCAGCTGACGGTGCATGTGTCGACCCAGATGCCCCACCTCTACGCCGGGGCGGTGGCCGACACCTTCGGCCTCGACCGCCAGGCGGTGCGGGTGGTGGCGCCTCACGTGGGCGGCGCCTTCGGCAGCAAGGTCGGCCTGGGGGCCGAGCACGCCGCGGTCATCTGCGCTGCGCTGCGCTTCGGCCGCCCGGTGCGGTGGGTCCAGACCCGCTCGGAGAACCTGTCGGGCATGCCCCACGGCCGGGGGCAGACCCAGTGGGTCGAGATGGGCTTCGACGCCGAGGGGCGCATCACCGGCATGCACCTGCGGGTCCTGGCCGACGCCGGGGCCTACGCCGGCTTCGGCGGCGCCCTGGCCATCGGGCCCACCCGGACCATGGCATCTGGTGTCTACGACATCCCGGCCATCCGCTACGACGTGGCGGTGGCCGTCACCAACACCACCCCCATGGGCGCCTTCCGTGGTGCTGGTCGGCCCGAGGCGACCGAGCTCCTCGAGCGGATGATGGACATCGCCGCCGCCGAGCTCGGCGTCGACCCGGTGGAGCTGCGCCGGCGGAACCTGCGGCCGGCGTTCAGCGCGCCGGTGACGACCGCCGTCGGGACCGTCTACGACACCGGCGACTACGGCCGGGCGCTCGACGAGGCGCTGCGGCTCGCCGGCTACGACGCCCTGCGCGTGGAGCAGGCCGCCCGCCGGGCCACCGGGGAGCGCTGGCAGCTCGGCATCGGCGTCAGCGTCTACGTCGAGATCACCGCCGGCGGCGCCGCCAAGGAGCTGGCGGCGGTCGAGATCGACCACGACGGCGGCGCCACCATCCGGGTGGGGACCTCGGCCCACGGGCAGGGGCATGCCACCGCCTTCTCGATGATCGTGGCCGACACGTTGGGGATCGCCCTGGAGCGGATCCGCTTCATCCAGTCCGACACGGCGGCGGTGCGGCGCGGCGGCGGCACCGGCGGGTCCCGCTCGCTGCAGACCGGCGGCAGCGCCGTGCTGCAGGCCGCTCAGGTGGTGCTCGATCAGGCTCGGGCGCTGGCCGCGGCCCAGCTCGAGGCGGCGGCTGACGACATCGTGGTCCACGACGGTGGGCGCCTCGGAGTGGCCGGCGTGCCCGACCGGGCCCTGTCGTGGGCCGAGCTGGCCGCCCTGGCCGAAGCCGCCGGCGCCGACGCCGAGGGACCGACCACCGCCAACGGTGAGCAACAGACCGCTGGCGACGGCCGCGTGGCTGCGCCGACCGGTCGCCTGGCCGCCGAGCTCGACTTCGACCAGGGAGGCGCCACCTTCCCCTTCGGCGCCCACGTGGCGGTGGTGGAGGTCGACGTGGAGACCGGCGCCGTGCGGCCGCTGCGCCACGTCGCTGTCGACGACTGCGGCCGGATCGTCAACCCGCTGCTGGTCACCGGCCAGCAGCACGGCGGCATCGCCCAGGGCATGGCCCAGGCCCTGTGGGAGGAGATGCGGTTCGACCCGGCCGGCAACCCGCTCACCGCCACCTTGGCCGACTACGCCATGCCCAGCGCGGCCGAGCTGCCGTCGTTCGAGACGGCCAACACCGTCACCCCCACCTTCCGCAACCCGCTGGGAGCGAAGGGGATCGGGGAATCGGGCACCATCGGCTCCACCCCCGCCGTCCACAACGCCGTGGTCGACGCCCTGGCCCATCTCGGCGTGCGCCACGTGCCGATGCCGTGCACCCCCGAGCGGGTGTGGCAGGCGGTGCGAGCCGGCAGCGACCTGCCGCTGTGGCGGGAGCCGCCGGCGGTGTTCGAGCGGCTGCCGGTCCGGGTCCGGGGAGCGAGCCGCCCCGCGGCGGCCGACGTCGACATCTGACGGCGGGACATGTGACGGCGGGGCTCGTCGAGGTCCCGGCCAGTCCCCGCCTCCTGGACGTTCAGCTGCAGTGGTCGCCAGCGGTCGAGCTCGGCTGCCGCCAATCCCCGCAGGCGGCGGTGGACGGCGCCGTTGGTCCACCGGCAACGCGACGGCCTCCGAGCAGCGGGGCGGCTTGGGCGCGCAGCTCGACGCGGCGGATCTTGCCGGTGGCGGTGGTGGGGTACTGGGCGACGAAGACGATCTTGCGGGGCCGTTCGTAGGAGGGCAGCCCTTGGCGGCAGAAGTCGATCAGCTCGGCTTCGTCGACGGTGGCGTCGGGGTGGGTGATGACGAAGGCCACGGGCTTCTCCAACCCGTCGGCGTCACAGGCGGCCACCACCACCGCCTGGGCCACCGCGGGGTGGACCACCAGACGTTCTTCGACCTCGGTGGGAGAGACCCAGATGCCGCTGGCTTTGAGCATGTCGCCGACGCGTCCCAGGCACTGGTAGAAGCCGTCTTCGTCACGGACGTAGGTGTCGCCGGTGCGCAGCCACTGGCCTTCGAACACGCTGCGGCTGGCGTCATAGCGCGACCAGTAGCCCGTGGCGGTCGACGGGCCCGACACCAGCAGCGTGCCGGGGGTGCCGTCGGACACCTCGACGCCGTCGTCATCGACGATCCGCAGCCTGTAGCCCGGCACCGCCATCCCGGTGGTGCCGGGGCGGACCTGCCCGGGCCGGTTGGACAGGAAGATGTGCAGCATCTCGGTCATGCCGATGCCGTCGAGGATGTCGACGCCGAAATGCCCGGTCCAGCGCCGATACAGCGAGGCCGGCAGCGCCTCACCGGCCGACGCCGCCAGCCGCACCTTCTGCCCCAGAGCATCAGGCGCCAGACCGGCTTTCAACATGTTGACGAAGAACGTCGGCCCGGCGAAGAACAGCGAACAGCCGTACTGCTCGGCCCGAGCCGCGATCAGCTCCGGCCGTGACGGCTCGGGCTCCAAGATCGTCGCCGCCCCCACCGACAGCGGGAACAGCACCGAGTTCCCCAGCCCATAGGCGAAGAACGCCTTCGCCGCCGACAGACAGCGATCCTCGGCTCCGATCCCCAGCACCTGAGCGCCATAGGTCTCACACACCGCCTTGATCGACCCATGACGATGCATCGCCCCCTTGGGCTCCCCCGTCGTCCCCGACGTGTACAACCAGAACGCCGGCGAGTCCTCCCACGTCGCATGCATCGACCGGTCCGCCGCGCCGGCCACCACATCAGCCAGACGGTGCACCGCCAACGTCGTGTCCACCGCCGCGTCACCATCGACCACCAGCCCGCAAAGCTCCGGCGCCTGCGCCACCGCCACCCCGGCCAGATCGGCGAACCCGCCAGACACCGCCAGCAGCCGAGCCCGGCTGTCACACAACAACCCGGCCAGCCCCTCGGCGTGCAACATGGTCGACACCGGCACCGGCACCGCCCCCATCCGCATCGCCGCCAGGTACAACACCACCAACCCCGGCGAATCCGCCATGAACAACACGATCCGCTGCTCAGGCTCCAGACCCAGCTGACGCAGACCCGCCGCCGCCCGACACACCTGATCCAACAGCTCCTGGTAGCTGACGTCGCCCCCCACCCCGGTCAGCGCCAGACGATCCCCATCGCCGGCCTCCACCCGACGATCCACCAGATAGACGGAGGCGTTGAACAGCGGCTGCATGGAGGCTCCTCAGGCCAGGTGGACGTAGTCGAATTCGAAGGGCTGGCCGTTGATGCCCTTCTTGGGCGGCGCCAGCCACGGGGCGATCTTGCCTTCCTCGTAGACCGGCACCATCAGGGACCGGACGTGGTCCTTGTCGGCCGGGCTGGGCAGCCACTCGTGCCGGCGACGCTGCCACTCCGCCGCGCTCAGCACCTGGCCGTCGGGGGTGGCCTCGAGGTCGGCGAACACGCCGACGCGGCGGTTGAAGGCCACGCTGGGCAGCTGCAGCCGCTGAGGCACCCCGGCGGCCTCGAGGATGCGGTTCCAGCGGTTGACGCCGTTCTGGCAGTCGGCCACGTACTCGCGGCGCAGGTCGCTGTTCAACCCGACCAGGGCCGGTGCCTCGACCTGGCCAACGGTGCCGTCGGGCCGGACGGCGTCGACCAGGATCACGTCGTCGGTGAGGAGGTGGTCGTCGGGGCGGCTCTCCTCTCCCCAGCGGCCCTTCAGCCCTGCGCTGTAGTAGTTGGCGACGTTGGTGGAGGTCTCGCTGCCGAACAGGTCGAGCGACACGCTGAAGTGGAAGTTGAGGTACCTCTGGACGACGTCGAGGGGGATGCCGCCGAAGCGACGGACGTCGTCGGTGTCGTGCTCGCGCATCAGCGCCGCGGTGCGCTCCACCACCCGGTCCACGCCGGTGGTGCCCACGAACATGTGGTGGGCCTCTTCTTTGAGCATGAACTCGCAGGTGCGCGACAGCGGGTCGAAGCCCGACTCCTTCAAGGTGCCGAGCTGGAACTTGCCGTCGCGGTCGGTGAAGTAGGTGAACATGAAGAACGACAGCCAGTCGGGGGTCTCCTCGTTGAAGGCCCCGAGGATCCGCGGTGCCTCGGCGCTGCCCGAGTTGCGGTGGAGCAGCTCCTCGGCCTCCTCGCGGCCCTCCCGGCCGAAGTAGGCGTGCAGCAGGTAGACCATGGCCCACAGGTGCCGCCCCTCCTCCACGTTGACCTGGAACAGGTTGCGCAGGTCGTAGAGGGAGGGAGCGGTCAGCCCCAGGTTGCGCTGCTGCTCCACCGATGCCGGCTCGGTGTCGCCTTGGACGACGATCAGCCGGCGCAGCTCGGCCCGGTACTCACCGGGGACGACCTGCCAGGCCGGCTCGCCCTTGTGGACGCCGAAGGGGATGCGGCGCTCGCCGTCGCGCTCGGCCAGGAAGATGCCCCAGCGGTAGTCCTCCATGGCGACGTGGCCGAAGTGGGCCCAGCCCTGGTGGCCGACGTTGACGGCCGTGCGCAGGTAGACGTCCCTGGTGGGCAAGGTCGGCCCCATGGTCTTCCACCACTGGAGGAAGTTCGGTTGCCAGCTCTCCAAGGCTCGCTGCAGGCGCCGGTCCTGCTTGAGATCGACGTTGTTGGGGATCTTCTCGCTGTAGTCGATGGTGGTGGTCATCGTCAAGCTCGTCTCCTGTCGTACTCGGGCCGCTGGCCGGTGCCGTAGCGGCGGAGGGCGCCGTCGGGCCCCGCCGCGTTGGGTCGGGAGAAGATCCAGTTCTGCCAGGCGGTGAGCCGCCCGAAGATCTTCGTCTCGATCGTCTCGGGTCCGACGAAGCGGAGGTTGGCCTCGAGCCCGGTGAGGGCGTCGGGGCTGAAGCTGGCCCGCTCCTCCACGGCGATGCGGATCTCGTCGTCCCAGTCGAGGTCGTCGGGGGCGACGGTGACCAAGCCCAGCTCCACCGCCTCTGCGGCCGCCAGCGGCTGGCCGACGCGCTTCTCGACGGCGGTGCGGGCCTCGTCGTCGCCGAAGAAGCGGCTCTCGAGGCGGGTGAGGTCGTTGCCCATCGGCAGCGGCCCCAGGTTGGCCGGGCCGACCACGATGGCAGCGGGTTCGGCGTCGGGGCCGGCGCCTTCGAACAGGCCGGCCAGCTGATAGCTGCGGTCGGCGACCAGAGCCAGCTCCAACAACGATCCGGCGAAGCAGCTGCCGGGCTCGATCAGGGCGATGAGGCTGCGGCTGGTGACGTCGAGACGCTTCAGGGTCCGCTTCAGGTAGAGGATGATCTCGTTGGCCAGCCAGTCGTCGCGGTGCTCGAGCAGCAGCCGGTCGTAGGCCAGCACCCGCTGGGGGTCACCGACGGTGCGCAGCACCCAGGTGCCCAGCTCCATCTCGTTGGTGCGCAGGTCGAGGATCAGATCGTCGAGCTCGCGGGTGACGGCCAAGGTCCAGAGGTCGGCGCCCAGGCGGTGGACGTCGTCGATGGTGGCCGGGGCGTCGGCCTCGGGGCCGAAGACGGTGATGTTGGCCACCGCGGCCTGCCGGTCGAGCTCGGCCCGCACGTAGCGGTAGGTGACGGCGTGGTCGCTGCGCTCCTTGGCCAACGGACCCAGGGTGCAGCCCGGGGTGGTGGCGGGTCGGGTGGAGCGGTGGGCCAGCTCGGCGGCACGACGGGCGACGGTGTCGGTCCAGGCCTGGCGGGGCACCACCTCGTCGACCAGGTGCCAGTCGACGGCGCGCTGGCCGCCGATCCCCTCGGCCCGAGTGGCGAAGGCGTCGGCCAGGTCGCGCCGGACCCGGCGCTTGTCGACCACCCGGGTGAGCCCGCCGGTGCCGGGGAGCACGGCCAGCAGCGGCAGCTCGGGCAGCGACACCGTCGAGGACCGGTCGTCGACCAGGGCGATGTGCTCGCAGGCCAACGCCAGCTCGTAGCCGCCGCCCGACGCCGTGCCGTTGAGGGCGGCCAGCCAGACCTGCCCCGAGTTGGCGCTGGCGTCTTCCATGCCGTTGCGGGTCTCGTTGGTGAACTTGCAGAAGTTGACCTTCCACGGGTGGCTGGAGCTGCCCAGCATGCGGATGTTGGCCCCGGCGCAGAAGATCTTGTCCTTGGCGCTGGTCAGCACCACCACGCGCACCTCGGGGTGCTCGAAGCGCAGCCGCTGCACGGCGTCGTAGAGCTCGATGTCGACGCCCAGGTCGTAGGAGTTGAGCTTCAGCTCGTAGCCGGGGACCAGGCTGCCGGCCTCGTCGACGTCCATGGCCAGGGTCGCCACCGTCCCGTCGACGTCGAGGTGCCAATGCCGGTACCGGCTGGGATCGACCCGGAACTCCACCCGGGGCTGCGGCTGGGCATCACCGCCCGGGGCGGCCGCCGGGACCTGATCCTCCAGAGATGTCTGAACCACCATGGGCTCCCCCTCGATCGCCGATACATCCTACAAGTAAGTCGCTGTCCGTCAAGTATACGTCATATGTGATCGACGGTGGGCGGCGGTCCGCTTCGGCCGGCCCGTCCGCCGGTGCCCGCAGCGCAGCCGGTGCCGCCAGGGCAGGCGCAGCCGGTGCCGCCAGCGCAGCCGGTGCCGCCACGACCAGCGGTGGGGGCGGCCGCTTGGCGTGGAGCGCCCGGCGGCCCCGAGAAGCCGATCGGGTAGCCTGGTCTCTTCGCGCGGGCGTAGCTCAATGGCAGAGCCCCAGCCTTCCAAGCTGGCCATGCGGGTTCGATTCCCGTCGCCCGCTCTCGTGTTCCGTATTCGAACTCGGGCACGTTGAAGATGTCGTCGAAGGGCGGACGGTACTCCTCGTGGCAGATCCGCCCGTCTTTCACGTCGAGCCGTTCGAACACCGCGGCGTTGAACTGCTTGCGGGTGCGGTCGGTGGCCTTGCGGTAGGCGTCGCCGCAACGGGTGGCGAAAGTGACGGCCAGCTCCAAGAT
>JAJZNB010000285.1 GCA_021848085.1 Actinomycetes bacterium
AGCGCGCCGGGGGCTCCCAGGGCCACGGGCAACGGCACGGCGGCGGCTGCCGACGTGCGCCAGCCGCTGCCGGGCTTCGCCGCCGACCGGAGCAGCGGGACCGGCGCCGCAGGCGCGAGCCGCCCCGCCGCCGCGGCCGAGGAGGAGACCGCCGCCGGCCCGGCCGGTTCGCCCGGCGGGCCGAGAGCGCCGGTCCACGGCCGGCAGCCGGCGGTCGGCGGTCGAGGCCAGGGCCCCCGGTCCGACGCGCTCCAGGGCGGTGACGGCGGCACCTGGCCCGATCTGAGCGGCGCCTCCATGACCGTCGAGGAGCTGGCCGGGGCGGCCGGGCTGACGGTGGGCGACGTGCAGCAGCTCGAGTCCTACGGCCTGCTGGCCGGCCGCACCGTCGGCGGCACCGTCTACTACGACGAAGAAGCCCTCACCGTCGCCCGGCTGGCTGCCGGCCTGGCCCGCTACGGCCTCGAGGCCCGTCACCTGCGGGTCCACAAGCACGCCGCCGAACGGGAGGCCGGGCTGATCGAGCAGATCGTCCTCCCGCTGCTCAAGCAGCGCAACCCCGAAGCCAAGCAGCGGGCTCAGCAGACCGCCGCCGAGCTGGCCCACCTCGGGCAAGGGCTGCGCGAGGTCTTCGTCCGCCGGGCGCTGCGCGACCAGATCGGCCAGATCGGGGGGTGACCGCGGCCGGTGCGCTGCGGGTCCTGCACCGCCGTGAGGCGCTCGCCGCCCTGGTCGCCGCCCTGGCCCGCCGCCTCGACGCCGCCTATCCCAACGGCGTGGTGCTGGTGGCCGTCCTCCATGGCAGCCTGCTGTTCCTCGCCGACCTGATCCGCCGGCTGGCGGTGCCGGTGGAGGTGGAGTTCCTGGCCATCTCCCCCTACGCGGCGGGCACGGGACGGGTGCGCCTGGTGCTCGACGTGGCCAGTGACCTCCAAGGCCGCGACGTGGTGCTGGTCGAGGACATCGTCGACACCGGGCTCACCACCGCCTACGTCGTCGGAGAGCTGCGCCGCCGCCAGCCCCGGTCGCTCGAGGTCTGCACCCTCTTCGACCGCCGGGCGCGGCGCCTGGTGCCGCTGCAGCTGCGCTTCGTCGGGGCCGAGGCTCCCGACGAGCTGCTCGTCGGCTACGGCCTCGACGTGGAAGGCCGCTACCGCAACCTGCCGTTCGTCGCCGTCGGGGACCCCGACCGGCTCACCGCCGACCCCGACGCGCATGTGGAGGAGCTCTACGGACGGTAAGTTGCAGGCATGGTCGAAGTCCGGCTGAGTGCTGTGCGTGTGGACCTGCAGTCGAACACGCCGGTGCTTCTGCTCACCGAGGCCGAGGGGGTGGGCCGCACCCTGCCCATCTTCATCGGCGCCCCGGAGGCGACCGCCATCGCCTTCGCCATCCAGGGGGTCTCCACCCCCCGCCCCATGACCCACGACCTGCTCCGCGACGTCATCGAGGCGCTCGACGCCCACCTCGATCGGGTGGTGATCACCGAGCTGCGGTCGGCCACCTACTACGCCGAGCTGCAGATGTCGCGTCCGGGCGGGCCGATCACCGTGTCGTCTCGGCCGTCGGACGCCGTGGCCCTGGCCGTGCGCACCGGCAGCCCCCTGTTCGTCGCCGACGACCTGATGGAGGCCGAAGGAGTGCTGCTGCCCGCCGATGACGAGGACGACGAGCCGGCCAATCCCGACGAGCTCGTCGGGCAGTTCCGGGAGTTCCTCGACCAGGTCCGTCCAGAGGACTTCTCGTCCTGAAGGCGGCGGGTCCGGCCTGCGCACGACCGCGGGGTCTCCCCAGCCCGAACCTCCCCAGCTGGCTCGGGAGACGGCCACCACCGCGGCGCCGGGCCTGACCCGGCGCCGGTGCCCAGGTATGGAAGACTGCCGGACCTGACGGCACCGCCGGTCGCCGCAGAGCTGGCAACGAGCCGAGGAGGAGCAGCGTGGGTTGGTCTGGACGAGCGGGAGCCGGCCGGTCGAGCGCCGTGGTGCTGCTCGTGGCGCTGGCAGGGGCCGCCGCCGGGTGCAGCTCGTCGTCGAGCTCGCACCGGGCCAGCTCTGGACCGCCCACCTCGGCCCACGCCGCCACCACCGTGGCCCCCCCCTCTTCCTCCACCACCACCACCAGGCAGGCCGCCCCGACCACCACGAGCACGGCGGCGTCGAACCGGTCCTCGACCTGCACGGCATCGCAGCTGACCGGCAGCATCGAGGGCACCAGCGGCGCGGCGGGGCAGTTCGAGGTGACCGTGGCGCTGAAGAACACCTCGAACGGCCCCTGCACCACCGGCGGCTACGCCGGGCTGCAGCTGGTGTCGACGTCGGGCGCCAAGCTGCAGACCACCGCGCTGCGTGGCGGCACCCTCAACTTCGAGAACATCGCCCCGACGCCGATCACCCTCGGCCCCGGATCCACCGCCTGGTTCAACCTCGGCTACAGCGACGTCCCCTCAGGCGGCGAGACCAGCTGCCCGATGTCCTCGCAGCTGCAGATCATCCCTCCCAACGCCACCAGCCACCTGGCGGTGGCGCTGCGCATCGACCCGTGCGACAACGGCGCCGTGCACGAGTCGCCGCTGTTCGCCGCCGGATCCACCGCCACCGAGACCACCGCTCCGCCCCAGGGCTGAGCCGGCCGGGCCCGTCGGGCTGGGTGGGCCGCTTCAGCCGGCCACCCAGACCACCACCCTCCCTCGGATCCGGGCTGCGGCGATGTCGGCCAGCGCCGTCCCGACGGTGTCGAGGGTGACCTCGCGGTCCACCAGGGCGTCGAAGTCCGGGGGGCGGAGATCGGAGCCCAGACGCTGCCACACCTGGCGTCGCCGCTCGTCGGGCGTCTCGACGCTGTCCACGCCGAGCAGCGCCACGTTGCGGATGATGAACGGGTAGACGGTGGTGTGCAGCTCGCTGCCGCCGGTCAGACCGCTGGCCGCCACGGCGGCGCCGTAGCGCAAGGTGCGCAGCACCCGGCTCAGCGTCTCCCCCCCAACGCAGTCGACCGCCCCGGCCCAGCGCTCGGCCGCCAACGTCCGCTTGGGGTCGGCGTCGAGGCCGTCACGCCCCATCACCTCAGACGCCCCCAGCTGCCGCAGCCAGTCGTGCTCAGCCACCTTGCCGGAGCTGGCCACCACCTCGTAGCCGCGCCCGGCCAGCAGCACCACCGCCTGGGACCCGACGCCGCCGGAGGCGCCGGTGACCAGCACCGGCCCGGCGCCGGGCCGCAGCCCGCGCCGTTCGAGCTCGTCGAGGGACAACGCGGCGGTGAAACCGGCCGTCCCGATGATCATGGCCTGGCGGGTGGTCAGCCCGTCGGGCAGCGGCACCACCCAGGCGGCCGGCACCCTGGCGTAGGCGGCGAACCCGCCGTGGTGGGCCACGCCCAGGTCGTGGCCGTGCACCAGCACCTCTTGGCCCGGGGCGAAGCGGGCGTCGTCGCTGTGGCGCACCACCCCGGCCAGGTCGACGCCCGGTACCAGCGGCGAGATGCGCGCCACCCGGTTGCCGGGCTGGGTGACCATGCCGTCCTTGAAGTTGACGGCCGACCAGTGCACCTCGACCAGCACCTCGCCCGGCGGCAGGTCCTCGAGGCGGAGCCGGCCCAGACGCTGCTCGATCCCCTCGCCACGGCGGCTGACCAGATAGGCGGGAAAGTCCTGTTCCACGTCCCGTACCCTATGGCCGCGGCCGGGCGGGGCGCGCCGTCTGCCGCGCCCGGTGCCGCCCTACCATGACAGGCCATGAGGATCGTACGGCTGCGGCGTGTGGCGCAGCGCGTCGGCGCCGTGGTCACGGGATGGAGCCCCGAGGAGCGCGACGCCATCCTCTATGCCGCCTCGGGGCTGTTCGCCATCGTCACCATGCAGTTCTCGGGCATCGCCCTCTACCGGCAGTGGGGCAGGATCGCCGTCGGCCCCTACCTGCTGGCCGCCGCCGCGTCGGCCTGGTTGGCCCGCAGCGCCCGTCGGCGTGCGGCGGGGACCGGAGACGGAGCCGGTCGGCTGCGGCCGGTGGCCGCCTCCGACCACGCCGCCCACCCCGGCCACCTGCCCTGGCGCCGACCCGACTGGCACTGGACCGCGCCGCGCATGTCGATCTTCATGCTGGTGCTGGTGGGTGCCACCTTGCTGCCGCTGTCACTCGAGGTGGCCTGGCGGTCGACCTCCAACAGCACCAGCCACGTCCAGCCGGAGGTGCTGGTGGTGGAGCACTCGGCCCACCGCCTCTACGACGGCAAGGACCCCTACCAGATGATCAACCCGAAGAAGCCGCCGCCGGTGCCGGCCGGGCAGCCCGCCTACGACGCCTTCGACCCCTACCTGCCGCTGATGTCGGTGCTCGGCCTGGCCCGCAGCACCAACGCGCCGCCCCGGCTGACCGACGCCCGCGTCATCTTCTCCATCGTCACCATCGCCGTCGTCGCCGTGGCCCTGGCCCTGACCCGAGGCCCCACCGGCCCGCGGGTGCTGACCCTGCAGGCCATGACCGTCCTGCCCACCGCCGGACTGCCCCTGGCCACCGGGGGCGACGACCTGCCGGTGGTGGCCATCATGCTGCTCGGCCTGGTGCTGGTGCAGCGGCGAAGACCGCTGCTGGCGGGGCTGACCATGGGGGTGGTGGCCTCGATGAAGTTCACCGCCTGGCCGCTGGCCGTCCTGGCCCTGCTGGTGGTCCAAGACGCCACCGGGCAGCGAAGCCGACGATCCCGGTTGAGCTACCTCGGCGGCCTGGTGGCGGTGATGGTGCCGGCGGTGCTGCCGTCGGTGCTGGCCAACGTGCCCGCCTTCGTCGAGAACGTGGTGCGCTTCCCCCTGGGGCTGGCCGGCGTGCGGTCCCCGGCGGCCACTCCGCTGCTCGGCCATCTGGTGGTGGCCGCCTTCCCCGGCCTGCACGAGCTGTTCACCGTGTCGCTGGTGGTGGCCGGCTCGGTGGTGCTGGGCTGGGTGCTGGTGCGCCGCACGCCGCGCGACCCGGCGACGCTGGTCCGCGTCCTGGGCTGGGCGGTGCTGGCCGCCATCCTGCTGGCGCCGACCACCCGCGTCGGCTACCTGCTGTACCCCATCGACTTCTTCGTGTGGGCCTGGCTGATGGCCGGTGAGCAGCAGGCCACGGCCGCCGCCGCCGGCGAGGAGCCTCCCGGGCCCGGCGAGCAGCCGCTGGTGCGTGGGCCGCAGCGACTGGCCAGCTGACACCGACCGGGTGGAGCGGCTGGCCGGCGGCGGCCCGCCCAGCGCCTACTGGTTCGAGACGAGGAAGAGCCGTAGCTCGAAGTGGGTGGTTCCCGTCGCCGACCCGCTTGTGAACCGGGTGGGCAGCACCACCACCCCCACCTCCCAGTAGTAGCCGTCCGAGCCGGGATGCTGGGCCAGCACCTCGACGCTTCCCGCGGGGGCCAGCTCCGCCGCGGCGGGCGGCCCCTGGCTGAAGTTGGACCAGCCCTGGGAGCGCAGCTGGTTGTGGAAGAAGGCGACGACCGCACCCTGCGACAGCGGCGAGCTGAAGGTCATCTGCTGGTCGTAGTTGCTGATGGTCTGGTCGAGCAGCGAGTTGGGCACCGCCGCCGATCCCTGGGGCAGCGCCAGGGCCTGCACCACGTCGGCGGGCGGCTGGCCGGGTTGCAGCATCGGCTTCAGCAGCGGCTTGGCCGCCACGGCCGGCACCGGATCGCCGGCCGCCGTGCGCAGTGGAGCCGGAGCAGCCGTGGTGGAGGGGCTCGAGCTCGACAGGGCCAGACCGACGATCCCCCCCACGAACACCACCATGGCTAGGCCGAGCACGATCAGCGCCAGGCGGACCGGTGGTCCCGGTGGCCGCACCGGCAGCCCGGGGGAGCCGGTCCGGTCGTCGCTCTGCACGTCGCTGGGAGCAGTCATGGTCGCGTTGGCGGCCCGGCGGCGGTGGCCGGCACGAGACGCCCTGCCGGTGCCGATGCCGTCGGCCGCCCGCCATGGTACCGGGACCGGGCGGCGCCCTCGGATACAGTCCCCAGCTGGAGGTGGTGCGGGTGGCGACGGACCTCATCAGTCGGCGGCGGCTGCTGTCGGGAGCACTGGCGGCAAGCGCCGCCGCCGGGCTGGCCGCCTGCGGCGGCACGGCGACGCGCTCGGCCGGCACGGCCCGCCTGGCGCCGCCGCGACAAGCTGGCAGCCGACCGGATCCGACCCGGCCCGAGGGGGTCGACACCTTGCCGCAGATCGACCACGTGGTGGTCGTGATGCTCGAGAACCACTCCTTCGACAACATCCTCGGCACCTTGGGTCGCGGCGACGGCCTGCCTCGGGGCAAGGACGGCCGGCCCGACGCCACCAACCCCGACGGGTCGGGGCGCCGGGTGCGGTCGTTCCACATGCCGACGCCGTGCCAGCTGCACGGCAAGCCGTCGCAGACCTGGAACGCTTCGCACCAGCAGTACGACCGGGGCCGGCTCCAAGGTTTCGTCGAGAGCG
>JAJZNB010000045.1 GCA_021848085.1 Actinomycetes bacterium
TGCCGGGTCGGTGCCGCCGGTGGCCGCGGCTTGGCGGGCCAGCCGCCGGGCCAGAGCCGCCAGGGCATCGTAGGCAGGCCGGTCCTCGACCGGCAGCACGGCCCGGTGGCGGGCCAGGGTCTCCTCATCGCCGCGGGCGGCCGGGCCGGTCAGCGCCCGGGCCGGTCCCAGGCGGAAGGCGTCGGCGACGGCGGCTGCCGTCAGCCCGACGAACAGGTCGAGGTGAAGCCCGGCGGCGGCGGCGATGGACTCGACCTGGCCGAGCAGGGCCACCACGTGGTTGGCTGCCATGGCCGCGGCGGCGTGGTAGCGGACCCGCTGGTCGTCGGGGACGGTCACCGCCCGTCCCCCGAGGCGCCGGACCAGGTCCTCGGCGAGCGGATCGCCGGCGACGGCGAAGGTGGCCCCCGCCAGCAGGCGCTCGCGGCCGACGGCCGGGTCGGGCAGCGGCACCAGCGGGTGCAGCGAGGCCCGGCGGGGATGGGGAGCCAGCACGTCGAGCCCGAGGGAGCCGGCCAGGTGGACCACCACCGTCGACGGTTCGGGCCGGATGGTGGCGGCCACGTCGGCCACCACCCGGTCGGGGGTGGCCAGCACCACGGCGTCGACACCCGCCGCGGCGTGGAGGGGATCGTCGCCGCGGCCGAGGATGCCGCGCACCTCGACACCGACGGTCTGCAACGCAGCCGCCAGAGAACGCCCGGCCCGTCCCGGGCCGACCAGCCGGATGGTGGTCACCGGACCCCTTTCTGCGCTCCAGCCCCGAGGGTGCCGGTCGCGTCAGGTGAGCGGATCAGAACGCGTTCAGTGTACCGGCGCGACGCACCGCTCCACCAGCGGCGGCCAGCTGTTCGGCGGGCACCAGCTCCGGCGCCAGGTCGGCCAGTGGCGCCAGCACGAAGCGGCGCTCGCCCATCCGGGGATGGGGGACCACCAGGTCCGGCTCGTCGACCCGCTGGTCGCCGACCAGCAGCACGTCGACGTCGAGGGTCCGCGGGCCGAAGCGCACGGTGCGGACCCGCCCGGCCGCCTCCTCGAGCTGGCGGGCCAGCTGCAGCAGCTGACGGGGAGAGCGGTCGGTGCACAGCTCCACCACCAGGTTGAGGTAGGGGCCCTGCCCTCCGGGGCCGCCGACGGGCTCGGTCTCGTAGACCGGGGAGACGGCCACCACGTCGGGCAGGGCGTCGACCGCTCGTCGCAGGTGGGCGGCCCGGTCGCCGAGGTTGGAGCCCAGGCCGAGGAAGGCCCGGACGCTCACCGGCTGGGTCGGGTCAGGCGCACCCCGGCGTGGTCCAGGTCGAACGGCACCGGCGGGCGCAGCTTGCGGACGGCGACGGTGACCTGGCGGACGCCGGGGCGGGCCAGGACGGCGTCGGCGACGGCGGCGGCCAGCGACTCGAGCAGCCGGTGGGGCCGGCCGGTGACGACATCGACGGCGGCGGCGGCCAGCGCGGCGTAGTCCACGGCGTCGGCCAGGTCGTCGGAGACGGCGGCCGCGGCGGTGTCGACCACCACGTCGAGGTCGAGCTCGAAGGGTTGGGGTCGCTGCTGCTCCTCGGCCAGCACCCCGTGGGTGCCCAGCACCCGCAGGCCCCGCAGCTCGATGCGGTCGTCGGGGTGGGTGGGCTCCACGATCAGCCGCCGGAGCCGAGCAGGGTGGCGGCCTGGGCCACCAGGTCCCGTCCGCTGGGGCCCATCTGGTGCCCGACCAGGCGTTCCACCACGGCGACCGCCTGCGGCCCGGCGGGCAGCCGCTTGGACCACAGCAGGAAGCCGGCCACCACGCCCATCACCCGGTCGCCGAGCTCCTCCTGGTGCACCAGCAGCCGTTCACCGGCGCCGAGCCAACCCTGCAGCGAGCGGTACAGCTCGTCGAGCAGGTCGCGGGCGTCGCCGCCGGGAGCCAGCGGAAAGTGGGACCAGGCCAGCTCCACCTCGTCGTAGGCGGCCAGGTTGTGGGGGGAGGGCAGCAGCGACACGACCCGGTGGAAGCCCTGGACCCGCAGCCAGATGATCTCCTCTTGCCGGCGGACCCGCCGGTGGTTGGGGGCGAAGCCGCCGGGCCGCTCGCTCACCGCCAGGTGGTCCTTGACGACCCAGGTGAAGTTGCGTGGCGGGATGCCCGCTGCCCATTTGCCCTTCACCGTCGCCCCCTCGGTCCCCGTCCGACGGCCGTCGCCGGCAAAGGCGGCACACCCCGGCCGGGGCCGGCCGCGCCGGGCCCGCCGACGTCTCGCCGACCGCCGGAGCACGGCGCGCCCACCGCCGGGCCGCGCTGGCCTCCGACGAGGGTGGCAGCCGCGACGGTGGCGGCGACGTCGTGGACCCGGACCATGGCCGCTCCCGACAGCATGGACCAGACGGCGGTGGCCAGCGACGCCGGGGTCCGCTCGCCGACCGGCGCCGGTCGGCCGTCGACGCCGGGCCCGACGGTGCCGAGGAAGCCCTTGCGGCTGGTGCCGACCAGCACCGGGGCGCCGTCGGCGACCAGGGCATCGAGGTGGCGCAGCAGGCTCAGGTTGTGGGCGGCGGTCTTGGCGAACCCGATGCCGGGGTCGACCCACACCTCGGGCACTCCGGCGTTGCGGGCGGTGTCGGTCAGCTGGCGCAGCCGGCGGCGCACCTCGTCGACGACGTCGTCGTAGCGAGGGTCGTGCTGCATGGTGGCGGGCGTGCCCCGCATGTGCATGGCGACCCAGCCGGCGCCGGCCTCGGCGGCCAGCGGCCACAGGCTCCCGGAGATGTCGTTGAGCAGCGTGGCCCCGGCGGCCAGGGCCGCCTCGGCCACCTCGGCCTTGACCGTGTCGACCGACAGGCGGACCCGCCCGGCCAGCGCCTCGAGCACCGGCACCACCCGCCGCAGCTCCTCGGCGGCGGAGACCGGTCGGGCGCCGGGTCGGCTGGACTCGCCGCCGACGTCGATGAGGTCGGCGCCCTCGGCCACCATGGCCAGGCCGCGCTCGACGGCCCGGTCCCGGTCGAAGTATCGGCCGGCGTCGGAGAAGGAGTCGGGGGTGACGTTCAACACCCCCATCACCAGCGGCCGGGCGCCGCCGACCCCGGCGGTGGCAGGATGCCCGGCGGTGGCGGGATGCTCGCTCGACATCGTCACCGGCCGTGGATGAACTGCATGGCTTCGGCCCGGGTGCGCGGATCAGCCCGGAACAGCCCGCGCACCGCGGAGGTGACGGTGAGGGTCCCCGGCTTGCGCACCCCCCGCATCGACATGCACAGGTGCTCGGCCTCCACCACCACCAGCACCCCGCGCGGCTCGAGGACGCGCTCCATGGTGTCGGCGATCTGGGTGGTCATGCGCTCTTGGACCTGCAGCCGCCGGGCGTAGGCGTCGACCAGGCGGGCCAGCTTCGACAGCCCGGTGATGCGCCCGGCGTCGGCGGGGATGTAGGCGAGGTGAGCCTTGCCGACGAAGGGCACCAGATGGTGCTCGCACAGCGAGGCGAACGGGATGTCGCGCACCATCACCATCTCGTCGTGCTCGGCCGCGAAGGTGACGGTGAGGTGGCGACCCGGATCTTCGTCGAGGCCGGCGAACAGCTCCTGGTACATCGCCGCGATGCGCCGGGGGGTCTGCTGCAGGCCGTCGCGCTCGGGATCCTCGCCCACGGCCACCAGCAGGTCGCGCACCAGCTGCTCTACCCGTGCCCGATCCACCGTCACCGGCGCGTCTCCGGGGTGGTCGCCGGTCCGGCGCCGCTCACTCGACCGGCACCGGACCGCGGTAGACGCGGATGTCGGGGAGGTTGCGGTAGCGCTCGGCGACGTCGAGGCCGTAGCCCACGACGAAGTCCGGGGGGATGTGGAAGCCCGTGTAGCGCAGGTCGAGCGGGGCCCGCTGCCGGCTCTCCTTGACCAGCAGGGCGCAGACCTCGAGGCTGGCCGGCTGGCGGGCCAGCAGCCCGCGGCGCAGGTACGACAGGGTGAGGCCGCTGTCGACGATGTCCTCGACGACCAGCACGTGGCGGCCGGCCAGGTCGGAGTCGAGATCCTTCACGATCCGCACCACCCCGCTGGTGGTGGTGCCCGACCCGTAGGAGGCGACGGCCATGACGTCGATCTCGACCGGCAGGGCGATGGCCCGGGCCAGGTCGCTCATGAACACGAAGGCGCCTTTGAGCACGCCCACCAGCAGCGGAGGCCGGCCCTGGTAGTCGGCGGTGATCTGGGCGCCGAGCTCCTCGACCCGGCGTTGCAGATCCTTCTCGGCCACCACGACCTCACCCAGGTCGGGGTGGGACGACCAGTGGTCGGCGTTCACCTCGGGCTCCCCGGCGCCGCGGCGCAGGCATCCGACCAGGTCATCGGGGCTGACACTACCGGACCTCGGCGCCGCGGTCGCCGGGTCCGGCACGCGCCACCAGCCGTCCCTGGCGGCGCCGGACGTGGATGCCCGGCTCCACGTCGGTGGCGACCCGCTCGCCGGCGGCGACCGACAGCACTCGGGTGACGGCGGCCGCGTCCGGGGGATGCTCGGCGTCGCCCTGCAACCAGCGCCGGGCGGCGCGGCGGGCCAGCGCCAGCGGCGCGGCGCTCAAGGCAGCGGCGTCGACGGGGTCCACGGCGGCGGCCAGATCGTCGAGCAGCGCCGCCTCGGCGGCCAGCAGCGCCGCCTGGCGGGCCAGCACCGGCACCACGTCGCGACCGGCCAGGGCCGAGCACAGCGGCAGCAGCTCGTGGCGCACCCGGTTGCGCAGGTGCCGCGGGTCGCGGTTGGTGGGGTCAGTGACCGGCTGCAGGCCCTGCTGGGCGCAGATGCCGGCCGTGTCGCTGCGCCGAAGCGCCAGCAGCGGATGGCGCGGGCCGGGGCGCATGCCGGCCAGCCCGTCGAGGCCGGCGCCGCGCAGCAGGTTGAGCAGCACCGTCTCGGCCTGGTCGTCCATGGTGTGCCCGGTGGCGGTCTCGGCGGGCAGCACCGACCAGCGGGCCTGCCGGGCGCGCGCCTCGAGGTTGGGACCGGCGCCGACGTGCACCCGTTCGGCCCGGAAGGCGGCGCCGTAGCGGCGGGCGGCGCCGGCCACCACGTCGGCTTCCTCGGCGGAGCCGGGCCGCAGCCCGTGGTCGACGTGCACGGCGGTGACCCGGCAGCCGGCGGCGGTGGCCAGCACCAGCAGCGCCAGCGAGTCCGGACCGCCAGACACGGCGCAGGTGAGCGGTGCTCCGGGCGCGGGCAGCCGGCAGCGGGTCAGCAGGGCTGCCAGCCGCCGGTCGGGACGGTCCGGCGCCAAGCCGGCCATCAGCCAGCCGCGCGCCGCGTCGGGCCCATCCGGTCCACCCAGACCTCGGGGTGGCGGATCTCGTCCATGGTGGGAAGCGCCTCGGGGCCCTCCCACACCCGGGCCAGCAGCGACGGGCCGCCGGCCGCCTCGACCTGCTCGATGAAGCGCTCGCCCTGCTCGTACTGGCGCATCTTGGCGTCGATGCCGCTGAGCTGCTGCAGCAGCCGGGCCAGGCCGCTGACCCGGGCCCGGCGCTCGCGCAGCGCCCGGGCGAACCAGTCGGCTTCGGCCACCGCTCCGGCGCCGGCCCGGTCCATGGTGACATCGCCGTGGCCTTCGAGCAGGCTCATCAAGGCGCCGATCTGGCGGAGCACCGCCAGCTGCTCGGGCGGGGCGACCAGCCCGAGGACGCCGGCCTCCTCCAGGGGGTTCTGTCCCGAGCGAGCGGCGCCGGCGGCTCGCCGCAACGCTTCGACAAACCGTCGGGGGTCGGGGCGGAGCCCGGTCAGGGCCTGATCGACCAGCGACAGGAAGTGGCCGTGGAGCCAGGGCACCCCGGTGAACTGGCAGCGGTGGGTGACCTCGTGCAGGGCGATCCACAGGCGGAACTGCTCTGGGGGGAACCCGTTGCGCCGCTCCAGGGCCACGACGTTGGGCCCGACGTAGGAGACGACGTCACCGGCGCTGCCCTCGGCCAGCAGCAGGTCGTACTGGCCCAGCACCCTGGTGGACATCCAGCCCAGCACGGCACCGAGCTGCACGCCGGTCATGCGGCTGGTGACCCCGGCCATGGAGGCCGACAGCGGCGAGGTGCGCAGCTCCTCGAGCACCGGGCCAAGCAGGTGGCGGAACGACGACAGGTTGTTGCGGACCCAGCCGGCCCGGTCCACCACCTGGGCGCGGGTGGTCCCTGACGCCGGGCGGAGGCCGGTGGCGGCCACCACCAGCTCCTCGGCGCGGCTGGTGGCCTCGGCGAAGTCATCGCGCAGCTGCTGCCAGGTGGCGTCGTCGAGGCCGGCCGGGGCGGCCGCTCGGCCCAAGCCGCTGGCGCCGACCCACGTGGCCACCCGCTCGGCGACCTCCCACGACACCGGGTTGTCCATTGGTAGTCAGGGGCGCGGTGCTCTTGCGAGCCCGGTTCCCCATCCCCCTTTCAATCCGTACGTGCGGTTTTC
>JAJZNB010000217.1 GCA_021848085.1 Actinomycetes bacterium
GCCGCCGGCACGGCAGTCGGATGGGCCGAAACGGCAGTCGGACGGGCCGAAACGGCAGTCGGATGGGCCGAAACGGCGGTCGGATGGGCCGAAACGGCGGTCGGATGGGCCGAAACGGCAGTCGGATGGGCCGAAACGGCAGTCGGGTCGGGCTGGTGCGGGTCGGGTGGGCCGGTGCGGCAGCCAGTTCGGGTTCTGGGCCCGGCAGCCGCCTCAGGCCTCGGCCGCGGCCCGGATGCGCCCGAGGGTCTGCTGCATGCCGGTCCGGTTGTGGGCCTCGGTGTCGGACACTCCGCGGGCGAGAGGGCCGAGGGCTTTCAGCAGCCCCTGGCGGTGGTCTTCGAACCGTTCGGTGAGGGCGGTGCCGTCACCGTCGGGTTGCAGCACGTAGGCCCATCGGGCGATCGGCAAGCCCAGAACCGACACGTCGAAGGCGACGGCCGTGTTCTTCTCGTAGGTGACGATCCGGCCGTTGGTCGTCCAGCGCCGCCAGCCGAGCTGATTGTGGCCCCGGAACCTGGCGTCGAGGGCGGGGCCGACGGAGCCACCGACCCACTCGACGCGGCGGCACTCCGGCGACCACTCACCCATCCGGGCCGGGTCGCCGACCAGCTCCCAGACCCGCTCGGGTGGGGCGGCGATGTGCACGGTGACCGCGATGTCCGTCATCGGCGGCCAGGGTAGCGACCCGGTCGGAGCGTCGCGAGGAAACGTCGAGCAGGCAGCGCCGCGGCGACGTCTTCGCCTGGCTGCAGGTGGGCCTGGGGGCGTGCGTCTTCGCGTGGCCGCAGACGTCGAGCCCATGGTGCCGAGCCGTCCGGGTGCCTGACGCCACCCCGCCGAGCTGTCTTCGACGGAGCTGGATCCGCCTCCCCACCGGGACCTGCAGGCGCGACCGGCTCCGGCCGGTAGCGTGGGTGCAGACACAGGCTCTGGCGAAGCCTTCCATGGGCATCGCTGCTCCGTCGGCAGTCCCGTCAGCAGTCCGCTGGTGCCAGCAGCCCGCTGGGGGTGCCCCGCGGCCTGGGAACCTCGCCCGCTGAGTACGGTGGAGCGACGGCGGGTCGGGAAACAGGAAAGGCAACGAACGTGATGACGGCCGCCGACCCCCCTCGGATCGAGCGCGGCGGCACCGAGCCGCCTGGGGGCGCTCCCGCCCGGATGGAGCCGGCCGGGAACGACCACGCCGGCAGCCGACCTGGCGCCACCGAGCTCGCCGGGATCGCCCTTCAGACGGCGCCGGCCGTCCCCGGGCCCCGCCCGACCACGCTGTCCCCCGACGACGCCGACTACCTAGAGCTGTCCCGTCGGGTGCGGATGGCCGGCCTGCTCGACCGGTGTCCCCGTGCCGGCCTGGGCCGCGTGGCCCTGCAGGGGCTGGCGCTGGCGGTGGGCGTGGCCACGATCGTCTGGGTGGGCAACAGCTGGTGGCAGCTGGCCACCGCCGCCGTGCTGGCCGTCCTGTCCGGCCAGCTGGCCTTCAGCAGCCACGATGTCGGCCACGGGCAAGGTGGACGGTCGCGTCCGGCCAACGACCTGCTGGGCCTGGTGATGGCCAACGGCCTGGTCGGGGTGAGCTTCGGCTGGTGGATCGACAAGCACAACCGCCACCACGGCCATCCCAACCAGCAGGACCGCGACCCCGACATCGGCACCGGCGTGTTCGTCTGGACCCCCGAGCAGGGCCGGCGACGCCAGGGACTCGGCCGTCGGCTGGCCCGGCACCAAGCGGCGTTCTTCTTCCCGATGGCGGCCCTCGAGGCGCTGCACCTGCACGTGGCCAGCGCGTTGGCCCTGCCCCAGCGGCGACCCGGCCGCCGGTCGGTGGAGGGCGCCCTGCTCGGCGCCCACCTGGTGCTGGGGCTCGGCCTGCTGCTGGCGGTGATGTCCCCAGTGAAGGCGCTGGTCTTCGTGGCCGTCCACCAGGGGCTGCTCGGCCTGCAACTCGGCAGCGCCTTCGCCCCGAACCACAAAGGCATGCCGGTCTTCGCCGCCGACGAGAAGCCCAGCTTCGTGCAGCGCCAGGTCATCACCTCGCGCAACATCCGGGGCGGCTGGCTCATCGACTTCGCCCTCGGCGGCCTCAACCACCAGATCGAACACCACCTGTTCCCGGCCATGCCCAGGGCCAACCTGCGCCGCTGCCGGCCCATCGTCCGGGACTTCTGCGCCGAGCGCGGCCTTCCCTACGAAGAGGTCTCCCTGCTCACCTCCTACGCCCGGGTGCTGCGATCTCTGCGCCTGGCCGGCGCTGGCGGACCTCCGCTCCAATCCGGGGTGTGATGGCGGAGGCGTCCCGCTCACGGCAGTGGTCGGTCGCCTGAAGCGGGCTGTCACCAACCGCTCGCCACCCCCACCCCCACCAGATGACGGTCAGCGCCGACGAGGTGGTGGGCGGCCCGGTCGGCGGCGACACGGCGGCGGCCTGGCTGCTGGCCCGGGCCCACACCGCTTTGGCCGCCGTGGCCTGGGGGTGTGCGAGGAGGCGCTGCGGCGTACTGCCGCCTACCTCAGCGAACGCCAGCAGTTCAGCCGGCCGCTGGTCTCGTTCCAGGCGGCCATGCTGCGCGCGGCGGATGCCTGCATCGACACCGAGGCCATCCGGGTCACCATCTGGCAGGCAGCCTGGCGGCTCGACATCGGCCGGCACTGGAGGAGGTGGCGGCGGCCCGGTGGGCGCCGGAAGCCGGCCAGCAGGTGGTGCACGCCACCCAACACCTCCACGGCGGCCTCGGTGCCGACGTCAGCGGGGCCGGCGCCGAACAGGACATGATGACGTCGTACCACCGTGACGACATGACCAGCCTGCCCGAGATGGGGGGCGGCGGCCCCGCCAGCTGTGGGCGACCTCGGGGCTCGGTCCCGGCGATATCCAGGCGGCGGTGCTCTGCGACCACTTCACGCCGTTCGTGCTGTGCCAGCTCCGGGAGCTCGGCCTCTGCCGCCGCGACGAGGCCAACAAGGACTTCATCGCCGAGCGGGCCGTCGAGCTGGGCGGGCGGCTGCCCTCGACCCATCAACCAGGTGCCGTCGGTGGAGCACGTGTTGGTCGCCGCCGGCACGAGGGTGTCCACCAGCGGGCTGGTGCTGGGGGGTAACGGGCGGTCTTCATCCAGTGGTCACACGCGGGTTCCGGAGCCGGCGCACGGCGCGGCGGCCCCGCTGCCACAGCAGGTGCGCTGGTGCGAGTGCGGAGACGATCGGTACCGGGTAGCCGGCTTTCCGAAGGTACAGCAGCAGGCTCTGGTGATAGGCGGCGTCTCGGATGGTCGATGACCCGTAGCTGCCGCCGCCCAGGTGGACCACTGTGGCATCTCGGGCTCTCCGGACGGTCCACCCCGCCTGCCGGATGCGCCTGCAGAGGTCAACGTCTTCGAGATACATCTGGTAAGAGTCGTCGAACCCCCCGATCTGCTCGAAGGTGCTGCGCTGAACCAGCAGGGCTACGCCTGAGACCCAGTCTGGGTCGCGGATGTGTTCTGGTCGTCGGTTGGTTCGGAACACCAGCGTCCGCGGGGACGGGAACGACCCGAAGGCATCGGCCTGAGGCGTTCGGCCGTCGGGCCCCAGGACCAAAGGCGCGACAGCTCCGATGCCAGGTCCGAAGCTCTGCAGCATCCTGCCGATGCTGCCCGGCATTAGGATGGCATCGCTGTTGAGAAAGAAGAGCATGTCACCTCGGGCGACCGCCGCGCCGCGGTTGGCCCCGGCACCGAATCCGCTGTTCACCTCGGAGGGAACGAGTCGGGCTGCGAGGCCGGACAGTGTCTTGCCGAGTTGCTCGACGCTGCCGTCACCGGATCCATTGTCGACCACGATGGCTTCGACCACCTCGCGTTCCGCGAGTGCCGATCGGACTGCCTCCGCCGTCAGATCCGGAGTCCGGAAGTTGACGACCACGACGCTGATGGTGCCGCGTGTCACCTCGGCTGGATCCCGTGTCGGTCGAGGACCTCTTCGTAGAACCGTTCGGTCTCGGCGCAGTGGTCGTCGACGGTCCAAATAGAGCGGACATAGCGCAAAGCGTTGGTTCGGAGGTGCCTGATGCGATCGGGATGGTCGAGGAGCCGGATGACGGCGTTGGCGAAGGCGTCCGCTCCTCGCTTCGAGACCCAGACGCCGCAGTTGAGGTTGTCGAGCAGGAAGGCGTCGCCAGCGTCCGAGACGACCGGCACCAGGCCATGGCTCATGGCCTCGAGCGTGGCCATCGTCAACCCACCTTCTACCCGCGTCGGGAGGACGAACAGGCTTGACCGAGCGTAGAGCCCGTCGAGGCTCTCGACGAACCCGGGGCGTTGAATGCGGGCCGCGGCCTTGCTCGCCATTAGGCGGGCGTCGAGGGCTGGCCCGAGAGGCCCGGCCCCGCACATCACCAGGGTCGCCTCCGGATGTCGCTCGATGACGCGCTCCCAGGCGGTTACTGCCAGCAGGGGATCCTTCGGGTGCGCCAGGCGGGCCACCCACAGGGCGGCGGGACGCGGGTTGGCCGGCGACAGGGCCTCATCGGGAGCGGAGACGGAGTTCGGGATCACCTGGATCGGCACCTGGGGCGCAACCCGCAGCAGGGCCGGGACGTCGCGGACGCCGTCCGAGATGATGCCGTGCATCCTCGGGAGGGCGATGTGCTCGACCGGGCGGGCGACGACCCTGTGCCGCCACAGTCGTCCGGGGCCGAACGGTGCATGGTGACAGGTGAAGACGGTCACCCCCTTTGGGGGAGTGAGGAGCCCCGCCCCGACGGCTCCGGCCTTCGACGAGTGGAGATGGAAGACGTCCGGCTCGAACTGTCGGACGACCCGGCGCAGCTCTCGTCGAGCCCGGAGGTCAGCGACGGGGGCGACGCGACCGACGACCGAAGGCCATCCGAAGACCGACGCTCCGAAGGAGCGGGAGCTGTCAGCCAAGGGCGACGGATCGGTGACCACGATCCCGACGGAGTGCCCCCGCCCGACGAGCTGGCGCGCGAGGATCCTGACGTGCTCTTGGGCCCCGCCAACCTCCCCCTTCGTGATCGCGAACAGGATCCGCATGGTCAGCGTAAGCCTACGAGAGGCCGCGGACCCTTCGGTGGAGGTAACAGTGGCTGACGGCACGACGCTGATCGACTGCCGGTGGCTCGGCTACACCGGCGTCGGTCGGGTTACTGAGTACCTGCTTCGAGGACTCGCCGAGGTCGACGCTGACGGGCCGTGGCTTCTATGGGGTCCGCTGAGGGTGGAGGCGTTCGGGATCCGCGACGCGGTCCTGGTGCCAAATCGTCACTCCCCTCTTGGCCGAGCAGGTCAAGCCGACGCTCTGCACGTTCCCAAGGCAGACCGATACCTCTTCTTGCACACGGTGCGACCTTTCACCCCCCATCCAAATACTGTGCTCGTCCACGACACCATCCCGATTCGCTGGGCCCCGACCCGAGCGCAACGCATGGCGTGGCGCTCCTATCTTCAGGCGTCGGTTCGGATGGCGGCTCGGGTGCTGGTCTACTCGGAAGCGACGCGCCGGCGGGTCGCCGAGGATCTCGGCGTGCGCGAGACGATCCGTGTGCACCTCCCCTCCGATGCAGAGCGCGCAAAGCGCATCCACCGGCTCCGCAAGGCCGTTCAGCCCGATAACCCTCCGACGATGCTGTACGTGGGCCTAGATCGGCCGCAGAAAAACCTCGAACGGGCGATCCGTGGGTTTGCCCGTTCGAGGTTCGCTGCCAACGGTGGCCAGTTCCTGCTCGTGGGTATCGGCGCCCCCTCGGTTTCAAGGCTCGGCGCCCTGGCTTGCAAGGTAGGAGCCACAGGTGTTCGCCCTGTCGCAACCTGTACCGACGAGGAACTCGAGGCCAATTATGCGCGAGCGCAATTCGTCATCCAACCTTCGCTTGAGGAGGGCTACGGACTTCCAGTCGCTGAGGCGCTTGACGCCGGGATCCCCGTGTGTTGCAGCACCATCGATTCCCTGTTCGAGGCTGCGGCTGGACGGGCAGTCACCTTCGATCCCCTCGACGTTGACGACATCGGTGACGCCATCGACACGGTGGCATTCGGCGGTGGGATCTTCGCCTCCAACCCGCGCCACAGCTTCACGACTGCGCAGTTCGCACAGGAATTGATCGATAGCCTCGCGTGAGCGGATGGCCTGCCGGCAGATTCCCCTGAGATAGCCATGTCCCAGCGCGGCGTCGTCAGCAGGTACGCGCTGCGACTCGCAGGAGGTCCTCATTGGGGTGGTGATCCCGCGGGACAGCTGCCTGGCCCGCTCGACGTTCCAAGCAGCCGGAGTCCAGGACACCGGACATAGCGCCGGGAACTTCGGCTGAAATCTGCTACTGACCAGGCAGTT
>JAJZNB010000271.1:0-588 GCA_021848085.1 Actinomycetes bacterium
CACCACACGCCAGGCCGCCGCGCCACCACACGCCAGGCCGCCGCGCCCCCACACGCCGCCCCCGCGCCGGCCCGCCGGCCCGCTACGACGCGCCGACCGCCTCGCCGATCCCGCCGGCGGGCGGCACTCGCTGCGTTGCCCACGGAGCGACCAGTCGCCGCACCTCGGCGCGCTCCCCCACCACCAGCAGGTACTCGACGTTGCGGAGCCGCCCGACGGTGCCGACCTTCTGGCCGGCGGGGTTGTGGATCCCGATGCGGGCGCCCACGTAGCGGTCCGAGGGGAAGGCCAGCACCTCGACATGGCCCCGGACGCGGCACAGCTCCACCAGCCGGTCGAGGCCCACCCACGACTCGTCGTTGTAGGACAGGATCAGCAGCCGGGCCTGCACGTCGGCCACCACCTGGGCCAGCGCGTCGGGCATGGTCCGACGCGAGTTGAAGGGGCTGCGCCGGCCGGTGCGCAGGTCGAGGCGCTTGCAGGCCACGCCGTAGTGCTCGGGGGCGTCCCAGGCGACCAGCGTCTCCCAGATGTGGTAGTTGGCCTCGTAGCGGTGCTGGTTGTAGGGCGGGTCGAGGTAGGCCAGGT
>JAJZNB010000271.1:598-6325 GCA_021848085.1 Actinomycetes bacterium
CCGATCTCCAGCGTGCAGGCGTCGCCCTGCACGGCCCGGCCCGGGCCGGGCTGCAGCGGGGGGAGCTGCAACCGCAGCCGGCGGTACGAGCGCGGCGCCCACTGCTTCACGTAGGCCATCTGCACCCCGGTGGTGGAGTCGACGCGGTCGGCGCCCAGCAGGAGGCTGGTGAGCAGGACCGGTTCGAGGGGGCTGCCCCGCCAACCGGCGTCGATGGCGTCGCGCACGGCGTCGATGCGCTCCCCGTTGTGGGGCTGGAAGAACCGGCTGCGCCGGCAGAACGTCTCGGTGAAGTAGCCGGGGCGCCCTGGCAGGCGGTCGAGAGCTGCCAGGGCCCGGGCCAGCTGGGCCCGGTCGACGGCATCGGCGTCGGTGGCGATGGCGCAGGCCGCCAGCACCGCGGCGTAGCGGGCCTGGTCGACGGCGGTGACATGGGCGCCAACCGCCTTGAAGGCCTGGGCGACCCGGGTGGAGCCGGTGAACAGGTCAAGGGCGCTTCGGGCGCCGGCCCGCTCGGCCAGCGCCTGGAGCACCGGGACCAGACGTCGCTTGGAGCCCAGGTACTTGATCATGGCGGCGCGCCCTTGGGGCGCCGCCGCCGATCGGCGCCGGCCGCCGGACCCCACCACCGAGGAACCGCCCTCCGCCGACCGCCGGGGGCGGCCCGGCGCGGCGGCCTGGTCGTCGGGCGGCGTCGCCGCCGCCGGGCACCGGCCGCGGAGGCCGCCGATCCGGTCATCGACCGAGGCCGAGGCCGCCGCCGGCCCGGCGGAACCACCACTGCGGGTCGCGGGCGTGGGCGTGGAAGTGGTCGGGGACCTGGCGCATGGTGCGGTCCACCCGGTAGCCGCCGGTGCCGAAGCGGTCGTCGGCCACCGCTTGGAGCTGCGCCAACATGTGGCCCAGCTCGCCGGCCGGCGGCTCGCTGCCGTGGCAGCGCCACACCACCATCGGCACGGCGCACACCTCGCAGTCCGCCACCCAGCAGACGTCGTCCTCGTGGTACCACCGCGTCATCCGGGCCGCCTCGCACAGCTCGCAACCCGGCCGACGCTGTGCTGCCTGCGGCCGCCCCCCGGCGCCGGTCGTCACCGGCTACAGCACGTAGAGGTTGACGGCGGAGCCGGGCGCCAGCTTGGTGCCGGCACCGGGGCTGGTGAAGAAGACGGTGCCTCCGGCGGGGCCGTAGACGGCGCCGACCGACAGGCCGACCTGCTGCAGCGCCTGGGTGGCCTGGGCCACCGAGTCGCCCTGCAGGTTCGGCACCGCCGGCTTGCCCAGGGAGATGACCACGGTGACGGTGGAGCCGAGCTGAGCGGTGGTCGAGGGGCTGACGCTCAAGATGGTGCCGGCGGGGGCGGTGTTGTAGCGGGTGGAGCACGAGGCCTGCAGCCCGGCGGCCTGCATGGCGCTGTCGACACCGCTGCAGGTGGTGATGCCGTTGAGCGACGGCACCGACACCATGGGCGGCCCCGACGACACCGTCACGTCGACCGCCGAACCTTCAGGGGCATGGCCGGTGGGCTGGTAGCTGATGATGCCGCCGGCCGCCACGGTGGTGGACGAGGCGGAGGTGCACGAGCCGAGCTTCAGCTGCGCCGACTGCAGCACCTGGGACGCACCGTTGCAGCCGCCGGTGACCTGTGTCAGGTCGGGGACCGACACCGGCGGCGGGCCGCTCGACACGACGACGTGGACCGTGTCGCCCTGCTTCAGCAGCACGCCCTTGCGGGGGCTCTGGCTGATGATGTCGCCGTTCGGCACCGTCATCGACGACTGGTGGCCCGAGACGCGCAGCGACAGGTGGTCGGGGCGCAGCTTGGCTTGGGCCTGGGCGGTGGTCAGCCCGCCCAGCGGCGGCACCGGGTGGGTCGGCACGAAGAAGCGGGTCTTGACCGCGGCGTAGCTGAGGCCGCCGGCGGCCAGGGCCAGCACCACCACGACGGCGGCGACGATCCACGGCCAGCGACGCCGGCGCCGGGTGCCGGAGGGCGCTCCGGCGGTGACCGCCGGCACCGAGGCGGTCGGCGATCCGTCGTGCCCGATGCCGCCGGCGCCGCCGGGGGTGGGGGCGCCGGTGGTGGACCTCGAGGTGGTGGGCGACCGGTCGGCGCCGGGCGCGGGGTGCGGCGGGTCACCGGGTGCGCCCGGGCCGCCGGGGGGCATCCCGGTGGTCGACAGGGGACCGGTGTCGGCCTCTGCCGCGCCGGCTTCTGCGACACCGGCTGCGGCGCCGTCCCCGACGACACCGGCCGCGGCGCCGTCCCCGACGACACCGGCCGCGGCGACACCGGCCGCACTGGCGACACCGGCCGCGGCGGCTTCTGCGACATCGGCCCCGACGGCACCGGCCGCGGCGACACCGGTGTCCGCCGGGCCGACCGGGACCGAGATGCCGGCCAGAGCCGGCGACGCCGGCCGGCGGGCCGGGCGGGCGGGCAGGCCCAACTCGGTGGCGTCGGCGCCGACGGCCGCGCCACGCCCCCCGGTGCGGCCCAGCGGCAGCGGGTCGGGTTCGGGCAGCTGCAGCGCCAGGGTCTGCAGGCGTCGGGCCAGGGCGGCGGCGTCGAGGCGGTCGGTGATGTGGGGGGCGGCGGCGGGAGCCAGCACGTCGCCAAGCGGGCCGAGGGCGGGGTGGGGCGGCAGCGTGGCGCCGACCCGGGCCATCAACGTGCCGATGGTGGTGTCGGCGGTGAACGGCACCAGACCGGTGACCGACTCGTAGAGGACCAGCGCCAGCGAGTAGACGTCGCTGCGACCCTCGACCCGCTGGCCGCGGGCCTGCTCGGGGGCGGCGTAGCGGGCGGTGCCGACGGTGGTGCCGGCCGGCTCGGTCCACGCCGCCTCCGACAGGGCGCGGGCCAGGCCGAAGTCGGCGATGCTGAGCCGGCCGTCGTCGTCGAACAGCAGGTTGGCCGGTTTGACGTCGCGGTGGACGAAGCCGCGCCCGTGGGCGTAGGCCAGCCCCTGGGCGGCCTGCACCCCGACGGCGACGGCCTGGGCCACCGTCAGGCGACGGCCGGTGTCGAGCAGGTCGCGCAGCGATCCGCCGCCGAGGTGCTCGAAGACCAGGAACGGTCCCCGCTCGTCCTGCCCCCAGTCGTAGACCGACAGCACGTGCGGGTGGGTCAACGCCGCCGCCGCCTGCGCCTCGGCCAGGAACCGCCGCAGGAAGCCGGCGTCGGCGGCCAGCGCCGGGTGCAGCACCTTGACCGCCACCCGGCGGTTCAAGGTGGTGTCGTGGGCGGCGAAGACGTGCGCGGACGCCCCGGTCCCCAGCGGGGACTCGATGCGGTAGCGGCCGGCCAAGACCCGCCCGATGGAGTCGGTGATCGTCGTCATGGAGACCGGGCCCAGGCTACCGGCCGCAGATCGTCATCCGGTGGACGGCGCTGGTGGGAAGGTCCAGCTCTCAGCGGTTGTTCGCCGGCTGTGGCCGGGTGGCCACGCGTTCGGCGACGGTCGGGTCGGCGATCCCTCGCGGGGGGCCTCACGGGCCGGGCAGCTGCCCGGTTCGAAGCAGCTCGTCGAAGCGGTCGCCGGCCACGACGGGCACGCCCAGCTCCTCGGCTCGGCGCAGCTTGGCCAGGCCGGGGTCGGCTCCGACCACCACCGCCCAGGTTCGCTTCGACACGCTGCCGGGCGACTTGCCGCCCCGGGCGACGATCGCCTCTTCGGCCTCCTCGCGGGTGTAGCCGGCCAGCGTGCCGGTCACCACCACCGAACGTCCGGCCATGGTGGCCGCCGACGCTCCGGAGCCGGCCGACGACCCGGTGGCGGCCGCCGCAGCCGCCCGCTGCTCTCCGGCAGCGGGCGGGGTCACCCCGGGCTCGGCCATGGCGACTCCGGCGTCCCGCAGCTTGTCGACGACCTGCAGGTTGGCCGGCGAGGCGAAGAACTCGGCCACGCTGGTGGCGATGACGGGGCCGATGCCCTCCACGGCGGCCAGCCGCTCGGGATCCTCGCCTGCCACCGCCACCAGGGTGGGCAGGTCGCCGAAGGTCCGGGCCAGCTCCCGGGCCCCGGTGGGGCCGACGTGGCGGATGCCCAGCGCCACCAGCAGACGGCTCAGGGGCCGGGTCTTGCTGGCCTGCAGCGCCTGCAGCAGGTTGTCGACCGACTGGGGCCCCAGACGCTCCAGCTCCACCAGCCGGGAGCGCTCCAGGCGGTAGAGGTCGCCGGGGTCGTGCAGCATGCCGAGGTCGACGAGCTGCTGCACCCGCTTCTCCCCCATCCCTTCGATGTCCATGCCCGAGCGCGAGGCGAAGTGCACGATGCGCTGCACCCGCTGGGCCGGGCAGTCGAGGTTGGTGCAGAACGTGTCGCTCTCCCCTGGCAGCCGCACCAGCGCCCCCCCGCAGCTCGGGCAGCGCGTCGGGAACCTCCACGGCTCGGAGCCGGCCGGCCGCTGCGACAGGACCGGCCCCACCACCTCGGGGATGACGTCACCGGCCTTGCGGACCACCACCGTGTCCCCGGGGCGCACGTCCTTGAGGGCCACCTGGTCCTCGTTGTGCAAGGTGGCCATGGAGACCGTCGACCCGCCGACCAGCACCGGCTGCAGCACGGCGAAGGGGGTGGCCCGCCCGGTGCGCCCGATGGAGACGTCGATGCGCAGCAGCCTGGTGTCGCGCTCCTCGGGGGGGAACTTGAAGGCGATGGCCCACCGTGGGGCGTGCGACGTGGCGCCCAGCCGAGCCCGCAGGGCCAGGTCGTCCACCTTCACCACCACCCCGTCGATCTCGTAGGGCAGATCGTGGCGATGCTCCTGCCAGTGGCGGCAGAAGGCGAAGACCTCGTCGACCCCGTGGACCACCGCGTTGGCCGGGTTGACCGGAACCCCGCACTGGCCGAGCAGGGCCAGCGCCTCGCTGTGGGTGGCGACCGGCGCCTCGCGGCCGACGGTGACCAGCTGGTAGGCCCAGAAGGCCAGCTCACGGCGGGCGGTGACCGACGGGTCCTTCTGGCGCAGCGAGCCGGCGGCCGAGTTGCGGGGGTTGGCGAAGGTCTTCTGGCCGGCCTCGATCTGGCGCCGGTTGAGCTCCTCGAAGGCCGGCGCCGGCATGTAGATCTCGCCCCGCACCTCGAGCAGGGCCGGGAGCGGACCCCGCTCGGCCGGCCAGGCCAGCTGGTGGGGCACCGCCGCCACCGTGGCCACGTTGGCCGTGACGTCCTCGCCGGTGCGGCCGTCGCCCCGGGTGGCGGCCCGCACCAGACGACCGTCCTCGTAGGTGAGGGATATGGCCAGCCCGTCGATCTTCAGCTCGCACACGAAGTCGGCGGCGGTCGTCTCCGGCGCCAGCCGGCCCAGCCGATCCACCCAGGCCTGCAGCTCGGCCAGGTCGAAGGCGTTGTCGAGGCTCATCATCGGCTCGTGGTGCACCACCGGGGCGAACAGGGGCGACGGCGGGGCCCCCACCGTGGCCGTGGGGGACTCGGGGCTGGTCAGCTCGGGGTGCGCCGCCTCGATGCCCTGCAGCTCCCGGACCAGGGCGTCGTAGTCGGCGTCGCTGATCTCCGGGGTGTCGAGCTGGTAGTAGAGGCGGGCGTGGCGGGCGATCAGCTCCCGCAGCTGCCGGGCGCGCCGGGCCGGGTCGCGGCTGCCGTCCGCAGGCTGCCCGGCGGTGCTCATGTCGCCACCGCCGAACCGACCACCCGGTCGGGGTCGTGGGGATCGTAGAAGGCCAGGGTCTGTCCGGGGGCCACGGCCACCCGAGGCTCGTCGAG
>JAJZNB010000002.1 GCA_021848085.1 Actinomycetes bacterium
AGCCACGACGCCCCCGCCGCCAAGAGGAGCGCGGCCATCCCGAAGAACAGCGCCTCGTCGAGGCCACTGCCGAACGGCTTGGAGATCAGCGCCGGGAAGAACGAACGCCCGACGAGATGCGCGGCCCTGGTGTGCGACAGGTGTGGGAGCACCGGGGCGAGCAGGGTCTTCATCGGGTTGTAGCCCAACAGCGCGGCGAACACGGTGCTGGTGGGCGGCAGCTTGGAGACGGCCAGCGCCGTGCGGCGGGGGACGCCTTGGGCGACCAGCCCCGAGAACATGGCGTGCGGCAGGCTGGAGGCAAGGCCGGTGATGATGAGGGTGAAGAACACCCCGATGGACAGCACCATGGCCGAGTTCTGGAAGGTGGCCACCATGCCGGCTCCCGCCCCGCGTTGGGCGGGTGGCAGGCTGTTCATGATCCCGGCCCGGTTCGGCGAGGCGAACAGGCCCATCCCGAGCCCGTTCAGCAGCAGAAGCAGCGCGAACCACTCGTAGGAGAAGTCGACCGGCACCAGGGTCAGGAGCCCGAAGCTGAGGGCGGCGACGAGCATGCCGCCGGTGGCGAACGGTCTGGCACCGAAGTGGTCAGAGAGGTAGCCCGACGCCGGACCGGCGAGCAGGAACCCCGCTGTCATCGGCAGCATGTAGATCCCCGCCCACAGCGGCGTGTTGGCAAAGGCGTAGCCGTGGCGCGGGAGCCAGATGCCTTGCAGCCAGATGATGAGCATGAACATCATGCCGCCGCGGCCCAGCCCGGCCAGCAGGCTGGCGAAGTTGCCGGCGGCGAAAGCCCGGATCCGGAACAGCGGCAGGCGGAACATCGGGTTGGCGACCTTGGTCTCGATGTAGCCGAAGAGGATCAGCACGGCCACGCCGCCGAACAACATCGACAGGACGAACGGGCTGGTCCAGCCCATGGTGTGGCCGCCGTAGGGGATGATGCCGTAGGTGATGCCGACCAGCACGGCGATCAGACCGGCGGCGAAGGTGAGGTTGCCCCACCAGTCGATGGGCGACGGGGTGCGGACCCCGGTGTCGCGCAGCTTCAGGTACGACCAGACGGTGCCGAAGAGGCCGACCGGTATCGACACCACGAAGATGAGGCGCCAGTCCACCGGTCCGAGCAGGCCACCGACGATGAGCCCGATGAAGGACCCGGCGATGCCGGCCACGTTGTTGATGCCCAGGGCGAGACCCCGCTCGTCCTCGGGGAAGGCGTCGGTCAAGATGGCCGAGGAGTTGGCGAAGAGGAAGGCGGCGCCGACGCCCTGGCCGATCCGCATGATGATCAACCACAGCGCCCCGGCGCTGCCGTAGAGCCAATCGACAGCCAGCAGGACCGAGAAGGCGGTGAAGACGACGAAGCCGAGGTTGTACATCTTCACCCGGCCGAACATGTCGCCCAAGCGGCCGAGGCTGACCACCAGCACGGCCGTGACGACCAGGAACCCCAAGATCAGCCACAGCAGATAGCTGGTGTTGGCCGGCACGAGGGGATTGACCCGCAACCCCTTGAACACGTCGGGCAAGGCGATCAGCATGATCGACATGTTGATGGTCGCCATGAGCACCCCGATGGTGGTGTTGGACAGCGCGATCCACTTGTAGGCCACCTTGCGCCCGCCAGCATCCGATGCGGCGCCGCCTTCGACTGGGTCCATGACCACGTGACCTCCTTGGTCTATGGGGCCTCAGCGGGCCCGTCGGTTGGAGCGTGCTGAACGTTCCTCAACGTGCGACCCTCAGAACGTGGTCGGCGCCCGCGAGGCGCCCGCCGGGACCCGTCACCTCGTCGGCGATGCCTTTGCCCGCTGCGCACAGGTCCGTCCTCATCGATGGCCGCGGGGTCGGCCCCGCCTCCGAGCGGTGACGGGCTTCGAGTGCCGCAACGTTCGGCCCGCTCACGTGCGGGCCGCCTCGGCGAGCGGCACGGTCGGCACCCGACCCAGGGCCTCGGCAAAGAAGGACAGCATCTTGCCCCAGGCGTCGCGTGCCGCCTCGGGCCGATAGCTCGGCCGGGTGTCGTTGAAGAAGGCGTGGGGGGTCTCGGGGTAGACGCGCAGCTCGTGGTCGCACCCGGCCTCTTCGAGCGCCTCCTCGAAGGCGGGAAGGCCTGCGACGATGCGGGGGTCGTCCGCCCCGTAGAAGCCGCGGACGGGGCAGCGCACACCGGCGACGTCCTCGGGGGCGGGGGACGCCCCGTAGAAGACGACCGCGCCGGCGAGGTCGGCCTCGGTGCAGGCCAGCTGGGCCGAGAGCCCCCCGCCCAGGCAGAACCCGACGGAACCGACGCGGCGCCCGGCGCAGGCCGGGTGGGCATGCAGGTGCTCCAACGCAGCCTGCAGGACCTCCATGTGGCGGGCGGAGTCGCCGCCGGCACCTCCGAAGAGCGCCCCGATCGTCTCTCCCACCTGCTCGCCTTCCTCTGCTGGTAGTGAGCCCAAGGCCTCGGCCCTGCGGGCCTCATCGCCGAGGACCGCCATCCACTGCGCCGGGGGGATGGCGTTCAGGAAGGCCTTGGCCGCCTCGACCCGTTCCGGCGCGAGCGCCGGGGGCCGTCCCTCGCCGGCGGAGTACAAGTCGGGGGCCAATGCCACGTACCCTGCACTCGCCAGCCGCTCGGCCACGTCCACGATGTGGCCGTCGACACCCCACACCTCTTGGATGACGACGACCCCGGGGACGGGCGCTTCCGCCGGCGCCGGACGTGCCAGGTAGCCAGCGACCGACCCCGCCGGGCTCCGAAGGTCAACCCACCCGCGTACAAGCTCCATGTTCCCCTCCTTGCCTGCTGTTGCTGGTGGTGCTGTCTGTTGCTCGTGGTGCTGTCTGTTGCTGGTGGTGCTGCCTGTTGCTGGTCGTGGTGGTGGTGGTGATGGTGATGGTGATGGTGATGGTGATGGTGATGGTGATGGTGGTCTGGTGGTGGCCATCACCCCTGCCACGCCACGTCGCCTCCGACGCCCCTGCGGGCCCAGCACCCACGGCGGGTGTGCCGGCGAGAAGCCGCCCCACGGCGGTGGGCACCAACGGGCCGTGGCCGCCAGGTCGAACGGGGCGGCTGCAGCATCACCGAACCCCGGTCCGCCGCGTCGGGCGGGCGATCGGCTCGGCTGCCCCATGGCCGGACTGGTCGTCGTCCGCCAAGGCCTCGAGCAGGCCGAGCGCCGCCGCCAGCGTGGTGCGCTCTGACCGGTCGAGGCGCGCCAACCTGGAGGCCAGCCAGGCGTTGCCCTTCTGGCGGTGCTGGTCGAGGACCTCCCGACCGTGGGGGGTGATCGCCAGGTTCACCCCCCGCCGGTCGGTCGGGTGGCGCCGTCGCTCGACCAGGCCGGCGTCTTCGAGCCGGTCGGCCAGGCGGGTCGCCGCCGACGATGGCAGGCGCTCGGCCTCGGCCAGCGCCCCGATGGCCACCTCGCCATGGAGGGCGATGGTGGCCAGCGCCGAGTACCAGGAGATGCTCGGTCCCGGGGGATCCTGCCGGCGCAGCTGGCGCCCGAGGCGGACCATCGCCAGGCGGGTGCGCTCGGCGAGGGCCTCAGGCGCCGGAGATCCGCGCTCGCCCGCCGGCACCACTCGGACCAGCCTTCGCTCTTCACCCTTCACCGGTCGCCTCCTTCCCCAGGAACGCACCCCGAAACGGCGCACCCCGAAACGACGCACTCCGGAATATAGCAGTGATAGCTATTATCGGAGGCAAGGACCACGCTCACCTGGTCACCTGGTCACCTGGCGCCCAGCGCGCCCGGCGGCGTTCGTGCTGGTGCTCGCCGACGAGTCCTGGCCGCCACCGCACCCCAGCCGAGCCTTGCCGAGGAGCGAACGTCGGCCGCCGCCGGTGCGTCTCCCGCGACGCTGCCAGGTGGGCGGCGAACGCACCCTGGCGCTCCGCCGCTCGCGGTGCCTCAGCCACGCCCTCCAGCATGGCCAGGCGGCGGACCCGCCTGAAGCCGATCAGCTTCGCTGCTCGTTAGGGTCCGTCTGTGGGAAACCTCGCGCTCTCCAACACCGAGACGCTCCACATGGTCGGTTCGGTGGTGCTGCTCTTCATGGCCGCCCACCTGCTCGGTTGGAGCGCCCGACGCATCCGGCAACCCTCGGTCGTGGGCTACCTGCTGGCCGGCCTGGTGCTCGGGCCCTCCGGCCTCGGAGCGGCGTGGCCCCAGCTCACGTCGTTCCTCCTCCCCGACCACGGCAGGTCGAACCCCCTTGGGGCGGTCATCGAGCTCTCGCTGTTGATGGTGCTCATCTCTCTTGGGGCCGAGACCGACGTGCCGCTGATCCGCCGCCTTGGTCGGCGGGCCCTCGGCGTCACGGCCAGCAGCATCGTCCTTCCGCTCGTCGCCGGTTCGGCCACCGCCTATGCGCTCGGCCCGTCACTCGTCGTCCACCACCCGCTCATCGGCGCCGTCCTCATCGGTGGGGCGCTGGGCGTCTCTTCGCTTCCGATCATCGCCCGGCTGGTCGACGAGCTGGGGATCTCACGTCGCGACGTCGGTCAGCTGGCGTTGGCGACCGCGGCGGCGAACGACGTCTACGGCCTGGTCCTCCTCGCCTTGGTGGCCGCCACGGCGACCACCGGCGGAACGGCTGTCATCGTCCGGGCGGTCGTCGGGCTGGTGGTGCTGGTCGTCCTGATCGTCCTGTTCGGCCAGCGATGTGTCGACTTCTTGCTGGCGAAGGTTCGCCATGGCGGCCCGAACGCGACGGGTTCGGTTGCCGTGGCCTTCGCCGTGGCCTTCGGCGCCGCGGCGGCGATGCAGGCGGTGGGTGTGGAGGCGGCGCTCGGTGCGTTCTTGGCCGGCGTCCTCCTCGGCCGGTCGCGCTTCCAGCACGGGGACGTGCTCGCTCGCCTGCGCTCTTTCTCCGATGGCGTGTTCGCTCCGCTGTACTTCGCCAGCGCCGGGCTGCTCATCGATCTGAGGGCCATCTCCTCCTGGCACCGGGTCGCTGTGGTCGTGGGGCTGTTCGTCGCTGCCGTGGTCAGCAAGGCCATCGGCACCGGCCTCGCCGGACGATGGGCGAGGCTGCGCCGGGGGGAGAACCGGGCGCTCATGATCCTCTTGAACGGGCGTGGTGCCTTACAGGTCATCATCGCCACCGCAGGCCTGCGGATGGGACTTCTTTCGGAGTTCGCGTACACGACTGTGCTGCTCGTGTCGATCGCCTCGTCCGTCCTCGTTGCGCCGACGCTGCGGCGACTGGTCGGGGACTGGGAAGGCAGCGAAGACGAGCAGCGCCGGTTGGCCCACGAAGAGCGCATCGAGAGCCATCTGCTGGTGCGCGAGCAGCGATTGCTCGTTCCCGAGCTCCCCGACACCAACCGGGGGCTGGCCGCGACGCTCTTCGACCGGGCCTGGCCCGATGCGGCTGAGCTCACGGTGCTCTCGTCGGTTGCCGACCCCGACGGCGAGGTGGTTGGCGAGGTGGGGCGTCCCGTCCGCTGGCGTGCTGCGCCCGTCACCGAGCCCGTCGAAGCGGCGCTCGAAGAGGCCCGCCTCGGCTACGGGGTGCTCGGGATCGGCATCTCACCGACCGCGCACGGCCTGCCTCCCGCCGTCGCCGCGTTGCTCAACGGCAGCCCGCTGCCCAGCGTCCTCATCAGGCCCGCACTCAGACACGGTGAGCGCATGGAGGTGCCCCGCCACATCGCGGTCGCCACCACCGGGACAACGACAGGGATCGGCGCAGAGGAGCTGGCGTCGAGCCTCGCCCACCGCCACGGAGCGCGCCTGCACATCGTCCACGTGACGCCCGACGACACGGTGACGGTGTCCCGACGCCGGATCATGAGCGCGGCGGAAGCGCCGGGAGGTGTTCTCGACAAGGCCTCCGACCGCGCCCAACAGGCAGGGGTGCGGCCCAAGATCGCTCGAGAGCGAGCCCTGTCCGTCAGCCGCGGGTTGCTGGAGTACGTCCAGCAGCACCGGATCGATCTGCTGGTTGTCGGGGCCCGCCTCCGGCGCGTCGGCGATGCGCCCTTCCTGGGCTCCACCGTGGAAGAGCTTCTGGGCTCGCCGCTTCCCGTGGCGCTCGTGGCGGTCGTCGTTCCCGATGCGCCCGCCGGAGATCTGGACCAGCCCTACATCGAGCGCCAAGCACCCTGAGACCAGGTCCGACCCGGCGCCCGCCGAGCCCAGGGCGAGCCGGTTGGCGCCGTGGACACCGCCCCAGGTCCGGCCCGGCCCCCGCCGAGCCCAGGGCGCGCCGGTTGGTGCCGTGGACGCCGCCCCAGGTCCGACTCGGCGCCCGCCGAGGCCAGGCTCGTGTGGCCCTGCGA
>JAJZNB010000131.1:0-898 GCA_021848085.1 Actinomycetes bacterium
CCTCGAGGAGCCCGACACCACCCTCGAGGGCGACGCCGGCACCCTCGAGGGCGACGCCGACGTCACCATGGTCCTGCCCGCCCGGACGAGGTGAGGCGGGCGCTGGTGGTGGCCGCCGCCGGGGCGCTGGTGGCCGCGGCCGGCGCGGCGGCGCTGGGCGGCAGCTCCCACACCGGCGGCGCCCGGGCGGCCCGGAGCGCAGCCCGGTACTTCCTGCACCACTACGAGCAGCCCGACGGCCGGGTGGTGCGGTGGGACCAGGGCGGGGACACCGTCAGCGAAGGCCAGGGCTACGCCATGCTGGTCGCCGCCGCCATCGGCGACCGCCGCCGCTTCGCCGCCGCCTGGAGCTGGTCGCGGACCCATCTGCTCCAACCCGACGGGCTGCTGGCCTGGCACTACGCCCACGGCCAGGTGGTGGGCCACCAGCCCTCCGCCGACGCCGATCTCGACGTGGCCTGGGCGCTGACCGTCGGCGCCCGCCGCTTCGCCGACCCTGCCTACCGCCGAGCGGCGCAGTCGATGGCGGACGCCATCTTGACCCACGAGGTGCAGCAGGTGGCCGGCCGGCCGGTGCTGCTGGCCGGGCCGTGGGCGGCCGGCCGGGACCCGGTCATCGACCCGAGCTACCTGGCGCCCTCGGACCTAGAGGCCCTGGCCACGCTGGGCCCGCACCGCTCGACCTGGCGGGCGCTGTCGACGTCCTCCACCGACCTGCTGCGCCAGCTGCTGCGGGGCCGGCACCTCCCCCCGGAGTGGGCCCAGGTCAGCACCACCGGCGCCGTGGCGGCGACAGGCCCACCGTCGAACCCCGGCGACGTCGTCATGGACGCCGGGACGGCAAGCAAGTACCACTTCGCCGTCGGCCAGCATGTCCGGGCGCTAGGCGGCGGCTCCT
>JAJZNB010000131.1:908-6233 GCA_021848085.1 Actinomycetes bacterium
CGTGCGGGTGCCGGTGCGTCTGGCTGCCGCCTGCAACGCCGAGGACGTCAGCCTGGCCGGATCGCTGTGGCCGGTGCTGGCCCGGCAGCTGGCCCGGCACCGACCGCTGGTCGGGTTGCGCCTGAGGGGGACGCCCCGGCGGTCGGCGTCACCGGCGCCGGTAGGGCTGGTGGGGGCCGCCGGCGCTGCCGCCGCCGCCGGTCATCAGCACCGCGCCGGCGCCCTGCTGGCCGAAGCTGCCCGACGCAACCTGGCCGCCCCCACCTACTACGGCTCGGCCTGGGTGGCGCTGGGCCGGATCCTGCTGCAGACCAGCGACCTGGGCAGCTGCCCGCCGTGACCGACCCGCCGGGCCGGCCGGTCCCGCTACCGTGGCCCGACGGTGGCCGTCCTCGTGGATCTGCAGCAGGTGGCGGTGCGCGGTGTCGACCGGGCCCTGTTCGCCGAGTTGTCGCTGACCATCACCGACGGCGACCGGGTCGGGGTGATCGGCATCAACGGCACGGGCAAGTCCACGCTGTTGCGGGTGGTGGCCGGTGCCGAGGCACCCGACGCCGGAGCGGTGCGCTTCGGCCGCGGGGTGCGGGTCGGCTTCCTGCCCCAGCAGCCGACGCTGCCGGCCGGCACGGTCGGCGCCGCGGTGGGAGACGGCTGGCAGATCGCTGCCGCGCTGGAGCGGGTCGGCATGGGCCGCGCCGCCGGCCGAGATACGGCGACCTTGTCGGGCGGCGAGGCCAAGCGGGTGGCGCTGGCCCAGCTGCTGGCCCAGCCGGCCGAGCTGCTGGTCCTCGACGAGCCGACCAACCACCTCGACCTGCAGGCGGTGGCGTGGCTGGAGCAGCAGCTGCGGGCCCGGCCCGGCGGGCTGGTGCTGGTGTCCCACGACCGTCACCTGCTCGACGCGGTGACCACCCGGATGCTGGAGCTGGACCGGGGGCGGGCCATCGTCCACCACGGCGGCTACGCCTCGTTCCTCGAAGCCCAGATCGCCCGGCACGAACAGGCAGCCGCCGCCGAAGCCGCCCGGCGGAACCTGGCCCGCCGCGAGCTGGCCTGGCTGCACCGCGGGGCGCCGGCCCGCTCCCGCAAGCCCCAGGCGCGGGTGTCGGCCGCCCGGGCCGTGGTCGAGGGCCGGCCCGACGGCGGTGCCCGCCTCAGCGACCTCGACCTGGCCTTCTCCACCCCGCGCCTGGGCGACAAGGTGGTGGAGCTGCGCGGGGTGTCGTTCTCCTACCGCCCCGGCGGGCCCGCCGTCGTCGACGGGATCGACCTGAGCGTCGCCCGGCGCGAGCGGCTGGCGGTGGTCGGCGCCAACGGCACGGGCAAGACGACCCTGCTGCGCCTGCTGGCTGGGCAGCTCCCACCCACGGCGGGGACGGTGGAGCGCGGGCCGACGGTGGCCTTGGCCCTGGTGGAGCAGCAGGGTGCGGCCGTCGACCTCTCCGCCACCGTGCGCCAGCTGGTGGCCGGGCCGGGCCGGCCTCCGGGGCTGCCCGAGGACGTCGCCTTGATGGAGCGCTTCTGGTTCACCGGGTCGCTGCAGCACGCCGAGGTGCGCACGCTGTCGGGGGGGGAGCGCCGGCGCCTGGAGCTGCTCCTGGTGCTGGCTCGCCGGCCCAACGTCCTGCTGCTCGACGAGCCCACCAACGACCTCGACATCGACACCTTGCGGGTCCTCGAGGACTACCTGGAGCAGTGGCCCGGGGCGCTGGTGACGGTCAGCCACGACCGCACCTTCCTCGAGCGGGTCACCGACCGGGTGGCGGCGCTGACCGCCGACGGAACGCTGTCGGCGGTCCCGGGGGGCCTCGCCGGCTGGGTGGCCGGCCAACAGGCACCAGCCGGCTGGGTGGCCGGCCAACAATCACCAGCCGGCTGGGTGGCCGGCCAACAGGAACCGGCAAACCGGCCGCCCCCGTCGCGGACGTCTCCGCCGCCGGCCACCGGCCGCGGCGACCGGTCTGGCCGCCGGGCGCAGCCGGCGCCTCAGCGTCAGCTGCGCCAGCTCGACAAGCAGATGGAACGGCTGCGCCGCCGCTGCGAGGAGCTGCACCAGCAGCTGCGGGGTGTCTCGGGTCACGAGGAGCTGGCCCGGGTCGGATCCCAGCTGGCCGACGCCGACGCCGAGCTGCGCCGGGTCGAAGAGGAGTGGCTGGCCGTCGCCGAGGAGGCTGAGCGGGTCCGGCGCTGACCAGGGCGCGCCGGCCTGGCCGCCCGGTCCGGCGCTGACCAGGGCGCGCTCCGACCCGGGTGACCCGACCCGTGGGGGGCGCGGGCGGGCCGAGGGCGGAGCGCCTCGGCCGGGTCGGGGCCCCGGTCAGCGCCAGAACGGTGTGGGGGGCAGCATGCCGGTGGCCCTGGTGTCGGAGAGGGCCATCACCGCCCGGTGCGCCCCCTGGGCCGCCTCCACCAGATCGCTTCGGACCGGGCCCGGGGTGCGGGTCCGTCCGTCGAGGTGGCGAGCCGCACGCCGCAAGGTGCCGATGGCGTCGTCGGCCCGCGTCGGCGACCCGACCCCGTCTGGGGGATCTCCGACGGCGGGGCCGGGCCGCGGGACGCGCCTCGCCGCGCCGTTGCGTCGTGCCGGCCCCGGTGCCGCCCCGGTGCCGGCGGCGGGGCCGTGGAGGTGCGGCGGCGGCGAAGCGGCCTCCTCGAAGGCCATCTGGACGAGCTGGGCGATGGCCTGGTCGAGCCGGCGGCGGGCGGCGGCAGCGTCGCCGGTCGGCGGCTTGGCCAGCAGGATGCCGACCGACAGCAGCTCCTGGACCAGACCATCGAGCTCTTCGACGGGCACCACCACCGATGCCGCCTTGTCTTCTGTCGTGTGTCTCACCGTGTTCCATGGTGCGCGTGTCGGTACCGCTCCGACAGACCAGCTTGGACCGGCTTCCTGTAGCACACTTGTGCCATGGGACCGGTGATGTGGCACAGGTGTGCCAGGTGAGCGTGATGCGAATTCGGCATTGCGGTCCGGGCCACCAGCCGCGACGGTACGGGCGGGACCGTGGATGACGACCGGCGCCGGCAGCACGGCCCCGAAGACCGAGGTGACCAGGAGAGCCAGGAGATCACCGTGCTGCTCGTCGACGACCACCAGATGGTGGCTCGGAGCCTGGCGGCCGTCATCGACGACGACCCGGGGCTGACCGTGGCCGGCGTGGCCACCACCGCGGCGGAGGCGGTGGCCCAGGTCCGGCGCCTGCACCCGCAGGTGGTGGTGATGGACTACCACCTGCCCGACGCCAGCGGCGCCGAAGCGACGCGACAGGTGCTGGACCTCGACCCCGATGCCAACGTGGTGATGCTGACCGCCCGCAGCGACGAGGCGGTGCTGCGCGAGGCCCTGCAGGCCGGCTGCTGCGGCTTCGTCGCCAAGGACGCCACCCTCGAGGAGCTCACCCGGGCCGTGCACGCCGCGGCAGAGGGAGGCGGCACGTTCCCACCGGCGCTGATGACCAAGCTGACCCGGTGGGGGCACCAAAACCCGGACCACCCGCCGCTGACCGAACGTGAAGGCGAGGTGCTGCGGCTGGTGGCGGCGGGGGCGGCGACCGGTGCCATCGCCCTGCAGCTGGGCCTGAGCCAGCACACCGTCCGCAACCACGTCCGTAACGTCCTGACCAAGCTCGGCGCCCACTCCAAGCTCGAGGCGGTGGTCATCGCCTCGGGATCCGGGCTGATCGACCTGCCGCGTCGGCCGTGAGCGACACCGCCGTGGACCCGGGTGAAGGGCCTCCGGCCGGCGCCGCGCTGCGGGTGCTGATCGCCGACGACGACGCCCGGGTGCGCGACGCCCTGGGGGCCCTCATCGACGACGAGCCTGGCATGTGCCTGGTGGGGGCGGCCACCGACGCCGAGTCGGCTGTCGCCTTGGCCCAGCAGGGCCAGGCGGAGGTGGCGGTGGTGGACCTGGTGATGCCCGGCGGCGGGCTGCAGGCGGTGCGGCGGCTGCGCCAGCTGCGCCCTCCGCCGCTGGTCATCGGGTTGTCCTCTCTCGGGGACCGGGCCAGCGCCGAGTCCATGCTGGCCGAGGGAGCCGCCCGCTTCGTGGCCAAGGGATCGAGTGACGACCTGGTGCAGGTCATCTGGGAGGTGGCCCGCCCCTGCTGCTGAGCCGGCCCAGGCGACAGCCGGCCCAGGCGACAGCCGGCCCAGGCGACAGCCGGCCCAGGCGACAGCCGGCCCAGGCGACAGCCGGCCCAGGCGACAGCCGGCCCAGCACGTCGCCAGGACTGGGCCGGAGGGGGATCGGCTCGCCGGCCAGGAGGCGAGGCAGGTGACGTTCGGCCCTGGGCGGCCCGGCGCGTCGAGCGGATGCTGGGCCGGTGAGGGGCCGTTTCTCCGCGAGCGAGGAGCCGGCCGTCGGCGCCCCGGCGGAGCCCGGTCCCCGGCTTCGGGCCGGCGGGAGGGGCGGGCCCGAGCCGGCAGCGCCCGATGGCGGCGGTGCCCGGCCGGCAGCGCCCGATGGCAGCGGTGCCCGGCCGGCAGCGCCCGATGGCAGCGGTGCCCGGCCGGCAGCGCCTTGGCGGATGCAGCCCAGGACGCTGCGGGTGCGGCTCCACCTGGCCTTGGCGCTGCTGCTGGCGCTGTTCAGCGTGGACGCCGGAGCCAGCCTGTGGGCCGCCACCGCCCGGGCCGACGCCGGCAACCAGCTGGCCAACGCCTTGAACCCGGCCCGGGTGGAGGTGCAGCGGCTGCTGGGCACGGTGGCCGACGAGGAGTCGGCAGTCCTCGACTTCGTCCTCACCGGCGACCAGACCTATGCGACCTCCTACACTGCCGACCAGGCCGATGAGGCCGCCGAGGTGGCGTCACTGCGGGCTCACCTGGCCCGCTGGCCGCGGTCGCTGGGCGCCCTCGACCAGGTGGAGCTCGCCGCCCAGCGGTGGCGGGACGAGGCGGCGGTGCCCGCCATGGCCGCCCGGCGCGGCAGCCCCGGCCGCCCAGCCAGCGCGGCCGTCGGTCGGTCCCTGTTCTCGTCGCTGCACCATGCCATCGACACCTTGAGCACCCGGGTCGACGCCGCCGTCGCCTCGGCCACCGCCGGCCGGTCGCGCTACCAAGACCTCTTGACCTGGGTGATCGTCGGCAGCTTCGCCCTGGCGGTGGCTCTCATCGCCGTGCTGGTGGTGCAGCTGCGGCGGTCGCTCACCCGACCCCTCGACGCGCTGGTGGCCAGCATGGCGGCGGTCGCCGGCGGCGACCTGGAGCACGAGGTGGCGGGCACCGGACCGTCGGAGCTCGTGCAGCTCGGCGGGGCGGCCGAGCAGATGCGGGCGCGCATGCTGATCGAGGCGGCCGACGCCTTGCGCCATAGCCTGGTGT
>JAJZNB010000074.1 GCA_021848085.1 Actinomycetes bacterium
GGATGATCCCCGCCTTCCGTGAGGCGGTGGAGGACTGCTTCGCCGCCGGGTTGCTGCAGGTGGTCTTCGCCACCGAGACCCTGTCGTTGGGCATCAACATGCCGGCGCGCAGCGTCGTGATCGAGCGGCTCACCAAGATGCGCGACACCGGCCGCAGCGGGCTCACCTCCGGTGAGTACGCCCAGCTCACCGGCCGGGCGGGGCGACGGGGGCTCGACTCGGTCGGCCACGCCGTGGTGCTGTGGTCCCCGGCGCTGCGCATGGCCGAGCTGGCCAGGCTGGTGCTGTCACCGGCACCGGACCTGCGGTCGTCGTTCCGCCCGACCTACAACCTGGCCGTCAACCTGGTGCGGCGCTACCCGGTCGACCAGGCCCACTACGTCCTCGACCGGTCCTTCGCCCAGTTCGTCGACGCCGCCCACCACCACGCCCTGTCACGACGGCTGGATCGGACCCTGCAGCTGCTGCAGCGCTGGGGGCACGTCGACACCGCCGCCTGGCAGCTGACCGGCCGGGGGGCTCTGCTGGCCCGCATCTACCACGAGTCGGACCTGCTGGTGGCCGAGGCGCTGGTCGCCGGGCTGTTCGACGGGCTGCGGGTGGCCGAGCTGGCCGCCGTGGTGTCCGCCTGCAGCTACGCGGCGCGCGCCGGTCGGTGGCGCCCTGAGCCCCGCCCGCCGGCGGCGGTGACCGACCGCCTGCAGGGCCTGCAGGCGCTGGCCGAGCGGCTGCGGGCCGACGAGGAGCGCAGCCACCTGCCCCGCACCCGACTGCCCGATCCGGGCTTCGCCGAGGTGGCCTGGCGCTGGGCCCGCGGCGACCGCCTGCAGCGGGTGCTGGGCCGGGCCGAGCTGGCCGCCGGGGACTTCGTGCGCAACGCCAAGCACCTCGTCGACCTGCTGCGCCAGCTGCAGGTGGTCGCCCCCGACCCTGCCACGGCCCAGGCGGCGCGCCGGGCGGCCGACGCCTTGCAGCGGGGGGTGGTGGCCGCCTCGTCGGCCCCTCCACCGGGCGCCGAGGACACCGGGGACGACGGCGACGGTCCCCCACGGGCAGGGCGGCTCGGCCGTAGTCTTCGAGGGGCATGGTGACCTACGCGGAGGAGTCGTTCAGCGCCGAGGAGCGCGAGGTGCTGCGGCGCTACGTCACCAACCTCGACGGGCCCGTGTTCGCCCTGGTGAACCTGCCCGAGGTGGTGAAGGGTGCCCTCTTCGCCCGCTACTCGCGCTCGCCCAAGAGCCTGCGCCGCCTGTTCCTCGACGAGTTCGTCGGCGATCTCGACATCAGCGGCGACGACGGCATCGACGCCACCGTCGGCCTGCGGCGGGCCGAGCAGCTCTACGAGCGGGTCTTCGTCGAGTACGGCGACGACTCGGTGGCCCAGCTCGGCGGGGTCCACCTGGCCTGCGAGCAGGCGTCCAACCTGCTGACCAAGGTGATCGAGTGGGGCCGGCTGATGGCCTATCTGGAGCAGTCGACCCGCTACATCGCCTACGACGTGCGCCTGCCCAGCGGCCGGTTCCGCTACCACCGCGACCCCGACGTGCTCGCCTCGCGGCTCGGGACCCGTTACGTCGGCGACATGGACCGGATGTTCGACACCTACGCCGAGCTGCTGCCGGCCTTGCAGACCTGGCTGGTGCAGCGCTTCCCGCAGCAGGCCGGCGACTCGGACTTCGTGTACCGCCAGTCGATCAGGGCCAAGGCCCTCGACGCGTTGCGAGGCCTGCTGCCCGCCGCCTCGCTGTCCAATGTCGGCATCTACGGCACCGGCCAGTCCTACGAGCTGCTGCTGCTGCGGATGCGGTCCCATCCGCTGCCCGAAGCCCGCCGCTACGCCGACCTGATGCTCCAGGAGCTGCGCAAGGTCATCCCGTCGTTCCTCCAGCGCGTCGACCGCCCCGAGCGCGGCGGCCGTTGGAGCCGCTACCTGGCCGACACCCGCCAGGCCACCGAGGACGTGGTCGGGCGGCTGTGGCCCGACCAGGGCGACGCCGCTCCCAGCGATGCCACTGCCGAGGTCCGCCTGGTCGACTGGGATCCCGACGGCGAGGTGAAGGTGCTGGCCGCCATGTGCTATCCGCACACCACCATCGGCGACGAGGAGGTCCTGCGCCGGATGCGCCAGCTGGGCGCCGAGGACCGCCTGGCCGTCGCCCGGGCCTACGTGGGAGGGCGCGACAACCGCCGCCACCGGCCTGGCCGGGCCTTGGAGCGCACCGACTACCGCTTCGAGGTGGTGTCGGACTACGGGGCGTTCCGCGACCTGCAGCGCCACCGGATGCTGACCGTGGAGTGGCAGCGGCTCGGGCCCCGCCTCGGCTACGACCTGCCGGAGCTGGTGCGCGACGCCGGGCTGGGCCACGCCTACCAGGCCTCCTTGGAGCGCTCGGCCGCCCTGTACGAGGCCATGGAGCCGTTGTTCCCCGAGCAGGCGTCCTACGCGGTGGCTCTGGCTTTCCGGATCCGCTATGTGCTGCAGATGAACGCCCGCGAGGCGATGCACCTGATCGAGCTGCGCTCGGGCCCTCAGGGCCATCCCGCCTACCGACGGGTGGCGCAGCAGATGCACCGGCTCATCGCCGAGCAAGCTGGCCACCGGGTGCTGGCCGAGGCCATGACCTTCGTCGACCACGACCACCACGACCTGGAGCGCCTCGAGGCCGAACGGCAGGCCGAGAGCCGCCGGGCCGCGGCCGGCCGCCAGGGGGGACCATGCCGGCGGGGGACAGCCGGTACCGAGCGGCGCCGGCTCGTCACCCCCTGTCGGTCCGGCTCCGAGGGCGCCGCGGCTGGCCGGCGTCACCGCATCGGAATCAGGCCGAAACGGTTGGCCCTCTGACCAGGGACGACGCGTAAAAGCCCTGGTCAGGGTGGTGCTAAAGGGCTTGACGGGCTCCCGGAGGTGCCACCTAGGCTTCGTGGAGTCCCAGACGCCCCGGAGGACGATCCGAGCGGCCCGGCCGCCGAACGGACGCTGCGGGGGGGATGTGTGAGGCGGAGGGTGGCCCGGGGGCCGAGTAGAGAACGCTCCACGATCTGGCCGGCGGTGACGCCGGCCAGAGGGAGACGGCACCAAAGGACCCCGGGCCCTGCCGCCTAGGCACCGCCGGTGCGGCACCAGCGGTCAGCGCCAGCCCACCAGCGTCCGCCAGGGACCCAGCCCACCAGGGACCCAACCCACCAGGGACGGCGGTGCCGGCGCCGGCTCCGGCGATCGGGTGCCACCAGCCGCGCCGATCCACCCGTCGTGTGGGATGGCCCGGGGGAGGGAACGGTTATGCTCCCGGCGTCATAGGACCACCCGAAGGGCACGGCATGGCCAAGGATCTCGAAGAGGATTCCGAGTCGATCGACGAGGATCTCGACGATCTCGACGACGACGAGGTCGACCTGGACGACGAGGACGAGCTGGACGACGAGGGCGACCTCGACGAGGACGAGGACCTCGACGAGGAGGAGGACCTCGACTCCGACGAGGAGGAGGACCTCGACTCCGAAGAGGAGGGGGGTTCCGCTTCGGGGGGCGACGACGGCGACGACGAGGAGGACGAGGAGGACGAGGACGAAGACGTCGAGGCATCCCTCGACGAGATCCTGAAGGAGCGCCTGGTCGTCGAAGAGGAGGAGGACGAGGACGACGAGGTCGCCGACGCCGATGACCGGTCCGAGATCTCCGAGCGGGTCCTGCCCAAGCAACCCGACGAGTTCGTCTGCAACTCGTGCTTCTTGGTGAAGCACCGCAACCAGTTGGCCGACAGCGAAAAGGGCCTGTGCCGCGACTGCGTGTGAGGGCCGTGGTTCCCGAGGCCGAGGAGGATCCGACCCGGTGACCGACGAAAGATCACCTACCGACCGTCTGCTCGATCTCCTCGTGTTCGCGCCCGCCGGCCTGGTCGTGACGGTCGCCGAGGAGCTGCCCAAGCTGGCCGACCGAGGCCGGGAACGGGTCCAGACCCAGGTGAGCACGGCCCGGCTCGTCGGGCAGTTCGCCGTGCAGTTCGGCCGGGCCGAGCTCGACCGCCGCTTCTCGAGCCTGCTGCGCCGGGCCCCGGCCGGCCCCGAGCCGAGCGCCGGGGAGGCCGGCGTCGACCAGGCCGCCGAACCGACCGCCTCCGGGCACCGCGCCGCGGCGACGGACCCGGTGCCGGCACCGTCGGGTTCCCCCGTGTCCCCGGCCGCCGCCAACGGGGCCTTCCCCCCGGTGCCGGGTGCCGAGCCGGCGGAGGCCGGGCCGTCGTCGGTCCCCGCCGCCGGCGCCGCGGCGAACACGGACCGGGCGGCCGCGGCCGGGCCCGGCGGTGACGGGCCGGTGCCGACGGTCGGCGAGCTCGCCATCCCCGGCTACGACACCTTGTCCGCCTCGCAGGTCGTGCAGCGCCTGGCCGGCCTCTCCGGGCCGGAGCTGGGGGCCGTGGCCCGCTACGAGCAGACCCACCGGCACCGCAGGACGATCCTCAACCGGGTGGAGCAGCTGGTCCGTGCCGCACGCTGAGCCTGCCCGGCCCCGAACCGTCGAACCGTCGCGGCGGGTGCGCCCGGCCACCCGCGACGACGCCGAGCGGTGTGCGGCGTTGGCGGCCGAGGCGGTGCGCGCCTTGCAGCCGGCACGAGGCGGTCCGCTCTTCACCCGCCGCGAATCGGGCTTGTTGGCCAAGGCGCTGCTGCGTCCGGGCGGGCTGCACCGCCTGATCGAGGATCCGCGTCGGCGGGTGGTGGTCGCCGTGGTGGGGGAGGCGGTGGCGGGCTTGGCCGTGGGCCGTCTCGACCCGGTCGGAGAAGCCGCCATCGGCGTGGTCGACGGCTTCTACGTCGACCCGTCGGCGCGCGGCGAGGGCGTGGGGCGCGCCATGCTCGAGGACCTGCTGGTCTGGTTCACCGCCAACCGCTGCCGGGGCGTGGATGCCGGCGCCCTCCCCGGCGACCGTGAGGCCAAGAGCTTCTGGGAGGCAGCCGGGTTCAAGGCCCGGCTGCTGACCATGCACCGGTCCCTGCCGTGACCCTCCGGCGGCCGGAGCTGGCCGTCGGAGGGGTGACGATCGTCGACGGCCGCCTGCTGCTGGTGCAGCGAGCCAACCCGCCCGCCGTCGGGCGCTGGAGCGTGCCGGGCGGCCGGGTGGAGCTGGGGGAGCCGCTGGCCGCTGCCGTGGAGCGGGAGGTGGCCGAGGAGACCGGCCTGGCGGTGCGGTGCGGTCCGTTCCTGGGCTGGGTGGAGCGCATCGGCAGGAGCTACCACTTCGTGATCCTCGACTTCGAGGTGGAGCTGGCCGCTGCAGGCCGGCCCGAGCCGACGGCGGCCAGCGACGCCAGCGCGGCGGCGTGGGTGCCGTTGGGGGAGCTGTCGAGCATGCCGCTGGTGGCCGGCCTGGCTGACTTCCTGGCCGAGCGCGGGCTGCTGCCCGGATAGCCGCCGGCGCCCGCCTGTCCGCCCGGCCGGTCAGGGCCGATGGTCGGCGGAGGTCAGCGGAGGCGGACGGCGGCGGTCAGGGCCGGCGGCCGGCGGCTGCCGGGCGTCGCGGCCCCGGCGGCGGCGGGATCGGCAGCCCCAGCAGCTTGGCCAAGCCGGGAACCTGCCCGGCGGCGTGGCGTGCCGCGGCCAGCAGCTCCTCGTCGGCGTCGGCCGGCAGCCCGGCTGGGCGGACGGTACGGCGCACCGGCGAGTCGACCACGGCCTGCAGCAGCGACAGCCACTGCTGCGCCGGCAGCTCCGGGGCCAGGGCGGCGCTGGCCCCTTCCGCCAGCCGGACGGCGAGCTCCGCCGGTACCCGCGTGGCGGGTTCCGGCGGCCGAGACGACACCCGCAGGGCGTCCTCCACCCGCCCCTCGTCGAGCGCCGCGGTGAGGCGCGACATCCATCCGTCCCGCAGGGCGGCAAGCCGGGTGTTGAGTGCCTCGCGCAGTGCGGTGGCCAGCTCCCGACCCTCGTCGTCGAGGGCGACGGTGGAGGCGCTGGCCACCACCGAGCGCAGGTCGCGCAGCGCCAGGTCGCGCGGAGCGGCGGTCCGGGCGGCCACCGCCCGGTCCTTCCAGGTGGCCAGGTTCATCTTGGGCAGCAGCTCCTCGGCCATGGCCAGCAGCGGCTCGGCGGCGATCTCGGCTCTGCCCTCGGCCCGGGCTCGACCGTTCTGCTCGTCGATGGCCTGCCGCACCGCCGGGATGCCACCGCGCAACAGCTGCTCGGCGACGGGCAGCTGCTCCGGTCGCAGCTGGGCCAGGGCAGCGTTGC
>JAJZNB010000016.1 GCA_021848085.1 Actinomycetes bacterium
GGCCGGGGACAGTCGGGCCACCGAGGGGAACTTCATCGCCCACCGGGCCATGGAGAAGGTGTTCCCCGCCGACCGCCACTCGGCGGTGGCCATCGCTGGCGCGGCGGGACCGGCCGTGGAGATGGTGCGGCTGTTCCAGACCCAGCTCGAGCACTACGAGAAGGTCGAGGGCGTGGCCCTCAGCCTCGAAGGCAAGGCCAACCAGCTGAGCCAGATGGTGCGTGAGCACCTGCCCATGGCCTTTCAGGGGCTGGTGGTGGTGCCGCTGTTCGCCGGGTACGACCTGCGTCGGGGCGACGGGCGGATCTTCACCTACGACGTCACCGGCGGCCACTACGAGGAAGCCGACCACGCCGCCACCGGATCCGGCGGGCGCGACGCCCGCACCACCATCAAGCTGGGGTGGCAGCCCGACCTCTCGCGCGACGACGCCATCGAGCTGGCCGTCAAGGCGCTGTACAACGCGGCCGACGAGGACTCGGCCACCGGTGGTCCCGACGTGGTGCGCGGCATCTACCCGGTGGTGGCCACCGTCACCGTCGACGGCTACACCGCGGTGGAGCAGGCCGAGGTGGCCGAGCGCTTCGGGGTGCTGGTGGAGCAGGGCCTGTGGAGGCCGTCGTCATGACCATGCCGTTCTACGTCGCCCCCGAGCAGGTCATGAAGGACCGGGCCGAGTACGCCCAGAAGGGCATCGCCCGGGGCCGCTCCCTGGTGGCCACCGTCTACGACGGGGGGATCCTGCTGGTGGCGGAGAACCCGTCGCGCTCGCTGCACAAGATCAGCGAGATCTACGACCGCATCGCCTTCGCCGGGGTCGGCAAGTACAACGAGTTCGACCAGCTGCGGGTGGCCGGCGTGCGCCACGCCGACACCAAGGGCTTCGCCTTCAGCCGCGAGGACGTCGACGCCCGGTCGCTGGCCAACCTCTACGCCCAGTTCCTCGGCAACGTCTTCACCCACGAGATGAAGCCGCTCGAGGTCGAGATCCTGGTGGCCGAGCTGGGGTGGGACAGCCGGCCCGATCAGCTGTACCACATCGCCTACGAGGGCACCATCACCGACGAGGACCGCTTCGCCGTCCTCGGCGGCGACGCCGAGACCATCGCCGAGCGCTTCGGGGCCGCCTTCAGCGAGGGGTGGGACCTCGGCGCGGCGCTGCGGGCGGCGATGTCGGCCCTGGCCGGGCCGGAGCGGACGCTGCAGCCCGACGACCTCGAGGTGGCCGTGCTGGCCCGCAGCAACGGCCGCCGGGCCTTCCGGCGCATCGCGGCCGCCGAGATCGCCCGGCTGCTCGAGCAGCCGGCCCCCGCCGCCGGGACGGGACGCAGCCGAGCCCGGCGGTCCCCGGCGTCGGCGGCGGGCTCGGCCGACGGCCCCGACACCGACCCGCCCGCCGGGGAACCCGGCGACTGACCGCCGCCGGACGTCGCGTGCCCGGCGAGCGACCGCCGCCGGCGGGCCGGGCGCCGCGTGGCGGGTGCCGGGCACTACCGTGGGCTCGTGGACCACCGCATCTTCGGGTTGGAGAACGAGTACGGGGTGACCTGCACCTTGCGGGGTCAGCGCCGGCTCAGCCCCGACGAGGTGGCCCGCTACCTCTTCCGGAGGGTGGTCAGCTGGGGGCGGTCCTCCAACGTCTTCCTCGAGAACGGGGCCCGCCTCTACCTCGACGTCGGCAGCCACCCCGAGTACGCCACCCCCGAGTGCGACTCCATCACCGACCTGGTCACCCACGACAAGGCGGGGGAGCGGATCCTGGACCAGCTGGTGGCTGGGGCCGAGGCCCGCCTGCGCGAGGAGGGCATCCGCGGGGTCATCTACCTGTTCAAGAACAACACCGACTCGGCCGGCAACTCCTACGGCTGCCACGAGAACTACCTGACCAGCCGCCGCGACGACTTCGCCCACTACACCGAGGTGCTCATCCCGTTCCTGGTGAGCCGGCAGATCTACGCCGGGGCGGGCAAGGTGCTGCAGACGGCGCGCGGGGCGGTGTTCTGCCTGTCGCAGCGGGCTGAGCACATCTGGGAGGGGGTGTCGTCGGCCACCACCCGCAGCCGCCCGATCATCAACACCCGCGACGAGCCGCACGCCGACGCCGAGCGGTTCCGGCGGCTGCACGTCATCGTCGGCGACTCCAACATGAGCGAGTACGCCACCTTCTTGAAGGTCGGAGCCACCAGCGTGCTGCTGCGGATGCTCGAGGATCCGAGCATGGTGCTGCGCGATCTCACCCTCGAGAACCCCATCCGGGCCATCCGCGAGATCAGCCACGACCTCACCTGCCGGCGCAAGGTGCGGCTGGCCAACGGCCGCGAGGTGAGCGCCCTCGACATCCAATCGGAGTACCTCACCCGGGCGCTGCGCTACCGCGACGGCCACGGGCTGTCCCCTCAGGAGGACCAGGCCCTCACCATGTGGGAGCACTGCCTCAAGGGGCTCGAGTCCGACCCCATGAGCCTGACCCGCGAGTGCGACTGGGTGGCCAAGCACCAGCTGATCGAGGCCTATCGCGGCCGCTACGACCTGCCCCTGTCGCATCCCCGGGTGGGGCTGCTCGACCTGCAGTACCACGACGTCAGCCGCAGCCGGGGCCTGTTCTACCGCCTGCAGGACCACCAGCGGATGGATCGGGTCACCGACGACGCCGCCATCGACGAGGCGATGACGGTGCCGCCCCAGACCACCCGGGCCCGGCTGCGCGGCGAGTTCATCCGGCGGGCCAAAGAGCGGCGCCGGGACTTCACCGTCGACTGGGTGCACCTGAAGCTCAACGACCAGGCGCAGCGCACCGTGCTGCTCAAGGACCCGTTCCGGTCCCACGACGACCGCGTCGAGAAGCTGATCGCCGGCCTGTAGCCTGGCGGGCCCGTGACCGACCAACCTTCAGACAGCGGCGCCGGACCCGGGGCGCCGCCCGGCGTCGAAGCGGCGGAGCTCCACCGGCCTGCGCACGGTGTCGCCGCCGGCGGCGAGGCGGGGACCGGCGGCGAGGCGGGGACCGGCGGCGAGGCGGGGACCGGCGGCGCCAGGTCGCGGGGCTGGAGGCGGGTGGCCGCCGAGTGGGGGATCGTCATCGTGGTCGCCTTGCTGGTGACCCTCGGCATCCGCACCTTCGTCGCCCAGACCTACTACATCCCCTCGGGGTCGATGGAGCCGACGCTGATGGTCGGCGACCGGATCCTGGTCGACAAGCTGGGCTTTCACCTCACCGGCCTCCACCGCGGTGACATCGTGGTGTTCCGCCGGCCGCCGCTCGAGCCCGATCCCGTCCCCGACCTGGTCAAGCGGATCATCGGCCTGCCCGGTGAGACCATCGCCACCTCACCCAGTGGGCAGGTCCTCATCGACGGCAAGCCGCTGGCCGAGCCCTGGCTGCCCAGGGGCACCACCACCTTCCCCATCCCCGGCGACTACCGACCGTGGTCGCTGCGCCATCCCTACACCATCCCCAAGGGCGAGTACTACGTGATGGGCGACAACCGCGGCAACTCCTCCGACAGCCGGGTGTTCGGTCCCATACCCGCCTCGTCCATCGTCGGGCGGGCCGTCTTCCGGATCTGGCCGCTGTCGCGCCTCGGCGGCCTCTGAGGTCCCCGGGCGTGACCCCCCCGGGGCAGCCATGGCCGCAGGCCGGCCCGTAGACTTCGAGGTGATGTTCGACCTGAGCCCGGTGAAGTTGCTGTTCATCGCCGTGGTGGCGTTGGTGGTGCTGGGCCCCGACAAGCTGCCCCAGATGGCCCGCCAGATCGGCGCCACCTGGGCCGACCTGCGGCAGTGGCGCCAACGCCTCGAGGCGGAGGTCCGCAACACCTTCCCCGACCTGCCTCCCACCGACCGGATCACCGAGGTGGTCCGCTCCCCGCTGGGCTATCTCGACCGCCTGGCCGACGACCACGAGCGCCAGCGCCAGGCCGGCGTCGACGACACCACGCCGGGGTCAGGCCCTCCGGGGGCGCCGTCCCCGGCGGAGGACCCGGCGGGGGCCGCCCCGGCCGGCGGGGATGGAACAGCTGGCGCAGCCGGCGCGCCGCGGGGTGCGGACCCGGCCGACGACAGCCCTCCCGGGCTGGGCCGTCCGGTCGGCTCGCGCAGCATCAGCGACCCGCCGCCGCTTGGCGGTGTGCTCAACGGAGCCCGCTGGGCCGGCGACGGGAGCGGCGAGGCGACCCCCGACAACATGGCGGCCGCCGACCTGTCCAAGGTCCACCTGCCGGTGCCCGACGACCCCAGCATGAACTGAGCCGCCTCGATGGCCATCTCCTCCCTGCTCCGCAGCCGCCGGCAGCGGCCCCACCCCGACGCCATGACGCTGGTGGAGCACATCGCCGAGCTGCGCACCCGGGTGGTGGTCTCCGCCTTCGCCTTCCTCGGCGCCGCCATCGTCGCCTTCGTCTTCTACCCGCAGATCCTCGGCTGGCTGAAGTCCCCCTACTGCACGGTGGCGGGGGCCCACCACTGCGCCCTGTACGTCACCAGCCCCATCGACGGTCTGGCTCTGCGGGTCAAGATCGCCGCCTACGGCGGGCTGTTCCTCGCCTCGCCGGTCATCTTGTTCGAGCTGTGGCGGTTCATCACGCCGGGACTGCGGACCAACGAGCGCCGCTACGCCGTGTCGTTCGTGGGCGCCTCCATCGTCTTCTTCGGCTTCGGCTGCATCCTGGCCTACCTGGTCTTCCCCCATGCCCTGCAGTGGTTGGGCTCTATCGGCGGCCCGTCGCTGGTCGAGATCTACGACCCCAACAAGTACCTCGGCCTCATCGTGGCCCTGATGGCGCTGTTCGGCGTGTCGTTCGAGTTCCCGGTGGTGCTGGTGGCGCTCGAGCTCGCCGGGGTGCTCACCCCCCAGCGCCTGGCGTCGTGGCGGCGGTGGGCCATCGTGGCCATCACCGCCGCCGCCGGGATCCTGACCCCGAGCAGCGACCCGTTCTCCATGCTCGGCATGGCCGTGCCGATGGTCATCTTCTACGAGCTGGCCATCCTCGTCGGCCGTGTCGTCGTCCGCCGTCGCCGTCGCGCCGGCGCCGGCACCACGACCGGCTGAGCCCACCTCCCGTGCCGGCGCCGATGGCCGACGACGGAGGGGGGCGCGACCGGCGCGTCACGCCCGACGTGCGCTCGGCGGTGCTCGGCCGCTTGGGCTTCGTTCCCGACCGGTTCCAGGTGGCCGCCTTCGACGCCCTCGACGCCGGCCGTTCGGTGCTGGTGTCGGCCCCCACCGGGTCGGGCAAGACCGTGGTGGCCGACTACGCCGTGGAGCGGACCTTGGCCGCCGGCCGCAAGGCCTTCTACACCACACCGCTCAAGGCGCTGTCGAACCAGAAGTTCGGCGAGCTGGCCGCCGTCCACGGCGCCGAGCAGGTCGGGCTGCTCACCGGCGACGTGTCGCACCAGCCCCACGCCGCCGTGGTGGTCATGACCACCGAGGTGCTGCGCAACATGCTGTTCGCCCGGGCCTCCACCCTCGACGGCCTGGGGCTGGTCGTCCTCGACGAGGTCCACTTCCTGCAGGACCCCTACCGCGGGTCGGTGTGGGAGGAGGTCATCATCCTGGCGCCGCCCGAGGTGGCCCTGGTCTGCCTGTCGGCCACCGTCTCCAACGCCGAGCAGCTCGGCGCCTGGCTGCGCAGCGTCCGAGGCCCCACCGACGTGGTGGTGGAGACCCGCCGGCCCGTGCAGCTGCGCAACCACGTGGCACTGACCCGCCGCGCCAGCGGCACGGTCGACCTGGTGCCGGTGGTCCGCCGCGGCAAGCTCCACCCGCTGGCCGCCGAGCTCGACAACCGCGTGCCTCGCCGCGGACGCCAGCCCGGCGGGCCGCGCCGGGTCCGGTTCGCCACCCCGCACCGCTCCGACCTCCTCGAGCAGCTCGCCGGGCGTCGCATGCTGCCCGGCATCGTGTTCATCTTCAGCCGGGCGGGCTGCGACGACGCCGTGGCCCAGTGCCTGGCCGACGGGCTGCGCCTCACCGACGCCGATCAGCGGGCCGAGATCCGTCGCCGTTGCGCCACCCACATCGAGGGGCTGGCCACCGACGAGCTGGCCGTGCTCGGCCACAGCCGGTGGCTGGCCGGGCTCGAGAACGGCATCGCCGCCCACCTCGCCGGGATGATCCCCGCCTTCCGTGAGGCGGTGGAGGAGTGCTTCGCCGCGGGGCTGCTGCAGGTGGTGTTCGCCACCGAGACCCTGTCGTTGGGCATCAAC
>JAJZNB010000025.1 GCA_021848085.1 Actinomycetes bacterium
GCTCCGCGGCGTGAGATCGGGACTTCGTCCCGAGCGGGGCTCCGCCCCGCACCCGGTCCTGGCGCGCCCACGCGCGTGCATCACTCACGTCATCTTCCGATCAGACAACAGCCGTGAGCCGCCGCTGCGGTTCCCGCCATGGTGCTGTCGGGGCCGCTGAGCGCGTGATGTTGGAGGGGCCGCTGAGCGGGTCGTGTCGGCTGGGGCCGCTGGGCGGGTGATGCTGGCGGGGACGGGGCGGCCCCTCGCTCCTACGGGGCGCAGCTCGCGCCCCATCCAACGTGTGCACCGTCGCGCCGATGGCCGGGGCGGTGCCAGCCCACAGGGGGCGCGTCGTGGTCCTTTGGGAGTGCATCGTCGTGGGAGACGCGGGACCGCGCCAGCGGGCGTCAGGCGGCGCCAGAACGGCGTCCGCCGACCGTTGTCGGGCATGAGGCTGCTCCGGGGAGACCGGTCCTCCCTGACGGGTCGGGCCGGGCCGACCGCGGTCAGCGCTGCGGTCGCCGCGCTTGGAGGTGCCCTGGCGGTGCTGGTGGCCACCGTCGGATCTGCCACCGGGCCGACGAGCCTCCACGGCCCGGGCGCGGCGGCGGTGGCTCGGGCCGGCCCAGGGTTCGCCGCCGACACAGGCACGGTGTCAGGCCCGGTCGGCCCGGGCGGCGCAGCCCGCGGCGCGACGGAGCCTGCCGGGGTTGGCCCGGGTGCCGCCCGGGCGGGGGTGCCGGCCGGGATCCACGTCGTCCACCCGACGGGATCGGCGCCCTACCTCGCCACCGCCGACGGTGGCCAGCTGCTGCTGCGCGGCGTCGACAGCAATGCCCTGGTGCAGTACAGCGACCAGCCGGGCTGTGCCTTTCAGGAGACGGTGCCGCTCACCCGAAGCGGGCTGGCCGAGATGGCGGCCCTCGGGTTCGACTTCTTGCGGCTGGCCGTGTCGTGGAGCCGCATCGAACCGGCGCCGGGAGTGCTTGCTTCTCGCTACCTCGGCCACATCCACCGGATCGTCGAAGAAGCGCGGGCCTACGGGATCGCCGTGCTCGTCGACCTGCACCAGGATCGCTACAACCGGCACCTGTGGTGCGGCCAGGAGGTCGACGGCGCCCCCGACTGGGCCACCGTCACAGCCGGCGCGCCGTGCACCCCGATCGCCATCTCGACGCTGTGCGCCCAGGTGGCCGCCCAGGCGTTCTGGTCGGATGCGCCGGTGGCGGGGCAAGAGCTACAACAGTGGTATCTGGGGGCGCTGCGGGCGCTGGCCCAGACGGTCGGAGGGGAGCCGAACCTGGCTGGGCTCGAGCTCATGAACGAGCCGACACCAGGTCTGGTGGGTCCCGGTGCCTTCGAGCTGTCCGAGCTGTATCCCTTCTACCGTCGCATGATCAGCGGCCTGCGGGCGTCGGGCTTCCAGGCGCCGATCTGGTTCGAGCCGTCGGTGCTGCGCGACACGACCGACGACGCGCTCCCCGAGGCAGCCCGCTTCTCGGACGACCCACAGCTGGTCTACGCCGTCCACATCTACACCGGGGTGTTCTCAAGCCCGCCGGGTCCCGACAACAGCGAGCTGCAGCTGGCCCAGTCCTATCGCAACGCCGCCAGCGAGGCGCGGGTCTTCGGCACCCCGTGGGTCGACGACGAATTCGGATCGGACGCGTCGAGCGCGTGGGACGGCTGGCTGGCGCGCCAGCTGGCCCTCCAGAACTGGTTCGTGGTCGGATCGGGCTTCTGGGTGTGGCAGCAACAGCCCGGCTTCTACGGTTGGAGCGTGGTGTACACCAACGGCACGCTGCGCACCCACACCAAGCGCGCCCAGCTGCTGTCGCTGCCCCACGTCGACGTGGTCCCGGGCCGTCTGCTCGGCACCGAGCTCACCGGCCCCCTTTCCGGCGGGGCCCGGCGGCTGCGGGCCACGGTGCAGAGCCCGGCGGGAGGAACCGCCGTGCTGTGGTCGGGCACGGCCGTCGAAGCTGGTGGCTACAGCCTGCTGTCTGCTCCCCGGCGCAGGGTCACCGTGGACGGGCGGCCGGTCCCGGCCCGCTGCGTGCCGGCCCGCTTCGCTCGGCAGACCAGCACCAGCCGGCTGGTGCTGACCGGCTGCCGGATCGAGGTGTGGGTGCCGCCCGGGCGCCACACCGTGGCGCTGCAGCCGTAGGGGTCGGTCGGCCGGTGCCGACGGCAGCGCCCGTGGAGGCGAGGGCGGCGTCGGCACCGGGCTCAGCCGGATCCGGCCCCGGGGTTCAGCCGAATTCGATGGTGCTGAACTCGCGGAGCTTGTTGAGGGCGTGGCGGGCGCTGACGAAGCGGACGGTGCCCGAGCGCGACCGCATCACCAGTGACTGGGTGGTCGCTCCGAAGTCGTGGTAGCGGACACCTTGGAGCAGCTCGCCGTCGGTTATGCCGGTGGCGGCGAAGAAGCAGTTGTCGCTGCGGACGAGATCGTTGGTGCTGAGCACGGCCTCGAGGTCGTAGCCGGCGTCGATGGCAGCCTGGCGTTCGGTGTCGTTGCGGGGCCACAGCCGCCCCTGGATCTCGCCGGCCATGCACTTGAGGGCGGCGGCGGCGATCACCCCTTCGGGGGTGCCGCCGATGCCGAGGAGCAGGTCTACCCCGGACTCGGGCCAGGCGGTGGAGATGGCTCCGGCTACGTCACCGTCGGTGATGAGCCGGATGCGGGCGCCCGAGGAGCGCACCTCTTCGATCAACGCCTCGTGGCGGGGACGGTCGAGGATCACCACCGTCACGTCACGTGGGGACTTACCCAGCGCCTTGGCCACCGCCTCGACGTTCTCGCCGGGAGAGCGGCGGATGTCGACGGCACCGGCCGCCTTGGGTCCGACGGCGAGCTTCTCCATGTAGAAGCAGGGGCCCGGGTCGAACATGGTGCCGCGCTCGGCGACGGCGATGACCGACAGGGCACCGGCGGAGAGCCGTCCCCGATGCGCTCCCCGTTGAAGAGCATCGGGGCGTGGTCCTTCTCGCCCTCGCCGATCACCACCACGCCGTCCATCGAGATGCTGTCGAGCACCACCCGCATGGCGTTGACGGCGGCGCCGTCGGCACCGTTCTTGTCGCCGCGTCCCATCCACCGGCCGGCGGCCATGGCCGCCGCCTCGGTGACGCGGACCAGCTCCATGGCCAGGTTGCGATCTGGCGCCTGCGGTGTCGGGCTCACGGCCGCGACCATAGTGCGCCCCGGCGTCATCTCCGGGTCGAACGTCCTTCGGGCGGATCTGGCTCCCACCGGCTGGCACGGCTTGTCGGCACGTCGACAGGCGCCGCCAGGTGGGGTGGCGCTGCCGTGAAGCGGCCCCCGCCATGGTGGTGCGGTCCGGCTGGCTATCGGAGGACATGGGCGACATCGAGGGAGAACCGGGGGGACTTGTTGCGGTCGTGTTGTCCCTTGGTGGGTGGTGGCCGACGGCCATACTGGGGCCGGTGAGCGACCGATTCCTGGTGGGGCCCAGCGGGCCGTTGACGGGCACCGTTCGGGCCGGAGGGGCCAAGAACTCGGCGCTGAAGCTGATGGCCGCCTGCCTGCTGGCCGAGGGGCGCCACGTGCTGCGCAACGTGCCGCGGATCGTCGATGTCGACATCATGGCGGAGATGCTGCGGGCGCTCGGTGCCGGTGTGCACTGGTCGGAGCAGGCCCCCGGCGAGCTGCTGGTCGACGTCCCCGCCCGGTTGCAGGCCGAAGCCCCCTACGAGCTGGTCGACAAGATGCGGGCGTCGATCGTGGTGCTCGGACCGCTGCTGGCCCGCTGCGGACGGGCCCGGATCTCCATGCCCGGCGGGGACGACTTTGGGCAGCGACCCATCGACATGCACCTGTCGGGGCTCGGGCTGATGGGCGCCGACTTCGACACCGAGCACGGCACGGTCGACGGGGTGGTGCCTCCCCGAGGCATAGCCGGCTCCGGCACCGGCACCGGCACCGGCACCGGCTCCGGCCCTGGCACGGCCACCGGCTCCGGCCCTGGCACGGCCACTGGCACCGGCCCTGGCACGGCCACCGGCTCCGGCACGGCCACCGCCACCGGAGCCCGCTCCGGAGCCGGAGTCGGGATCGGGATCGGGATCGGCGGCACCGTGGCGGCCACGCACCCGCTCAGGGTGGAGACCACACCGGGAGACGGCGGTCCGCTCGGGAACGGCGGACGACCTGGAGGGAACGGCGGACCACCTGGAGGCGAGGGCACGTTCGGGTCCTCGGGCAGGTCGGACGCGGCCCGGCGCGGCGGACGGCTGCGGGGCTGTCGGATCGTGCTCGAGTACCCGAGCCACACCGTCACCGACAACCTGCTGATGGCGGCCGTGCTGGCCGAAGGCGCCACCGTCATCGAGAACGCGGCCCGCGAACCCGAGATCGTCGATCTGGCCGCCTATCTGTCGGCCATGGGAGCCCGCATCGCCGGTGCAGGAACGTCGCGGGTGGAGGTGGAAGGTGTCGCCGAGCTGCACCCGGCGGTGCACGAGGTCGTCCCCGACCGGGTGGTGGCCGGCACCCTCATCGCCGCCGTGGGGTTGGCCGGAGGCTCCATCGAGATCGCCGATGCACGTCCCGAGCACATGGACATGCTGCTGCGCAAGGTGGAGGAGATGGGGGTGGAGGTCACCGCCGCCGATGGCTGCGGTCTGCAGGTGGTCTCGAAGGGCCGCCTCCGCAGCGTGGACATCGCCACCCTGCCGTACCCGGGGGTGGCCACCGACTACAAGCCGTTCCTGGTGACGATGCTCAGCGTGGCCGACGGCGTGGGGATCGTCACCGAGAACCTGTTCTCCGGCCGGTTCCGCTACGTCGACGAGCTGCGCCGGATGGGGGCCGACATCCGGACCGAGGGGCATCACGCGGTGGTCCGTGGCGTCCCGCGCCTGTCGGGAGCCCAGGTCCGGGCCACCGACCTGCGGGCCGGGGCGACCCTGGTGCTGGCCGGCATGGTGGCCGAAGGGGAGACGGTCGTGACCGACGCCCACCACGTCGACCGCGGCTACCAGGACCTGGCCGGCATGCTCTCCTCGCTGGGAGCCGACGTCCGGCGGGCCTGACCCGAGCCGAAGGTCGTCGTCAACCGGCCGACGCACATCTGATCGGATGGCGCAGCCGGTGAGGAGCGAGGCGAAGCCGATGGTGGAGCCGAGCGGCCCGGGCCGATGGTGAGAACCGGTCGAACAGCCGACCGGTGTCACCACCCGAGCGGCGAGGCCCCGACCGAGCCCGTCCACGACGCCTCGGCGGGCGGCTGCTCGTCGGCGCCGGACCTGCCGTGGGATCACCGGTGGTTGCGGGAGCACCGGCAGTCGGGTCCTCGGAGCCGGGCGGAGGGATCCACTCCCACCGGCCGGGATCGCCGGCCAAGGTGAAGCCCCGATAGGTCTTGTCGTGGTGATGCGGCCGGCAGAGGCGGGCCAGGTTGTCGAGACAGGTCGGGCCCTCGTCCCCGAAGTCGACCTGCCAGTGGTCGCGCTCCAGGCCGACGGTCCGGTCGCAGCCGGGGACGACGCAGGTCGGGTCGCGCCACATCAGGGCCAGGTCGAGCGCGGCAGGCACGTGGCGCTTCAGCGAGAAGATCGTCCGCACATCGACCCCGTCGGTGATGACCAGGGTCAGCAGCGCCTCGCCGAGGAGCCGACGGGCAGCGGCGACCGGGACCTCGCCGACACCGGGGATGTCGCAGACCTCGTCACCGACGGTGTAGCCCCGCCGCAGCGCCTCGAGATCGGCCCGGATCAGCATGTGGGCCGACAGGCTGCACCGGCGGGTTCCGCCACCGTCGCCGACGCTGCGGTCGCCGCCCCCGCCGCGCTCCACCAAGGCGACGAGGGCATCGGCTCGATGCGCCGCCAGCGGCTCGTCGCGCCCGTCCTTGCGGGCCTGTTCGAAGATGCGGTCCGTCTCGGTGTCCACCACCCGCTTCAACCTGGCCAACTGGTCCGGCGGCAGCACGGCGTGCAGCGTCGCCATGCCCTCGTCGTCGGTGCCGAAGCTGGCCCGCCGCCGGCCGTGCATCCGCCGGGCGCGGGCGGCGTCGTCCTCGGCCGAAGCGGCCTGCTGCCGCAGGCGGCGGCACCGACCTCTCAACTGCCCGAAGGTGGTACGGCGGGCGGCGTCGAGCAGGTCGGGCTGCGCCGCC
>JAJZNB010000268.1 GCA_021848085.1 Actinomycetes bacterium
TCCGATCTCCGGCCCGATCCCAGAGGCGCTGGGCGACCCGGCCGGCGGGGCGGCGGCCGAGGTGGCGCCGTGAGCGGCCACTACCGTCCCGAGGACCTGCGGGTGGTGATCCCCACCCGCGACCGCTGGCCGATCCTGGCCCGCACCCTCGACGGGCTGCGCCACCAGAGCGTCACCGGCTTCGCCGTCACCGTGGTGGTCGACGGGCCGACCGGCGCTGTCCCCGACCTCGGTTCGGTCGACGTGCTCACCCAGCCCCACCGGGGTCCCGGCGCGGCCCGCAACGCCGGCGCCCGCCGTTCCCGCCAGCCGCTGGTGCTGTTCCTGGGCGACGACATGGTCCCCGACCCGACCCTGGTGGCCGAGCACCTCGCCGCCCACCGCCGCTTCGCCAGCGACGCCGACGCCGTGCTCGGCCACGTCACCTGGCATCCCGAGGTGGCCGGCGGCCGGCTGCAGCGCTGGCTGGAGCGCTCCGCCAGCCAGTTCGACTTTGCCACCATCAGCGGCGGCGAGGCCGGCTTCGGTCACTTCTACTCGTGCAACGTGTCGCTCAAGCGCCGCTTCTTCCTCGACGCCGGCGGCTTCGACGAGGCCTTCACCTACTACTACGAGGACCTCGACTGCGGCTACCGCCTCCACCAGAAGGGGATGCGCCTGCACCACGTCCCGGGGGCCGGCGCCCGCCACCTGCACCGCTACGGCCCCGAGGGGCTGCGGCAGCGCTTCGCCGGCATCGCCGATGGCGAGCGGCTCATGGCCCGCACCCATCCGTGGTTCGAGCCGTTCTTCTTGGGGCGGATCCGCCAGGCGCTCACCCAGCCGGCCCCGAGCCGGCTGTGGCCGCTGGTCGCCGACCGGGTGCCCGGCCGGCTGCCGGCGCTGGCCGCCGTAGCCCGCAGCCGTGCCGACCTGTGGTACCACCGCTGGCTGGCCGAGCCGTTCCTGGCCGGCTGGGCCAGTGCCGAGGACCTGGCCGAGCTGCGCAGCTACCTCGGTGACGCCTTCGACGAGCAGCGCCTGTTCGACCACCAGCAGGCGGTGGACGCCGAACGGGTCACCGCCGACGACGAGGCCACCTTCTACCGCACCAGCCGCAGCTACCTCTACGACCTGACCGCCTTCGCCATGTGGGGCACCAAGGCGCCCTACCTGGCCGAGCTGCGGGCCGTGGTGCCACCCGGCGCCCGCCTGCTCGACTACGGCTGCGGCATCGGCGCCGACGGGCTGCGGCTGCTGGCCGACGGCTACCAGGTCAGCTTCGCCGACTTCGCCAACCCCAGCACCGCCTTCCTGCGCTGGCGCCTCGCCCACCGCGGCATCGACGCCCCGGTCTACGACCTCGACGCCGACGACGTCCCCGGCGGCTTCCACGCCGCCTACGCCTTCGACGTGATCGAGCACGTCGAGGACCCCGACGGCTTCCTGGCCGGGCTCGAGCGGCGCGCCGACCTGGTCATGGTCAACCTGCTCGACGAGGACCCCCACGACACCGATCTGCACCGGCCGCTTCCCGTCAGCCGCCTGCTCGACCGGGCCGAGCGCTGCGGCCTGATCCGCTACCGGCGCTACCACGGCCGCTCCCACCTGCTCGTCTACCGCTCCCCGGCTGCCCGCCGGCCGCCGCTGGCGCGAGCCGGGTCGCTGGTGCAGCGCCGGCTGGGCCGCCACCTGCCCGGCCGGGCCGGTTGGTATCCGGTGCCGGTGCGATGACCCAGACCCCGGCGCCCGGCGCCCGGCGCGTCGACGTCGGGGTGGTCACCTTCAACAGCGCCGTGCTCACCGCCGGCTGCCTGCGCCGGCTGCTCGACACCGACCAGGGCTGCCAGGTCCGGGTGCTGGTGCACGACAACGCGTCGAGCGACGGCACCCCCGAGGTGCTGGCCCGCCAGGTTCCCGAGGCCGAGGTGGAGGTGGCTTCGACCAACCAGGGCTTCGCCCGGGCCGTCAACCGCTTGCTGCAACGCTCCGACGCCCCGTGGTTCGTGGCTCTCAACTCCGACGCCTGGCCCGAGCCGGGGGCGCTGGGCCGGCTGGTCGCCGCGGCCGAAGCCCATCCCGACGCCGCTCTGGTCGTCCCCCGGCTGCTCCGACCCGACGGCACCGTGGAGCACTCCACGCACCGCTTCCCCAGCCTCACCGTGGCCGCCCTCGACGCCGTCGGGGGTCGGCACTGGCTGCCGCGGCGGCTGCAGGCCCCGCTGCTGCTCCAGGGCGCCTGGAACCAGGACGAGCCGCGTCCGGTCGACTGGGCGGTCGGTGCCGCCTGGCTGTGGCGGCGCCGGGCGGTGGACGCCGTGGGCGGGCTCGACGAGCGGTTCTTCATGTACGGCGAGGACCTCGAATGGTGCTGGCGGGCCCGCCGGGCCGGCTGGCGGGTCCGCCTGGAGCCGGCGGCGGTGGTCCGCCACGTCGGCAACGCCTCGGGCGCCACCCACTTCGGCTCGGCCCGGGTCGGCCTGGAGCACGCCAACGAGCGCCTGGTGCTCCACGAGCTGCTCGGGCCGCGCCGCGCCCGGCTCTACGCCGCCCTGCAGGTGGTGGCCTGCGCCCGCCAGTACCTGCAGTGCCGCTGGTGCCACCAGGCCGACCGCGACCACTGGCGGCTGGCCCTGAAAGGCGCGCTGGGCCTGGTGGCACCGCCGCCCGGTCTGGCTCCGCTGCCGGCCGGGCCGCCGGCGGTGCCGGCGTCCGGCGGTGCCGAGGTGGCGGTGGTGGTGGCCACCCGGGATCGGGCCGAACGGCTCCGCCGGCTGCTGCAGGCGCTCGAGCGTCAGACCCTCGACCCCGGACGCTTCGAGGTGGTGGTGGTCGACGACGCCTCCGGCGACCACACCCCGACGGTGGTGGCCGACGCCGCCGCCCGCCGGCGGCTGCGGCTGCGCAGCCTGCGCCAGACGGTCCGCTCGGGACCGGCCATCGCCCGCAACCGCGGCTGGCAGGCCACCGCAGCTCCGGTCATCGCCTTCACCGACGACGACTGCGTGCCCGACTCGGGGTGGCTGGCCGCCGGGCTGGCCGCCGTGAAGGCCGGGGCCGGGGTGGTGGCGGGCCGCACCGTGGTGCCCGCCGGCGAGGGAGCCCGCGCCGCCGAGCCGTTCGCCCGGGCCGTCACCGTCGACGAGGCACGGTTCTTCGAGACCTGCAACGTCTTCTACCGGCGAGCCGACCTGCAGGCGGTCGGCGGCTTCGACCCGCGCTTCCGCCGGCCGAGCGGGGAGGACACCCACCTGGCCCTGCAGGTCCTCGAAAGGGGCGCCGCCGCCGCCTTCTGCTCCGCCGCCGCCGTCGCCCACGACGTCCGCCCCGGCCGCTTCGGCCAGGCCCTGGGCGAGAGCTGGCGGTGGGCCGATCTGCCGCTGGTGGTCAAGGGCCGTCCGTGGGTCCGCCCCACCTTGACCTACCGGTGGCTGTTCTGGAAGCCGACCCACCCGCCGGCGCTGGCCGCCGCCGCCGGGTTGGCGCTGGCCCCCCGCTGGCCGGCCGCCGCCGGGTTGGCGCTGCCCTGGGTGGTGCACCGCCTGCGGGCCCCGGCGGCGGCCGCCGACCGCTGGCGCCACGCCCGGGCCCTGCCCGGGTTGCTGCTGGTCGATCTGGCCGAGGTGGCCACCATGGTGCGCGGCTCGCTGCGGCACAAGACGGTGCTGCTGTGAGCCGGGCCTGGCGGGCCGGAGGTCGACCGGCGGCCGGAGGTCGACCCGGAGGCGACCCGGTGAGGATCGCCCTGGTCCACCCCTATCCGTGGCCCGAGGTGCGCCGCGGCGCCGAGCGCTACGTCGAGGACCTGACCGTCCACCTGGCCGCCTCGGGGCATCAGGTGACGGTCATCACCGCCACCCGCGGCCGTCCCGGCCGGACCACCCGACCCGACGGCGCCGCCGTGTGGCAGGTCCGCCACCTGCCGCCCGGACCCCTCCACCGGCTCGGGGTGGGGGAGGTCGAGACGTTCGGGCTGGGTGCCCTGGTGGCGCTGCTGCGACGCCAGGTGGACGTCGTCCACGCCCTCACCCCCACCGCCGCCCTGGCCGGAAGACTGGCCGGACGGCCCACCGTGTACAGCGTCTTGGGCCATCCCAGCCCCGAGCAGCTGCCGGTCGCCGCCGTCCCCCGCCGGCTGTTCGTGGCCGCCGCCCGGAGCGCGACCGTCACCGCCGCCCTCAGCCAAGCATCGCAGCAGGCCCTGGCCGCCACCACCGGCCGGGTTGGGCTGGTGCTGCCGCCGGGGGTGCGCCTGGAACGGTTCCCGCCCGCCGCCGATCCCCGGTGCGGCCCGCCCCGGCTGCTGTTCTCGGCTTCGCTCCACGACCGTCGCAAGCGCCTCGACCTGGTGCTGGGCGCGGTCGACCGCCTGCTCGACCGCCACCCGCAGCTGCGCCTGGCCCTGTCGGGGCAGGGCGACGCCGCCGCCGCGCTGGCCGGCTGCCCCCCCCGGGTGCGGGCGGTGGTCGACCCCCTCGGCCCCGGCGACCCCGACGAGGTCCCCGGCCGCTACCGCCAGGCCACCGTCACCGTGTTGCCCGCCGACCACGAGGCCTTCGGCCTGGTGCTGGTGGAGTCGCTGGCCAGCGGCACCCCGGTGGTGTGTGGGCCGGGCGGGGGCATGGCCGAGATCGTCACCCCGGCTGTGGGGCGGGTGGCAGCCGCCTCTACCGCCGGGGCGGTGGCCGAGGCCGTCGATCAGGCCATCGCCCTGGCCGGCCAGCTCAGCACCTCGGCCCGCTGCGTCCAACGGGCGGCGGACTGGGACTGGGACGGCGTCGTCGGGCCGGCCCACCGCCGGCTGTACGCGGCGCTGGCCGCCGGCCGTCCGGCGCCGGCAGGGGAGGGGACGTGGTGAGAGCCGACCCGCCGGCGCCACCGCAGCCCGGCCCTGGGGGGCCGCCCCGGGCCGTGCTGCACTTCGCCGCCGACTGGCTGCCGGTGTCGGAGGTGTTCGTCCACGACCTGCTCCGCCACCTGCCGCGGCCGGGGGTGGTGGTGGCAGCCAACCCCCTGCGCAACACCGACCGGTTTCCCTTCCCGCACGTGGGCAGCTTCGCCGCCGTGGAGCGGTGGCTGCACCCCAAGGCGCTGCGCCCGGCGGCCGTCACCGCCGTGCTGGCCGCCACCGCGGCACGGCACCGCTGCGGCCTGGTCCACGCCCACCACGGCTACCGGGTGGAGCAGCTGCTCGGCGTGGTCCGCCGCCGGCGGCTGCCGCTGGTGCTGTCGCTGCACGGCCACGACGTCACCGGCTACCTCGAGCAGCGGCCCGACGCCTACCGGCAGGTGCGTGGCCGGGCGGCGGCGGTGGTGGTGCCCAGCCGCTTCCTGGCCGGGCTGGCCGCCGACGCCGGCTTCCCGGCCGAACGCATCCGGGTGCTGCCCTCCGGCGTCGACACCGGCTTCTTCCGCCCCACGCCACTGCCCGACGGGCCCCCCGAGGTGCTGTTCGTCGGCCGCTTCGTGGCCAAGAAGGGCATCGACACCCTGGCGGCCGCCTGGCCCCAGGTGCAGGCGGCGGTGCCCGACGCCCGGCTGCGGCTGCTCGGCCTCGGACCGCTCGAAGCGCTGGCCCGGTCGATCCCCGGCGCGGTGCACGTGGAGCTGTCCCCTGACCGGGTCGCCGTGCGCGACGCCATGCGCCGGTGCCGGCTGGTCGTCACCCCCAGCCACCGTGCCGGCGACGACGCCGTCGAGAGCCTGCTCATGGTCAACGTCGAAGCCCAGGCCAGCGGACGGCCGGTCGTCACCACCCGCCACGGCGGGATCCCCGAGTACGTCGCCGCGGACCGCACCGCCCTGGTGGTGCCCGAGGCTGACGCCGGCGCGCTGGCCGCCGCCGTCGTCCGGCTGCTGCGCCAGCCGGCCCTGGCCCGGCGGCTCGGCGAGGCCGGACCAGCCCACGTCGCCTGGCTCGACGTCCGGCGGGCGGCGACCCGGATGGACGCCCTCTACGCCGAGCTGCTCGGGGAGCCGGCCCAGCTCGACGCCGGGGCGCCGCTTGTCGACCGGGCCGCCGCCGGCGCCGCCGGATGCGGCGGGGCGGTGGCCATGTCGGCTCCTCCCGGCGGCCCGGGCCGCTGACCGGCGCCGCCACCGACCGTCACAGCAGGCACC
>JAJZNB010000277.1 GCA_021848085.1 Actinomycetes bacterium
TGTCGTTGGTGCCGGCGGTGCCGGCTGTGTCGTTGGTGCCGGCGGTGCCGGCTGTGTCGTTGGTGCCGGCGGTGCCGGCTGTGTCGTTGGTGCCGGCGGCCCCGTTGAGGACGCCGCTCGCGGTTGCGGTGGCGCTTCGTGTGGCGTGCTGGTCGGTGGGGCCGGTGCTGGCGGCACCGTCGGCTTGCGCCCGGGGCTGTGCCGCCCGGCTGGCGTCGGAGCCGGGGGATCCTCCCCCCGCCGGGCCGCCTGCGGCCCCGGCTGCCGCGGCTGACGGGCCGGCTCCGGCCGAAGGCGCCGCCGCCGGCTCGTCGGTCTGCACCAGCTCCACCCAGAACGTCGAGCCCCGGCCGGGGACCGAGTCGACGCCGATGGCGCCGCCCATCAGCTCCACCAGCTGCTTGGACAGGGCGAGCCCCACGCCGGTGCCCTCGACGTTGGAGCGCTCCGCGCCCAGGCGTGAGAACGGCACGAACAGCTCGTGCTGCTGTTCAGCCGGGATGCCCGGGCCGGTGTCGCTCACCTCGAAGCGGACTCGGCCGTCAGCGGTGACGGCGGTGCGGAAGACGACGCGGCCGTGACGGTGGTTGTACTTGACGCCGTTGGAACCGAGGTTCAGCAGGATCTGCAGCATGCGCTGGCGGTCGCCGCGGGCGTAGGCGCCGCCGGCGGGGCCAGGCTCCACCTGCAGCTCCACCCCGGCCGACTCGGCCACCGGCATCAGCAGCATCGACACCTCGCGCAGGATGTCGTCGACCGCCACCGCCTCCGGCGAGATGCTCAGCCGCCCGGCTTCGATCCGGGAGATGTCGAGCACCTCGTTGATGAGGGCCAGCAGGTGCCGCCCGGCCCGCTGGATCTGGTCGACGCTGGTGGCGTGCTCCTCGGGAAGGTCGTCGAGCTCGAGCAGCTGAGCGAAGCCCAAGATGGCGTTGAGCGGGGTGCGCAGCTCGTGGCTCATGCGCGACAGGAAGTCGCTCTTGGCCTGGCTGGCCCGCTCGGCCTGGGCCGAAGCCCGGCGCAGCGAGCTCTCGAGCCGGGCCCGGTCGGTGACGTCGCGTGACACGGTGACGGTGCCGGTGACCCGGCCTTCGCCGTCGAGCACGGGCCGGGCCCGGGTCTCGAAGATGCGTGGCGCGCCATCGGGCCCGGGGATGCGGGTCACCAGCGGCGGCGGGTCGCGGTCGCCGGCCAGGCAGCGCTGCAGCAGGGCGTCGACCTTGCGCCGGTCCTCCTCCGACAGGGAGGCGCGGTGGAAGGCGGCCTCCGCCACCTCGTCGGGGCTGGTGTCGGGGCCGGGGCCGACGGCCCCGGCCAGGCTGCGGCTGGCCAGCACCACCGACCCGTGCGCGTCGCGGACGGTGATGGTGTCGGGGGAGGCGTCGATGATCGACTCGAGCAGGCGGCGGCGCTCCTCGGCGGCCTGCTCGGCCCGATGGCGATCGGTGGCGTCGACCAGGTAGGCCACCAGGCCGCTCGCCCGGCCGTCGTCGCCGGTGGTGACGGTGAGGACGGTGTCGGCTTCGCGCCAGTGCTCCGACGTGTCGTCGCGGCGAAAGCGCAGCGTCATGTCGAAGCGCTCACCGTCGACCGACCAGCGGGTGCGGAGCTGCTCCGCCAGCCAGCGCAGGTCGTCGGGGTGCAGGCGGCGCCGCACCACCTCGAAGTCGGCGCACACCGCCTCGGCGCCCAGCCCCAGCAGGCGCTCCACGTTGGGGCTGGCGTAGGTCACCGCCGGGCGACGGGTGTCGACGCGGAAGCTCACCACCGGGCTGGTCCGCAGCAGGTCCTCGAGCTCGGCGCGGGCCGCATCGCGCTCGTGCTGGCGTTGGCGCAGCAGCGCCGAGGCCTCGGCCAGGCGGGCGCTCAGCCGCCCGATCTCGTCGTCGCCGCCGGGAAGCTCGCCGAGGTCCTCGCCGCGGGCCAGCGCGTCGGTGGCGATCCCGATGCGCCGCAGGCGGCGCACCACCCGCGAGGTGAACAGCAGCGACAGCACCACCCCGCCGGCCAGCGCCAGGGCGGCGGCGGTGGCACCCAGCACCGCCAGCAGCGTGTTGGCTCCATCGACGGCCGCCTGCTGCTGCTGCGCGTCGCCGGCCACGGCGGTGCGCAGGTTGGCCACCCCCGAAAGCACCAGGGCGTCGTCGCGGCCAGCGCTGGCCACCGCCGCCTTGGTGGTGGCCTGGTCCGGGGCGGGAACCGCCGTCAGCACAGCCAGGTCGTGCAGCAGCCCATCGGTGCCGGCCGCCACCTGCGACGCCGACCGGTGCAGGGCGCGAGCGCCGGCGGTCAGGCGCTCCAGCTCGGCCAGCTCGCCGGGGACGGCCGCCGCCTGCTGGCGGTAGACGGCGCGCGACTGCTCGGGGTTGCCGAGCAGGTAGCCGGTGGCGTTGGCCTCGGCGGTGGTCAGGCTGGCCTGCAGGGCGGTGGCGCTGGCCAGCACCTTCTGGGTGCGGGCCAGAGCGGCTTCGGCCGAGCGCTCCACCTGGGCGCTCCACAGCACCACCCCGAGGTAGGCCAGCACCAGCACGGCGGGCACCACGGTGGCGACCAGCCCCTGGCTGCGCAGCGAGCGGCGCCAGCGCCGTGCCGATCCTGCCCCACTCGAAGCGCCCATGCCCGGATCCGCCGCGCCTCTCACCCGACGTCTGTTCGTGGCGCGACGCTACCGGCCGCGCCGTCGAGGTGCAGGGAACCGGCGGAGAACGGAGAAAGGGCGCGGCGGCGCAGGATCGTCGGGTCCACCGGCCGACGTGGTCGGTCCACCGGCCGACGTGACGGTCACGCTGACGCGCATCGGCTCCGGGAAGACCCGGAGCCGATCGGAGACGGTGCCGGCGATGCCGGCGCTGAGGGCGTCGCTCAGGAGGCCCGGCGGCGGGCGGCCAGCCACGCCTTGCGCAGCTTGCGACGCTCCTCCTCGGAGGTGCCGCCCCAGATGCCGGACTCCTGGTTGGTGGCCAGGGCGAACTCGAGGCACGGCTCGATGGCTTCGCAGGCGTTGCAGACCCGCTTGGCCGCCTCGATCTGGTCGATGGCGGGTCCCGTCGTCCCTACGGGAAAGAAGAGGTCAGGTTCGGTGTGCCGGCATGCAGCCAACTTCCGCCAGTCGTCCGCATCCCACTCCACCGAACGGTTCCACATGAGGGCCACGATGCGCCTCCTCCGGTCCTCTGCATCGCGCGCGAAGCGCCGCTTGTGATTGGTTTCACATGACTGGCCACGAACGGTTGGCCGTCGAGAAGTGAGCCTTCGTGTGAAGATACTCCCGAGCGCTCACCGTTGCAAGCATCACGGTCCGTCGATCCGGTACCAGTCGCGCCCCACGACGGGCTCTGGGGCGGACTCTGGTGGCGGGCACCGCGCCGGCCTGAGGCCCCCAGCTGACGGGCCGCCCGTGGCCGCACGGGCCATGCTCTGCACCGGTGACCATCGTCGCGCACCGCGGCGACCGGAGCCCGTGAAGCGCGGACGCGCCTCCGGCCCCGGCCGGCGTCCACCGGCGACCAGCCGGTGGAGAAGGGTCCGACGTCCGCCGCGGGCGCGGCGGACGCCTGAGGGTCGTGCACGGCAGGGGCCATACCCTTCCCCGCCGACATCCATGCCTGGCCATCCTGGGCGGGACGGCGGTGTCAGGGCCATCCCGGGCGGGACGGCGGTCTGGGCCGGCGCGGATTGGTGGTCCAACCCCTGCTTCGGGAACAATCGCGTCCCATGAACGTCGTCGTCTGTGTCAAGCAGATCCCGGACCCGGCTGCCCCGATGTCGCTGGATCCGCAGGACCACACCCTCGTCCGGGCCGGCAAGCTCATCCTCGACGACTCCGACGCCTACGGGGTGGAGATGGGGTTGCAGCTGGCCGAGCAGGCCGGCGGCGGCGAGGTGACCATCGTGTCCATGGCGCCCAACAACGAGACCTCGGGCCTGCGCACCGCCCTGGCCATGGGCGCGGCCAAGGCCATCTTGGTCAGCGACGAGGCGCTGCACGGCTCCGACGCCCTGTCGACGGCCAAGGTGCTGGCCAAGGCCATCGAGCGGGCGCAGCCCGACCTGGTGCTGGCCGCCACCGAGTCGACCGACGGCTACACCGGCACCACCCCGGTGCAGGTGGCGGAGCTGCTGGGCATGCCGTCGATCACCTTCGCCAAGCAGGTCAGCGTGGCCGACGGCACGGTCACCGTGCAGCGCCAGACCGAGGCCGGCTACGACGAGGTGAAGAGCCCGTTGCCCGCCGTGGTCACCGTCACCGCCGGTGTGGTGGAGCCGCGCTACCCGTCGTTCAAGGGGATCATGGCGGCCAAGTCCAAGCCGGTCGACCAGCTCACCGTAGGCGACCTCGGCCTCGAGGCGGGGGCCGTGGGGCTGGCCGGCGCCCGCCAGCAGATCACCGACGTGGTCGCCGCCGAGGAGCGTCAAGGCGGTGAGGTCGTGGTCGACGAGGGCGACGCCCACGAGCGCGTCGTGCAGTTCCTGGAGCAGCTGAAGCTGGTCTGAGGCCCGCGCCGACACCGCCGGCGCCCGCTCGCCGGGACGCCCCGGCACAACCCACCATCTCTCCCTCTTCTCACCAGGACCAGGAGCACACAATGCCGATCGACAAGATCTGGGTCGTCGCCGAGGTGGCCGACGGCAAGCCCACCACCATCACCTTGGAGCTGCTGACCAAGGCCCGCAGCCTGGCCGGCACCGTGGAGGCGGTGGCCTGGGGCACCGACACGTCCGGCGTCGCCGCCGAGCTCGGCAGCTTCGGCGCCACCACCGTCCACGACGTCGGCGACCTGAGCGGCGCCCTTCCCGGCGCTCCGGTGGCCGGCGCCATCGCCGAGCTGGTGAAGGCCGGCACTGGCCCCGACGCCATCCTCATCCCCCACACCTACGACGGTCGCGACGTGGCCGCACGCCTGTCGGCCAAGCTCGACGTCCCGGTCCTCACCAACCTGGTCGGCCTGCGGGCCGACGGGGACGACCTGGTGGCCGAGAACGCCGTGTTCGGTGGCTCGCAGATGGTGTCCACCCGCTTCACCGGCCCCAAGCCGTGGCTGTTCGTGGTCAAGGCCAAGTCCTTCCCGGCCGAGGCGTCGGGCGGTGGCCCGGCCCAGCTGGTGGCCGCCGCCGTGCCCGACCTCGGCAACACCAACGCGGCCCAGATCGTCGAGCGCCACGTCGAGGAGCGCTCCGGCCCCAAGCTCGACGAGGCCGACGTGGTGGTCTCCGGCGGCCGCGGCCTCGGCGGCGCCGACCACTACGCCATGATCGAGGAGCTGGCCAAGCTGCTCCACGGGGCACCGGGCGCCAGCCGGGCCATCGTCGACGCCGGCTGGGTGCCCTACTCCCACCAGGTCGGCCAGACCGGCAAGACGGTGAAGCCCACCGTCTACATCGCCTGTGGGATCTCGGGCGCCACCCAGCACCTGGTGGGCATGAAGGGCGCCAAGCACATCGTCGCCATCAACAAGGACCAGGACGCCCCCATCTTCTCGGTGGCCGACCTCGGCATCGTCGGCGACGTGCACAAGGTGCTCCCCAAGCTCATCGACGCGCTCAAGGCCCGCAGCTGAGCGGCTCTCGGGTGCGGTGGCCGCCGCGCCGAGTGAGCTGAGCGGCTCGGCGCCCGCCGCCGCGGCGGGCCGGATCCTCTACGTCGTCCGCCACGCCCAGGCCGAGGCGGCCGCCGCCGGGCAGCTCGACCGCCACCGCCCGCTGACGGCCCACGGCCGTGGCCAGGCGGCGGCCTTGGCCGCCGCCGTGGCCGGCGGGCAGCTGGCCGGGCGGCCGGTGCCCGTACCCCAGCTGGTGCTGGCCTCGGCGGCCGTCCGGGCCGAGCAGACGGCCCGACCTCTGGCCGAGGCGACCGGGGCCGAGCTGTGGGTGGAGCCCGGCCTGTACCGGGCTGGGGTCGATGACGTGGTCGAGCTGGTGCGTCTGGTCGGCGCCGAGCCGGCCGTGGTGGCCGTCGTCGGGCACAACCCGACCGTCGAGCAGCTGGTGGTGGAGCTGGCCGGGCTGG
>JAJZNB010000296.1 GCA_021848085.1 Actinomycetes bacterium
CGGCGAGGTGACGGGCCCGGCGCGGCCACCAGGTGGCCCACCAGGGGCCGCCAGGGGCCGCCAGGGGCCGCCAGGGGCCGCCAGGGGCCGCCAGGGGCCGCTGACAGCGTGTGGCCGTCTCTCACCTGCAACCGTGAGGTCCCGGGTCGCTCGCCGTTGAACAATCGCGGGGAAGACGCGGGCACGGCGTGTCCCAAACCAGCTCGCCGGCGTGAGGGGAGCTTGCACGGCGGGAGCACGGCAGGGAGGGGTGTGGTGGTCGGTCGCGGCGGGCACGAGGTGGACGTCTGGCGCCGCAGCAGGCGTCGGGCGGCGGTCACGGGTGCCTTGGGCGCCGCCCTGTGCCTGATGGTGCCGGTGGTGCTGCGGGTCACCCCGGCCTCGGCCGGGGCGGCGGACGCCGCCTCGGCCAGCGCGGCGAACCCGCCGGCGACGTGGCCTGCCAACGTCTTCGCCGTCGGGAGCTTCGACGGCATCTCGGGCAACGTCGCCACATCCGGCACGCCCACCGTCGCCACCGTCCAGCAGGCGGTGGACGAGGCCGAAGCCTGGGCGCACGCCCACCGCTGCGGGGGAGCCCCGTGTGACACCTACGTGCTGCTCGCCCCCGGCGACTACAAGACGGTGCCGAGCGCCATCGCGCCGGCACCGCCGCAGCAGGACTCCGCCGGCGTCCTGATCGACACCGCCAACGTCTGGCTGGTGGGGATGAACCGCGACAAGGTCATCATCGACGGCACCAAGAGCGGGCCGGCGTGCAGCGATGCGCCAGGCAACCAGGTCTTCGGCCCCAGCAGCCACCCGCACCAGGGACTCAACGGGGTGATGGTGTACAAGGCCAGCGGCACCTGGGTCGAAGACCTCACCGCCTGCAACTTCCTGAACGGCAGCGGCGGGCCCGGGGGTGCCGGCAACGAGATCTGGTGGAACGGCGGCGCCAACAGCGGCACCGTCTACACGGACACGCTGGGTGGCTACCACGGCAACTACCTGACCGCCACCAGCACGTACTTCCCCGGGGAGAACCCGGTCACCGGCGTCAGCACCGACCTGCAGGCCGAGTCCACCGCGGCCAGCTACGGGATCTTCTCGAGCAACTGGGACGGCGGCTCGTGGAACGAGGGCTACGCCAGCAATTTCAACGACTCCGGCTACTACATCGGCGCCTGCCAGGACCGGTGCAACCAGACGGTTGACCATGCCTGGTCCGAGTTCAACGCCCTGGGCTACTCGGGGTCCAACTCGGGCGGTCGGCTCCTGGTGGAGAGCTCGCGCTTCGACGACAACGAGGACGGCTTCGACACCAACAGCCAGAACGGCGACAACCCACCACCGCAGAACGGGGCCTGCCCACCAGGCGTCAAGCCGATGATCGCCGGTGTCAGCACCTGCTGGGTCTTCACCCACAACGTGCTCGCCGACAACAACAACCCCGACGTGCCCACCTACGGCTCGGCCGCCGCCGGTCCGGTGGGAACCGGCATGTCCCTGTCGGGAGCTCGCAACGACACCGTCATCGACAACACCTTTGTCGGCAACGGCTCGTGGGGGACGATCGTGGTGCCGTACCCCGACAGCGGGCCGCCATGCAGCGGCGGTACCCAGATCCTCCCCGGCTCGCCCAGCACGCCGCTGTCCGACTCGGTGTGCTGGTTCGACGAGTACGGCGACGCGGTGATCGGCAACACCTACGCCCACAACGGCTTCTTCGGCAACCCCACCAACGGCGACATCGCCGCCGCCAACCTCGAGCCCGGACCCACCGACTGCTTCAGCGCCAACCAGGACGTCGGCGGCAACCTGACCACGTCGCCCCCGCTGGCCGAGGCGCTCTACCCCCGGTGCACGGGGGCCACCACGCCGCCCGACCTCAACCTTCCCTTCCTCGACGAGGTGGCGTGTGCCTCGGGGTCGATCTCGCTGCTCGGCTCCGTCACCGGCAGCGACCTGTGCCTGCCCGGCTCGACGTACCCCCGCCAGACCAAGATCGTGATGCACCCGCTGCCGGGAGCGGTGTCGGGGTCCTACGACGGCACGCCGGTTCCCGCCCTCGAGAACCCAGCCTCGGCCAAGCTGCCCACCATGCCCGACGTGTGCGCCAGCCTGCTGGCCCACGGCATGGGCGCCAACCCGTGGTGCCCGAGCGGGTCGAGCGGCACGTCGTCAGGGTGACCACGGTGCGGATGCGGGGCCGGTGCTCGCCCCGGGACCGGCGGCGCCAGCCGCGTGAGCGGACCGGCGCCAGCCATGTGAGCAGGGGAGGAACCGGCCGAATGTGGAGGGGACGCCGACGCACGACGCGGGTGTGGGGGATGGTCGGCCTGGCGCTGAGCATGGCCATGGCCGTGGTGCTCCCGGCCACGGCGGCGTCGGCGACGCCTCCCACCTGGACCGCCCACGGGAGCGCCGGGCAGGTCTACGTCCTGGGGTTCCCCACCGGGGACCGGGCCGAGCTGCTGAACAGCGCCGGCAAGGTGGTCCCCACCCTCAACACCGACAACCGGAGCGTCGCCACGCTCACGCCCGACTCCCTCGGTGGGGTGCTGTTCCGCCATGTGCCGCCGGGGACGGGCTACGAGGTCATCGATGTGACCACCGGCCAGACCTCAGGTCCGATCACCGTGCACAGCAACCGGGCCGCGCCGTGGGATCCGGGCATCTACGACCAGACCATCAAGGACAGCGGGTACCAGTACCTCACCACTCGGGACGGGACCAAGTTGGCCATCGACGTGCATCCGCCGACCACGCCGGCAGGTTTGAACGAGACCCTGCCCGGCGGACAGAAGGTCCCAGTCGGTCTGCCCGGCGGGCTGACGCTGCCGCCGGGGCTCCCCGACTACGCACCGCCGTATCCCACCCTCATCGAGTACTCGGGCTACGGCTATGCCGACCCGGCCGGGCCCGAGAACGGCATCGCCGTGCTGGCCAACCTGATGGGCTTCGCCGTGGTCGACGTGAACATGCGCGGCACGGGATGCTCGGGTGGGGCGTACAACTTCTTCGAGCCGCTGCAGAACCTCGACGCCTACGACGTCATCGAGACCATCGCCCACCAGCCCTGGGTCCTCGACCACAAGGTCGGCATGATGGGCATTTCCTACGGCGCCATCAGCCAGCTGTTCGCCGCCCAGCTCGACCCCCCGGCCCTCGAGGCCATCTCGCCGCTGTCCACCATCGACGCCACCGCCAGCACGCTGTACCCAGGCGGCATCCTCAACACCGGCTTCGCCGTGGCCTGGGCGGCGCAGCGGCAGCACGACGCTGAACCGGCCGGGCCCCACAGCGGGCAGGCGTGGGCGTACCAGCGCATCGAGCAGGGCGACACCACCTGCGCCGCCAACCAGGCTCTGCACGGCGAAGCTCCCAGCCTGATGCAGAAGATCGCCGCCAACGCCTACTACAAGCCGCCGGTCGCCGACCCTCTCGACCCGATCAGCTTCGTCGACAAGATCCACGTGCCGGTGTTCATGGCATGCCAGTGGGAGGACGAGCAGACCGGCGGACAGTGCCCCGACCTGGTGTCGCACCTCACCGGTACCAAGCTGAAGTGGTTCACCTTCACCAACGGCGCCCACATCGACTCGCTCGACCCCTACACCTTCGACTCGTGGTACGACTTCCTCGAGCTGTTCGTCGCTCACCGGGCGCCGATCGACAACTCGGCGGTCATCCACCTCGCTGCCCCGCTCATCTACCAGCAGGCCATGGGGGTGCCGAGCAACGACCTCGTCACGCTGCCGCTCGACCCGATCCAGCTGATCCCCACCTACCGGGCGGCGCTGGCCGCCTTCGAGAAGACGCCTGAGATCCGCGTGCTCTTCGACAACGGTGCCGGAGCCTCGCCCCTCGGCCAGAAGACGGCGGGCAACCCCTACCCCGCCTTCGAGCAGTACTTCGCCCCGGCGCCAGCCACCGGGCCGGGCGCCGCCCCAGGCGGCCTGGTGGCCGGCACGACAGCCCACACCTGGTACCTGCAGCCGGGAGCCAACGGGACGCTGGGCAGCCACCCCCCGGCCCGGGAAGGCATCGACGGCTACCGGTCCAACAGCGCCACGCTGCCGCTCACGGACTTCGGCAGCAACACCGGCGGAGGAGGCCTGTGGGGCGTCGCCAGCCAGTGGACGTGGAACTGGCAGCAGAACCCGAAGGGCACCGCCTTGTCCTGGGTGTCGCCGCCGCTGGTCCACAACACCACCGTGATCGGTTCGGGGGCGGCATACGTCTGGGTGGAGGCCTCGACTCCCAACGTCGACCTGCAGGCCACCATCAGCGAGGTGCGCCCGGACGGCACCGAGACGTTCGTCCAGGATGGCTGGATCCGAGCCAGCGAGCGCACCCTGGCCACCACCTCGTCCAACATCGACAAACAGCCCAGCACGCTGCTCAACCCGGTCCCGACCTTCTCCGCCGCCGATGCCAAGCCCCTCCCCCGGGGCACGTTCGTGGAGGTGCCGATCCCGCTCTACTACGAGGGTCACGTCTACCGGGCCGGGTCACGGATCCGGCTGACCATCTCAGCCCCCAACGGCGCCGAGCCGGTGTGGTCCTTCTCCCAGACGGTGCCGCCGCTCGGCAGCTCCTCGACGGTGCGGATCGCCATGTCGCCACAGATGCCGTCGAAACTGGTGCTGCCGGTCGTGTCGGGCGTTTCGGTTCCCACCGGGTTGCCGCCGTGCCCGAGCCTGCGCAACGAGCCGTGCCGGCGCTACGTGCCGTTCACCAACGACGTGATCAGGGCGTGACCTCGCCGCCGGGCTCCGTCCGACCACCACCACGTCGTCGATCGCCAAGGTCATCGACGTCACCATGCTGCGGCGGGAACAAGCATGCTGCGGCGGGAACAAGCATGCTGCGGCGGGAACAAGCATGCTGCGGCGGGAACGAGGGGGCGTCGCCTGGTCAGGGCGGGCTCACAGCTCCTCGCGGCACGGCTGGCCGAGTGACCGACAGCGATCGTCGAACGCCTGGGCTGGCGACGACCAGACGGAACCCAGACGGATGACCGCCGGCACGTGCAACGGACCAGACGGACGACCTGGTGGCCCGTAGGCACCCGTGCTCGACTCGCCTGACGGGCGCGAACGTGTGCTGGCCGTCGTGCACATGGCCGCGGAGACTGGTCACACCGGCTAACGCTAGTTTGTTATGCTATCAGAAGCTGGTAGCATGCGCGTATGGCTTCGTCGAGGACGACCTTTACGTTGGACGAGGAGTTGGCCGAGAGCGCTCGTCGACTCGGCGTCAACGTCTCGGCCGCCGCTCGCCAAGGAGTCGCTGATGCCGTACGCGCCGCCCTCGCGCGCGCGGACCGGGAGGCGTACCTGCGACATCCCGAGCGCGTTGACACCTCGTGGTCCGATGTCGAAGCGTGGGGCGAGCAATGAGACGCGGCGAGCTCTGGCTGGCCGAAGTAGGTCGAAAGAGGCGTCCCGTCCTCCTGCTCACACGATCCGAGGTGCTTGACGCACGCAGCCTGGTCACCGTCGCCGAGATCACCACCACCATCCGGGGCCTCGCTGCAGAAGTCGGCATCGACCACGTCGAGGCCGGCCTCGACCAGCCGTCAGTGATCAACTGCGACGGGCTTCACACCATCGCCCAGGGATCCCTCTCCGGTCCCATCGGGCGCGTCGGTGAGGACATCATGCGCAGCGTGTGCTCGGCGCTCAGCTACGCGCTCGGCTGCTGACGGGCGCCAGCTCGAACACGGAGAGCTGGTCTCTTTCGAGGTGTGGTCGTGGCGGACCGTGACAGACAGGGGCCCGCCGGTGGTCCACTTCGGGTCGGCACCCTCGCTGCCATCCTGGGAGACGTCGCCACACATCACGGGATCACACGGGCCGCCTCGAGGAGCGCCTCTTCGGGCAGCCCAACGCCTGCGGCGGCGTCGACCGGCAGAAGGTCCCACGTCGACTCAACCGCCGAGAGCGCTGCCACCCCGGCGGCCCTTTCGGCATCGTCAGCCATCAGCACCCCGAGCGTGAGCTCCGCCAAGGT
>JAJZNB010000253.1 GCA_021848085.1 Actinomycetes bacterium
CCGGTCACGCCGGTCACGCCGGTCACGCCGGTCACGCCGGTCACGCCGGTCACGCCGGTCACGCCGGTCACGCCGGTCACGCCGGTCACGCCGGTCACGCCGGTCACGCCGGTCACGCCGGTCACGCTCGGCCGGTCACCGCTCGGCCCGTCATCGGCGCGCCAGGACCTCGCCGTGGACCACAGCGAACCAACCGTCGGGAGCAGAGGCCCATCGGCGCCACGCCGCGGCCAGCTGTTGCAGCTCCGCCTCGTCGGCCAGCTGCCGGCCCAAGGCCTGATCGGCCAACGCCGAGCCGGTCATCCGCTCAGCCCACAGATCTCCCCACCAGGCGCGCTCCACGGGGGTGGCGAAGCACCACACCGACGCCGACGGCTCGACCTGGGCGAACCCGGCGGCCTGGGCCCAGCCCAGCAGCCGCCGTCCCGCCGCCGGCTCCGCCCCGTTGCCCCGCGCCACCTGCAGGTACAGCTCCAACCAGCGGTCGAGCCCGGGCTCCTCGGGGAACCACGCCATGGCCGGATAGTCGCTGTCGCGCGCCGCCACCACCCCGCCGGGGCGCCGCACCCGGCGCATCTCGGCCAGCGCCGCCACCGGGTCGGTCAGGTGCTGCAGCACCTGGTGGGCGTGGACGACGTCGAAGCTGGCGTCAGCGAAGGGAAGGCGGTACACGTCGGCCTGATCCACCTCCACCGCGACCCCGGCGTCGGCGATCCTCCGGCGGGCTTCGGGAAGGACGGCGGCGGCGTTGTCGACGGCCACCACCCGCCCCGGCGCCACCCGACGAGCCAGGTCGACGGTGATGGTGGCCGGGCCGCAGCCCACGTCGAGCAGATCGAGGCCCGGCGCCAGTTGGGTCAACAGGTAGCCGCACGAGTTTTCGGCCGTCCGCCACCGGTGCGAGCGCAGCACGCTGTCGTGGTGGCCGTGGGTGTAGGTGTCGGGCCCGGCCCCGGTGACGGACCCGGACCAGTTGGTGTCGCCGGCGGTCATGACCAGCAGCATGCCCGTCGGCGGCCGTGTTCCGCCGGCAGCCCGGCCCGAGAGGTCGCTCAGCCCAGCCGTTCGGTGATGATGGCGTTGGCCTGCCCGCCGCCTGGGCAAGAGATGCACAACGTTTGTGCCCGGGCCTCAAGGATCGGCCCGGGAGGTCGACATCAGCGGTGGACTCCGATGCCGGAGAGGAACGACGACGGATCGCATCCACCTGCAACACGGTGACCCCGCCCCGGCTCGCCGTCACGCCGAGCCCCTCGACCACCGTGCCGCCGGTCCGGGCACCGCACCCGCCGGGGGGTGGGCAGGCGGTCGCCTGCGGCCGGCGCAGCCGGAGCCGTTTCTTCGCGGCGTGCTGTACCCGGCTACGGCCATCACCGCCTACCCCCGCCTGCCGGTCTCGGCGCGGCGGGACACGCCGGTCGACGTGGTGCGCTCGGCGCAGGTTCCCGTCGGCATGCGCCTGGAGCTGGTCGGCGACGCCCGCGCCGTGCGCATCGCCTACCGCAGTGCGGCCCGCCCCGGCATCCCTGTCGCCGGGTCCCGTGGCGGCGGCAGCCACAGCTTCGTCGCCTACCGCCGAGGGGCCCGGATCGCCCAGCAGGTGGTGGCGGCCGGCGACGGGATGGTGGAGCTCCCGCTGTCGGGCGATCCGGACCATCCCGTCGTCGTCTACCCTCCCGACGCGTTGCAGCCCGTCATCACCGAGATCGTCGGTGTCGGCGGGGAGGTCCGGCCGGCCCCGCGCCAACCCCGCTGGCTCGCCTCGGGCGACGCCGTCACCCAGGGCTGGTTGGCCTCCTCGCCGTCGATGGCCTGGCCGGCCGTGGCCGCCCGCAAGCTCGGCCTCGACCTCTGCAACCTCGGATACGCCGGGGCCAGCGGTGCCCTGGACCCCGCTGTCGCCCGCCGGCTGGCCGACACGCCGGCCGAGGTGGTGTCGCTGGCCGTCGGACACGGGGTGTGGGACCAGGCTCCCCACACCCCGGCGCTGCTGGCCGAAGCCCTGCGCGCCTGTGTGGCGGTGCTGCGGGCCGCCCAGCCCGGCACCGTCCTGGTGGTGATCAGCCCCACCCTGTGGCCCGACGCCGAGAAGGCCCCCAACCGCGTCGGCGCCACCCTCGCCGAGCTGCGCCGGGCCGCAGAGGAGGCCGCCGCCGCCCTGGTCTCCGCCGGCGACGACCGCCTCTTCGTGGTGCCCGGGGCAGAGGTCTTCGGTGCCGGCCACCTGGCCGACGGCGTCTTCCCCGACGACGAGGGCCACAAGCGCCTGGCCGCGGCCGTGGGCAAGTTCCTCGCGCCGCGGCGCGACCAGCTGCGGCAGGCCATGGTGGTCCGCCGGCAGGAGGAGGTGCTGGCCGCCGCCCCGGCGCTGGCGCTGAACCCGGCGCCACCCCCGGCGCGGGTGCCGCTCCTCGGGCTGGGAACCGAGCCGCCTGCCGCCGGCCTCGGCGGTGGAGGACCAGCTGCCGCCGGCCTCGGCGGTGGAGGACCAGCTGCCGCCGGCCTCGGCGGCGGAGGACCAGCTGCCGCCGGCCTCGGCGGCGGAGGACCAGCTGCCGCCGGCCTCGGCGGCGGAGGACCAGCTGCCGCCGGCCTCGGCGGCGGAGGAACATGGCCCCTCGGCGGAGCGCTGGCCGGAGCCGAGCCGTACCACGACGGGGATCTCGACCTCGACGAGCTGGGCGGCATCGATCTGGCACCGGCTGGCGGGCTGGCGTGGGACGAGCCGCTCGGCGTCGGTCCGCCGTCCGGTGGCGACCTGGGACCCGCCGACCTGCTCGGCACCGACTCGGGCTGCGACGGTGCCGTCGTCCTCACCACGGCGACGGCGGCGGAGCTGAGCAGCCAGCTGGCGGACGCGCCACCCGTCGCGGCCGCCGACGCCGTGCCGTACCTGGAAGCCGGGGCTCTCGATCTGGTGCCGGCACCGGCCGCTGGCCCGGCTTCGCCTGCCCCGGCCCCGGCTGCCCCGGTCTCCCTCGAGCAGCTGCGGTCGGTGGCCGCCACCGTCGCCGAGCTCAAGGACGTCACCGAGAAGCAGGCCGAGGCTGTGGCCCAGCTGGCTGAGCTGCAGGCCCTGGCCGCCCAGCTCCGCCGCTGACCCGGCTGTCGAGCCGGGCGCCGACACCGGCCCCCCGCATCGAGCGGGCACCAATGGACGTGCCGGCACACCCGAGGCGACATGGTCGCTGGGCCGGGTCGACCACAATGGGGCGATGGCCTCACGCGAGCTGGTGGTGCTGGGCACCGCCAGCCAAGCTCCCACCCGGCACCGCAACCACAACGGCTACCTGCTGCGCTGGGACGGCGAGGGGGTCCTCTTCGACCCCGGCGAGGGCACCCAGCGGCAGATGGTGCTGGCTGGCGTGTCTTCGCCGAGCATCACCCGCATCTGCATCACCCACCTCCACGGCGACCACTGCCTGGGGCTGCCCGGCGTGCTGGGTCGCCTGGCGCTCGACCGGGTGGAGCACCCCGTCGACCTGTGCTTCCCCGCCGCCGGGCAGGTCTACATCGACCGGCTGCGGCACGCCACGGTGGCTGACCACCAGGCGCCGGTGCGCGAGCATCCGGTGCCGGCCGACGGGGCGGTGGTGGCTGCCGGCAGCCCCTTCACCCTGTCGGCCCTGCCGCTGCGTCACCGCACCCCCACCGTCGGCTGGCGCCTGGAGGAGCCGTCGGGGCGGACCATGGTGCCCGAGCGGCTGCACGCCGCCGGCATCCACGGGTCGGCGGTGGGGGAGCTGCAGCGAGCCGGGCAGCTGCAGGTCGATGGCCGCCGTGTCGGCGTGGAGGAGGTGAGCGTGCCGCGCCGGGGCCAGGCCATGGCCTTCATCATGGACACCGCCCTGTGCGACAACGCCTTCGCCCTGGCTGCCGGCGTCGACCTGCTGGTGTGCGAGTCGACCTTCGGCGAGGACCAAGCCGACCGGGCTGAGACCTACCTCCACCTCACCGCGGCCCAGGCCGGGCGGATCGCGGCCGAGGCCGGCGCCCGGCGGCTGGTGCTGACCCACTTCTCACAGCGCTACCCCGATGTTGCCGTGCTCCAGCGTGAGGCGGCCGAGGTGTTCCCCGACGTGGTGGCGGCGTCGGACCTGCTGCGGGTCGAGGTGCCGTCCCGGCCGACGCCACACCCGCTGCCCTGACCGGCGGCGGTCCGACCGGCAGGCGCTCAGCCGCCGGGGGGACCTGTCAGGCGCGCCGGGGCCTGCGGGAGGTGCCGGCCGGCGAGCCGTCCGCGTCGGCCCGGCCCGCTGCGGCCCGGCCCGCTGGTGCCGCCGTCGACCCGGGTGCTGTCGGGGCGCGGCCGGCGGCGTCGTGGGCCCGACGAGGACGCCGCCGGGCCTGGGCGGCGCCGCCGCCGAGCACCGGACCGGTCCGGGGCGGCAGGGAGCCCGTGGGCACCGCCGCCTCGGCTGCCGCCTCGCGTCCGGTGACCGCCCAGTGCAGCATCCTGGCTGCCGAGTCGACCATGGCGGCCGTGCGGATCCCCCAGAGCTCGTAGCCGTAGCGGCAGGCGGCCACCGTGGCCAGCATCGACACCGCCATCGACGCCACCGCCATGGGGTCCGCACCCGCCGGCGAGGACGCCACCTCGGCGGAGATGACCCGGGCCAGAGCCACCGTCACGGCGTTGAGGGCCTGCACCCGCAGCCCCCGGAACCGCAGGTCGCCCTCATCGGAGGCCAGGTCCACCACCCGGAACAGCATCCGGTGCTGTTCCCAATGGGCCAGAAAGCCCTCCACGACGGCCACCGCCGTCGGCCAGCTGTGCTCGGGGGACCAGCCGCCCTCCACCAGCTCGGCCAGCTCCTCGGCGGCGTCCACCATCCCCTCGGCCAGCACCAGGATGGCCGCCTCCACGTTGGTGAAGTACTGGTAGAAGGTGGCCGGGGAGGTGCCGGCGCTCCGGGCGATGTCGATCACCTTGATCGACCGCCACGGCGTGGTGCCGATCAGCTCCGCCGTGCACTGCAGCAGCCGCTGGCGCGTCGCCCGGCCGCGGCGGCCCGGTACCCGTCCGGCGGCGGCGAGGGTGGGGTCCGCCTCGTCCATGACCGTGGCAGCCTAGCCGGCACCGGTTGACGCCCCGTCAGAGGCGGCGTCGGCGGCGCCCGCGGTGGCGTCGGCGGGTGCCGAGGATCCCGTCGGCAGTGCCGGGGGAGGCGCCGGGGGTGCCGGGGGTGGTGCCCGCGGTGGCGTCGGCGGGTGCCGAGGATCCCGTCGGCGGTGCCGGGGGTGCCGGGGGCGGCGTCGGCGGTGTCGGAGGTGGCGCCTCGGGGCTGCCGGACGGCTCCCGGCCACCAAGCGGCCGGCGCCGGACACGGCAGTAGGCTCGTCGGCCGTGCAGGAGGAGAGGGCCGTCGCCCGGGCCCTGACCAGAGCCCAGCAGGACCGCCGACAGCGGGTCATCGACGCGGCTGTGGCCCTGGCCGGCGAAGGCGGCTACGACGCCGTGCAGATGCGCGACGTGGCCGCCCGGGCCCAGGTCGCCATGGGCACCGTCTACCGCTACTTCACCTCGAAAGACCACCTGCTGGCCGCCGCCCTGGTCCACTACGTGGCCCAGCTCGACGCCCGGCTGGCCGCCGCCCCGCGCCGGGGAGCCACCTCCGGCCAGCGGGTGGTGGAAGCCCTGGACCGGGCGCTGCGGGCCATGGCCCGCCAGCCGCGGCTGGTGAGCGCCGTCTTCACCGCCTTGGCCTCCCCCGACCCCGCCGCAGCGGAGTGCCAGCAGGAGGTAGCCTGGCTGATGGACGCCATCGTCAGCCGCGCCATGGGCGAACCGTCGCCGCCGGTCGCCACCTGGTCGGGCAGGATGCCGATGGCCTCGTGGCGCTTGAGTGCCGCCAGCAGGGCGCGCACGCCCGACAGGTCGGTCGGCACCAGCGTCGCCTGCCCGCGCTGGCGC
>JAJZNB010000023.1 GCA_021848085.1 Actinomycetes bacterium
GATGGTCGGTGATGGGCAGATGGTCGGTGATGGGCAGATGGTCGGTGATGGGCAGGTGATCGGTGATGGGCAGGTGATCGGTGATGGGTACGTGATCGGTAATAGAAGGCCCGCCCCCACGGTGCTGGTGCCGTAGGCGGCCGAGGCCACCTGGGCCAGCACAGTGGGGACGTCGGTGACCCGGGGCGCGCGGCGCACGGCGAAGGCCAGCAGGCTCGCCCCGAGGACCAGGCTTCGAAGGTTGAGCACCATCCAGACCAGGGGGATCCGGGCGTTGCAGGACTCGAGGCGGCCACCGCCGCGGCCGCCGCCGCCGCCGCCACCGTGAGCGTGTGGACGACGGCCGCCAGCTGGGGCCCACCGCCAGCCGGGCCGGGAGCGCCCCGGGGCTCGGAGGAGGTCACGGCCACCGTTCATCCGCGACCGGCCGGCGGCTCCCCCTCCTGGCGCCGCCACGGAGTTGTGCGGCCCGGCCCGGGCCGTGTTGCATGTGCGGGTGCACGTCGTGTTGGTGGGATGCGGCCCGGTTGGCTCCGGCCTGGCCGTCCAGCTGGTGGAGCAGGGCCGCAGCGTGGCCATGATCGACACGTCGGCGAGGGCCTTCCGACGCCTCCCCGAAGGCTGGGGGGCATCCGGTGATCGGCTCGGGCTTCGACCGCGGCGACCTGGAGCGGGCCCGGCCCGAGGCGTGAAGGGGGCCATCGCCGGCGTCGGCAACGTCGGCACCCCCATCGCCTGGGACCTGGCCGCGCAGGATTCGCCGTGCCCCGGGTGATCGCCCGGGTCAACCACCCCAAGAACCAGTGGCTGTTCACCGAGGCCTGGGGGGTCGACGTGTCGGTGTCGACCTCCCAGCTGATCTCGGCGCTGGCGGCGGAGGCGGTGCCGGTCGGCTCCCAGGTGGGGGCTGCTGCGGCTCGAGGGAGGCGACGCCCATCTGGAGGAGGTAGCGCTGGCCGCCGGGACGAGGTGCTGCTGCTGATGACCGACGACTCCGAGCAGGCGGTGCGCCAGCTGATGGTGGGCCCCCCTTCGCCCGGCGGCGGCGGGCGGCCAGCCCGGCCGTAGACTGCCACCAGTGGAGGCCGCCTTCTTCGACCTCGACAAGACCGTCATCGCCCGGGCCTCCATCGCCGCGTTCGGCCGCCCCTTCTACAAAGGAGGGCTGATCTCGCGCTCGACGGTGGTGCGGGCTCTGGCGTCGCAGTTCGTCTACCTGCACCTGGGGGCCAGCGAGCAGAAGCTCGACAAGGTACGCGAATCGGTGCTGCTGCTGACGCGGGGCTGGTCCCAGAGCGAGGTGTCACGCATCGTGCGCGACACCCTGGACCAGGTGGTGGAGCCCATCATCTACGCCGAGGCGCTCGACCTCATCGAGCGGCACCAGGCGGCCGGACGGCGGGTGTACCTGGTGTCGGCATCACCCGAGGAGATCGTCCGCCCCCTGGCCGAGTACCTGGGGGTCGACGGCTGCATCGCCAGCCGGGCGGTGCTCGACGTGACCGGTCGCTACACCGGCGAGATGGCCTTCTACGCCTACGGGCCGTTCAAGGCCGAGGCCATCGCCCGGCTGGCCGCCGCCGAGGGCGTCGACCTCGATGCCTCTTACGCCTACAGCGACTCCTACACCGATGCGCCCATGCTGGAGGTGGTGGGCCACCCGGTGGCGGTCAACCCGGATCGGGTCCTGGCCCGCCTGGCGCGCGACCGCGGCTGGGAGACGGCACAGTTCGTCCGGCCGGTGCGCTTACGCGACCGGGTGCCGGTGCCGAGCCTGCCGACGGCGGCGGCGATGACCGGGGCGGCGGCGGCCGCCACCGGCGCCGCCCTGCTGGCCTGGCACTACAACCACCGGTGGCGCCGTGCCGGTTGAACGACCCTGGGCCGGCTGAAGCAGGAGACGGAACGGACGCGGCCCGAGGCCGGGGGTGTGGTGGCCGGCCGACGTGTGGTCAGCTGATGCGGTGCTGGGCGATGGGTGGGCTCAAGCCTCGCGCAGGCGCTTGGCGGCCACCAGGCCCAAACCGACGAGGACGGCGAGGACGAGCAGCTTCTTCATGGCCGCCCAGCGTAGCCGCGGCTGCCCACCTGGCGCCGGTTGGTGGCGGTGCCGGCGCGCTCGACCCGGCGGGCCACCCGGGGATGGCCCCGGGCTCGGTGCCCCGGCGACCGATGCGCCTGGCGCCGGGGGCCGGGGGCTACACCGTGAGCAGGTCGCGGGCGCCGGTGTCGGAAGAGGGATGGCGCAGCTTGGACATGGCCCGCGCCTCGATCTGGCGGATCCGCTCCCGGGTGAGGTTGAAGTGCTCACCGACCTCCTCGAGGGTGCGCGGTTCCCCGCGGTCGAGCCCGAAGCGCAGGCGGAGGATCTCGCGCTCGCGCTCGTCGAGCGGTGAGAGCAGCCGCTCGATCTCGTCCGGCAGCAGCGACGTGGCTGCCACCTCGAACGGTGAGTCGGCCGACCGGTCCTCGACCACGTCGCCGAGCTCGGCGTCGCCGTCCTCGCGCAGCGGTTCGGACAGCGACAGCGGCTCGGCTCGGAAGCGCAGCGCCTCGATGAGCTTGTCCTCGGGCATCTCGACCTCGAGCCCAAGCTCGTTCAAGGTGGCGGGCCGGCCCAGCTTCAGCTCCAGGCGGGCCTGGGCCTTCTGGACGCGGGCCAGGGTGTCGCCGGCGTGGACCGGCAGGCGGATGGTGCGGCCGGTGTTGGCGATGCCCCGGGTGATGGCCTGACGGATCCACCAGGTGGCGTAGGTGGAGAACTTGAAGCCCTTGCGCCAGTCGAACTTCTCCACGGCGTGCATCAGGCCGAGGTTGCCCTCCTGGATCAGGTCGAGCAGCGGCAGCCCCGACGCCTGGTACTTCTTGGCGATCGACACCACCAGCCTGAGGTTGGACTGGACGAAGGTCTGCTGCGCCTGCTCACCGGAGAGCACCGCCCGGCGCAACTCGCGGCGCTTGGCTGGGGTGAGGTCCTTGGCCTTGCCCGACAGCTTCTGGGCGGCGGCGTGGCCGGCTTCGATGGTCTGGGCCAGCCGGACCTCGTCGTCCTTGGTGAGCAGCGGATACTGGCCGATGTCGGTGAGATACAGCCGTACGAGGTCTTCCTCGTCGCGCTCGGCCCGCTCTTTCGCCAACCTTGCCACCTCTCGTCGAGAAACTCTCGGAACCGCCCGGCCGTGAGCCACCCGCTTGCTGCTCAAGTCTACCGGGGGCGTCAAGAGCCGGACCGGGCAGGAACGGGCCTCCGGCAACGCCCGGCAGGCCCCTTCCGGACGGTCAGGACCGGCGGAGAAGCGCCCGGCGGAGGGATTCAGCCGAGCGGCAGAGAGCCTCCCGGCGCGGTGCCGGCCGGCGGGGTTTCAGCCGGCGGAGAACCGGCCGGCGGGGTGCCAGCCGGCGGGGTGTCAGCCGGCGTCGGCCCGACGGAGGGTGCCGAGCCCGGCGTCGGCCCGGCGGAGGCGTCCGTGGCGGCGCCTGCCGGCCAAGGCGCCAGCCCGGCGTGGCCGAGCAGCAGCTCCTCCCAGTGGCGCTGGTGGTCGGTGAGCACGGCCAGATCATGGGGCCGGCGGGCCAGGCTCTGCACCATCAGCTCGGTGGCCCGCCAGGCGTCGAGGTCGTCGTCGAGCACCAGCCGAAGCACCCTGGCCACGGCGGCGTCAGCCATCGGGGCGCAGCGGCGCAGGTGCACGGTGTAACCGGCGACCAGCCGGGGCAGGATGACACGGCCGAGGCCGGCGAGTCGCAGCAGCGTTCCGCCGCGCCGGCCGTCGTCGTCGGCCCCGGCGGGTGAAGCAGCGCCGGCCGGCTCGTCGCCGGCCAGACCGGCCAGCAGGCGCTCGACCCCGACCGAGGGCGCCACCGTCACCTCGGCGGGGTCGAACCCGTCGAGCACCGGCAGCCGCTCCTCGAACAGCTCGGCGTGCCAGGCGTGCTGCTGGCTCTGCACGTCGAACAGCAGGCAGGCCTCGGGCAGCGATTCGGTGGCGGCCCAGCGGCCGAGGACCTCGAACAGCCGCTGCTCCACCCAGCGGTAGCCGCCGAGCAGCCGGGCGCTCTGCTGCAGCGGCAGCGCCTGCGAAGCGCCGGCGGCGGGGGTGTCGGACCCGGCCAACGCCACCCAGACGGCGTCGCCGAGGGCGGTCATGGCACCACCGCCGACGGGGTCAGACCGTCGCCGCCGGCCCCGCCGGGGGTGGCCGGCACGTCGAAGCGGTAGCGGTTGGTGATCGGCATGCGCCGATCCTTGCCGAAGGCACGGGGGGTGATGCGCACCCCGGGCGGCGACTGGCGCCGCTTGTACTCGGCCAGGTCCACCAGCCGGGCCACCCGGGCCACCACCTGCGGGTCGTAGCCCCGACCCACCAGGTCAGCGACCGACAGGTCGTCCTCCACCAGGCCCGCCAGCACCGGGTCGAGCAGCTCGTAGGGCGGCAGGCTCTGGTCGTCGCGCTGGCCGGGACGCAGCTCGGCGGAGGGCGGCTTGTCGAGCACCTCCGGCGGGATCAGGTCGCGGCCGGCGGCCTGGTTGCGGTAGCGGCACAGGCGGTAGACGAGGGTCTTGGGGACGTCCTTGATGACGGCGAAGCCGCCGGCGGAGTCGCCGTAGAGGGTGGAGTAGCCGGTAGCCATCTCGCTCTTGTTGCCGGTGGTCAGCACGATCCAACCCCGAGCGTTGGACACCGCCATCAGCAGCACGCCCCGCACCCGCGACTGCAGGTTCTCGTCGGTCAGGCCGTGCGGCGCAGCGCCGAGCACGGGCTCCAAGGTGGCGGCGAAGGCGGCGTGGGCCACCTCGATGGGCACCACGGTCAGATCGATGCCCAAGGCGGCGGCCAGCGCCTCGGCGTCGCGCACCGAGCCGCGGCTCGAGTAGCGCGAGGGCATGGCCAGCCCGTGGACATGCTCGGCGCCGAGGGCGTCGGTGGCCACCGCCGCCACCAGGGACGAGTCGATGCCGCCCGACAGGCCGATGACGGCGTCGCTGAAGCCGTTCTTGGCCAGGTAGTCGCGGGTGCCGAGGCGCAAGGCGGCGTAGACCTCACCCTCGAGGCTGAGCGGCTCGGCCGGCGCCGGGCACAGCACCTCGGCCGGAGGCGGCGCCGGCCGCCGGGGGGTGGCCTGCACCAGCGGCAGGGTCACGGCCGGGTGCCCGTCGGGCTCGGGCAGGGCCAGGTCGAGCACCAGCACCTCCTCGCCGAATTGGGCAGCGCGGGCCAGCAGCTCCCCGTCGCGGCTCACCACCAGCGAGGCGCCGTCGAAGACCAGCTCGTCCTGGCCGCCGACCTGGTTCAGGTAGGCGATGGCGCAGCCAGCTTCGGCCGCCCGGGCCCGGACCACCTCGAGGCGCTCGTCGGCCCGGCGCAGCGAGTAGGGGGAGGCGTTGACCACCACCACCAGGGCGGCGCCGGCTCGACCCTGGCGGGCCACGGGGCCGTCGGGCAGCCACAGGTCCTCGCAGATGGCCAGCCCCACCGGGACGCCACCGATCTCGAACAGCTGCAGCTCACCGGTGCCGGCCGCGAACCAGCGCTCCTCGTCGAACACGCCGTAGTTGGGCAGGCGGCGCTTGTGGTAGCGGCCGATGACGGTTCCGCCGCCACAGACGGCCACGGCGTTGCGCAGCCGTCGGGGAGCGCCGCGGGTCGCCTCCTCCCGGGTGACCCGACCCACACCGGCCGCCTGGGTGACGGCCGAGCCGACGTCCCCGACCACGTCGACGTGGCCGACCAGGGCCGCACAGCGCGTCGTGGCCCGGGCCACCTGGTCCAAGGCGGTCAGGTTGTCCTCGATGAAGGCCGGCTTCAGCAGGAGGTCTTCGGGGGGGTAGCCGGTGAGGGCAAGCTCAGGGAAGGCCACCAGGTCGGCCTGGGCCTCCTCGGCGCGGCGCAGACCGTCGAGCAGC
>JAJZNB010000219.1 GCA_021848085.1 Actinomycetes bacterium
CAGCGGCGCCCAGGCGTCGACGAAGCCCTGGGGGGTGAAGTGCAGCAGCCCCGACAGGTCCCCGTTCTGGAAGATGAGCCGGGCCACGCCGAAGGCGCCGGCCACCGACAGGCCGGTGGCCACCACGCCGCTCAAGGCGATGAGGGGGGCACCCAGCGCCACCAGCAGCAGCAGGAAGCCCAGACCGGCCAGCATGCCGAAGACGATGGGGGTCTTGGCCGCCAGCGCCTGCTGTAGGTCGAAGTTCTCGGCGGCGGCGCCGCCGACCAGCGACCCTGCGGGCAGGTCGTGGCGCAGGCGTTCGATGGTGGCCCCGGTGGCCGGGGTGGAGGGGCCGGTGGTGGGCACCACCTGGTCCAAGGTCCATCCGGCCCTGGTCGGCCCCGGCACGGCCGCCGCCACCCCGGGGGTGTGGGCGGCGACGTGCAGCGCGCCGACCTGGTCAGCGGCCGGCACCAGCACCTGCAGGGTGCCTGGCGCCCCCGGACCGAAGGCCGCCGTCACCTGCCGATAGCCGGCACGGGCGTTGGCGGAGGCAGGGATGATGGTGATGGAGGGCATGGAGGTGCGCAGCCCGAAGACGGGCACGGCCGCCAGCACCAGCACGCCGAGGCCGAGCACCCCGGCCACCGCCGGATGCCGCCACAGCAGGCGGCCCCAGCCGTGCAGGCGCTGCTCCAGGCGGTGCCCGTGGGGCAGGTCGTCGCCGCCGCGGCGGATCCGCACCCGGGCGGCGTTGACCCGGGTACCGAGCTTGCCGAGCACGGCGGGCAGCAGCGTCAAGGTGGCGGCCAGCACGGCGACCACCGACAGCATGATGCCGAGGGCCATGGAGCGGAAGGCCGGGCTGGGCACGATCAGGATCGAGGCCAGCGAGGCCAGCACCGTAAGCGCCGAGAAGGCGACGGCCTTGCCGGCGGTGGCCAGGGTCTCGGCCACTGCGGCGGCCGCCGCTGCCCGGTCCCCAGGCTGCACGTCGCGTCGGACCAGGGCGGCACGGAACCGCACCACCAGGAACAAAGCGTAGTCGATGCCCAGGGCGAGGGCGAACATCAGGGCGAAGTTGAGAGCCCAGATCGACACCGGAGCCAGGTGGTTGGCCAGCACCAGCGCCCCAGCCGCCACCAGCAGGCCGGCCATGGTCAACATGAGCGGCAGGCCGGCTGCCACCAGGCTGCCGAAGGCGACCACCAAGATGGCCAGCGTCACCGGCCACGACAGCATCTCCGAGCGCATCATGGCCGAGTGGTTGGCCGCGTTGAAGTCGGCCCACAAGGCGCTGTCACCGGTCAAGGTGACGCTGACGGGGCCGTGGCCGAGGGCGGCGAGCGGCTTGGCCAGCTTGGTGGCGGCGCTGACCATCCGGTTGGTGTCGGCCGCCGCGCCGGCGGTCACGACGGCGGTGCGGCCGTCCTTCGACAGCGACAGGCCGGGCTGGGGCGGCACCACGGTGGAGACGTCGGGGTTGTGGCGCAGCATCACCTCCACCTTGGCCACGGTGGCCTGGGCGGCGGGGTCGGCGGCGATGGGCCGCTGATGGTCGACCACCACCACCTGCAGGGCGCTCGATCCCAGGCCCGAGAAGTCCCGGCGGATGAGCTGGCGGGCGTGCACCGACTGGCTGGTGGAGTCCTGCCAGCCGGCACCGGCCAGCACCGACTCGACCTTGGGGGCGAACACGCCGAACACCACCAGCACGACCAGCCAGCCGATCAGCACCGGGCGCAGGTGCGACCCGGCCCACCCGCCGAGGCGGGCGAAGGCACCGGGGTGGGTGTCGCCGGCCGCGGAGGGCGGGCGACCGGGGTCTTCGGGCAGCTCGAGGTCGGCCAGGCGCGCGGCGGCGTGGTCGGTGGACACAGAAGGTTCCTCCGGAGGGCTCGGTGAACGGAGAGGTGGCGACCCCTGAGATGAGGAGTGCCTACCCCAGGGGGTATCATAGAGGACGTGATGGATGTCATGTCCAAACGCTGTCGACCCTCCGGCCGCCGCCGGTGGCCGAGCAAGCGAACACCGCTGGTGCAGGCGGCGTTGGACCACAGCAGAGGAGCTCGATGAGCCCGCACCCGTCTTCACCGGCCCAGGCGTCTTCACCGGCCCAGGCGTCTTCACCAGCCCAGGCGTCTTCACCAGCCCAGGCGTCTTCACCAGCCCAGGCGTCTTCACCAGGCAGCCCGTCGAGCGTGGCAGCGCCGGCGCCGGGCCTCGACGGGCCGGTGCCGGCCGTCGAGCCCGAGCCGGCCGTCGGGCCCGAGCAGACGGCTCTGCCGGCCGAGCTCACTGAGCAGGTGATCAACCGGCTGCGGAGGGCCGAAGGCCAGCTGCGCGGGGTGCAGCGGCTGCTGGTCGAAGGCGCCGACTGCGGCAAGATCCTCACCCAGCTGGCCGCGGCCAACCGGGCGGTGGAGCAGGCCGGGTTCCGGCTGGTGGCCGGCGGGCTGGCCTGGTGCGCCAAGCATCCCGAGGCCGCCGCCGCCGCCGGCTACCAGATCGACGAGCTGGAGCGGCTCTTCACCCGCATCGCCTGAGCGGCGCTTCACCCGCACCGCCGGGCCGGCCGGCAGCCGCGCCGGCTGAGCGGCGCTTCACCCGCACCGCCGGGCCGGCCGGCAGCCGCGCCGGCTGAGCGGCGCTTCACCCGCCTGAGCGGTCGTCCTCAATCGGCCGGGTGCGGCCGAGGAGGCGGCAGTAGGCTCGGCTCGTCTCGGGGGGCTCGAGACGCCCGTCGGAGACGACGAGGGGGTGGCGATGGCCGTGGAGGGTGCAAGGGCAGGCCGGGTGGAGCTTCCACCCATGGTGCGCGACGCAGGGCTGGTGGCGCCGCCGCGGCCGCCGTCGGGGCGGCTGGCGGTGTCGGACCTGGCCGGCTACCGGGCTCTGTACCAGGCGTCGATCGAGGACCCCGGCGCCTACTGGGCCACGGTGGCGGGCGAGCTCGAGTGGCGGTCGGGATGGCCGCCCGATCCGGTGGTGACCGGGGACCTGGCCGACGGGTTCCGCTACTTCCCCGGCGTCATGGGCAACGTCAGCGTCAACTGCGTGGATCGCCACGCCCGGCGCCATCCCGACCGGCTGGCCGTGCGCTGGCTGGGCGAGGACGGCGCCGAGCGGTCCTGGAGCTACGCCGAGCTGCTCGAGCAGACGGCCCGCTTCGCCCAGGCCCTGGCCGAGCTGGGGGTGCGCCGGGGGGAGGTGGTGGCGATCTTCCTCCCCAACCTGCTCGAGACGTTCGCCGCCGTGCACGCCTGCTTCCGGATCGGCGCCATCTACAACATCGTCTTCTCGGGCTTCTCGGCCCAGGCGCTGGCCGACCGCATCGTCGACACCGGAGCCCGGGTGGTGGTCACCGCCGACGAGACCTTCCGCCGGGGGCGAGTGGTGCCGCTCAAGGCCACCTTGGACTCCGTGCTCGGCGAGCTGCCCAGCGTGGAGCACGTGGTGGTGGTGCGGCGCAGCGACAACCCGCTGGTGCCGATGACCGCCGGCCGCGACGTCTTCTGGGACGAGCTGCTGGCCGCCACCACCTCCCTGGCCGACCCGGTGCCGGTCGAGGCCAACGAGCCGGGCTTCATCATCTACACCAGCGGCACCAGCGCCAAGCCCAAGGGGCTGGTCCACAGCGGCATCGGCTTCCTGGTCGGCGCCTACCACAACGTGAAGCTGTCGTTGGACCTCGGCCCCGAAGACGTCTACTGGTGCACGGCGGATGTCGGGTGGCTCACCTTCCCGATCTTCGAGCTGGTGGGTGCCACCGCCTGCGGGGCCACCATGCTGGCCTGCGAGGGGGCCCTCGACCATCCCGAACCGGACCGCTTCTACCGGATCGTGGCGGAGCACGGCGTCACCAAGGTCTTCACCGCCCCCACCCTGCTGCGGATGCTGGCCCGCTACGGCGAGCAGTGGGCCACACCCCACGACCTGTCGACGCTGCAGCTGGTGGCTTTGGTCGGTGAGCCACTCGACGCCAAGACCTGGCACTGGGTGCAGGACCACATCGGCCACGGCCACCTCGAGATCAACAACACCTACGGGCAGAGCGAGACCGGCAGCGCCTGGACGTCGTCGATCGTCGGGGTGACGCCGGCCAAGCCCGGGTCGTGCGGCCTGCCGCTGCCGGGCCACGCCTACGCCATCTTGGCCGACGAGGCGGCCGATGCCATCGACGCCGCCGACGGCCCGGCCGCCGGCGGCGAGTCGGGGCGGCCGGTGCCCACCGGGGCAGTCGGCCACCTGGTGCTCACCGCCCCGTTCCCCGCCTTGTTCCGGGGGATCTGGCGCGAACCCGAACGGTACCGGACCCAGTACTTCAGCACCTTCGGCCCCGGCTGCTACGCCAGCGCCGACGCCGCCCTCGAAGATCCCGACGGGCACATCTGGGTGGTGGGCCGGGTCGACGGGGTCATCAACGTCGCCGCCCACCGGCTGTCGACCATGGAGATGGAGAGCGCCCTGCTGAGCGTGCCAGGGGTGGCCGAGGCGGCCGTCATCGGCGTCGACGACCCGACCAAGGGCCAGGTGCCGGTGGGCTTCGTCACCCTGACCGCCGACGCGGCCGGCACCGTTGACGAGGCGCAGCTGGCCGAGCAGCTGGTGCAGGCCATCGGACCCATCGCCCGACCCCGGCGCATCTACGTGCTGTCGACCATGCCCCGCACCCGCAGCGGCAAGATCGTCCGCCGGCTGCTGCGCGAGCTGGTGGTGGAGGGCGACACCCGGGGGGACGTCACCGGCCTCGAGGACCCCGAGGTGCTGGCCCACCTGCGGAGCGAGCTGCTCTCCTCTCCGGGGGACACGACGTAGACGGCGCCGTGCTCCTGGGCGCCACCGAGACGGCGGGAGTCCTCTCAGGAGGGCTCGACGTAGACGGCGTGGGTCTCCACGTCGCGGAAGATGTCGTTGGCGATGGGTCGGCGCAGCTCCTCGGCGAGATGGCCGAGCAGCCCGGCGCAGCGGGCCAGCAGCACCACCCTCCGCAGCAGCGGCAGCGGGATGCCCAGATCGGCCAGCGCCGCACCGCAGGCGCCGGCGCCGTTGAGCGGCAGCCGGCGGCCCAGCACGGCCGGGGCGACCCGACCCGCCGCCTCGAACAGGGCCAGGTGCGGACCGTACTGACCCTCGTGGCGGGCGATGCGGACGATGACGGGGGTGCGGGGGTCGCCATCCTTGTGCAGGTGGTGGCCGAGGCCCGGCACCAGCCCTCCGGCGGCCCGGCGGGCCTCGACGGCGTGACGGGCCACGGCGTCCCAGCCGGCGTCGTCGGCGGGCAGCTCGCCGGCGCCGGCCAGCGCCTCGGCCAGGAACCGGCCGGTGTCCTCGCTCACCCCCAGGAACCGGGACCCGCCGCCGAGCAGGCCGGCGGCCAGCGCGCCCTGGATGGCGTCGGGGGCGCTCAGGTAGGTGAGGCGGGCGGCGATGGCGGTGGGGGTGAAGCCGTGGTCGGCCAGAGCCACCAGCACCGTCTCGAACACCCTCGCCTGCTGAGGGGTGGGGCTGCCAACTGTTGAGCGGAATGGATGATTTTGTGGGCCTCCCGGCATGGATGTGGGTGATCCGAGGCATCCGGGTTGGAGAATCGGCAGCTCACGACGGGTATCGGGCCGCGGTCCGGGCCGCCGCGATTTGTGCACATCTCGCTGGCCACGCGAAAGGCCCGTCAAGGGGCGGCGGAGCCGAGGCCGGCCACGTGTGGCCGGCCGACCCTTGACGGGCCGGGGCCGAAGATGCCGCCAGTCACAATGGGAATGAGCCAGCCGCCCCTGCGGCTGGCCTGATCGCGGCCCTGGTCCTGCCACTGCGATCGGTCGAGCGACAAACGAACGTTCGCCCCATCGGACCCACATTCATGCCGGAAGACCCGATTTTGTCTCAGCCGAGCGTAAGAAC